>JBKQQP010000036.1:0-32460 GCA_052144335.1 Syntrophales bacterium
GCCTCGGCTCCTGTAAAGCCTGATTCGGCTGTAACAGTTCCGGGAAGCCCAATAGCCCATGCACCCTTTGACACGCTAGGTGATTGCTGAGCAAATACCACTGGCACAAACATCATACTAATTGCAGCAACTAACACAATCCCTATTGCCAATTTTCGCATACGTTCCTCCTTAAAGTTAGCTAAAATTGAATTACTTAGACCCACCCTTTTTTTTGAGCCTGTTTATTTATTTACACAACGCCTACCCTGTTGTCAAGAAATGTTCCTTACAAATATTTTATTTTTTTGGCGCAAAGCTACGATTATTCGCACATAAATTGCGCTAGCACATCGATACCCGATACATCGGGACCTGACTGATGGAATTTGACACGCTTCGGATGAAAAGATCTTTTTATCCGTATTCAAATCATTTCTGAAGCAACTGTGGGCAAAATTCTCATTTTTTCAATTTATATCGGCACCACCGACACTATGGGGAAATATGAAACTTCTCCGTGTAACACATCCATCAAGTATCTCCATCACAAGTAAGTAATCATGATCGCGACAATAGTAAGGTGGTTCTTTTCTTATTTGCCACGTCAAAAAATTCTTCTCCCTGCGGCCTTGCATGGCATAATTCATGCGGTAACCCCCAAGGGCCCCAAGAATCGGGCATTGTACGTTAAGTTATGTATATTATGGCACTTATTGTTGCCCGCATTTTGTGCAATCCGGTCGGAATGCAGATTAGATAAGCGATGGCGAGAATTATCAACACAGTTATCAACAGATCTATATACAGGTTTGGGGATTGCGGCTAACAACTATCTATTATCATTTATATTTTCTCCACAAGGCATTCTCTTAAAATTACCTAAGGTTTTTTACAGCCAGAAATAAGAAAATACCCTATATAATTTCGTCATCCTAAATTGTATGAAAAATAGTTAAATGATTATAAGGCATAGTAGTGATGTGACGATAATCGCCGAGAAAGCTGGGGGCATTTCCCAGCTTTCGGAAAGCAGGGATTCGGGTGCAATGCTCGGAAGCTGCAATGATTTGTTTGATGACGAAGGGGGTTTGAACGTGAATGCGCTTTTCGTGCAAATAACCGGAACGCAAATCAAGAAGAATTTTGAGTGCCAGGACTGAGATTATGGACAAACCCCTCCGCATACTGATCCTGGAAGACAGGCCGAGCGATGCCGAACTGATGGAATTTGAGCTCAAAGAGGCGGGGTTCACCTTTATCTCAAAACGCGTCATGACTGAGGATGCCTTTGCACATGAACTCAAAGAATTTTGTCCCGACCTCATCCTTTCCGATTACGACCTTCCCCAGTACACCGGTTTCCTGGCCCTCGCCGAGGCGAAAAAGAAATGCCCCGACGTACCTTTTATCCTAGTGACCGGCGCCATCGGTGAAGACCGGGCAATCGAAATCCTGACTCATGGAGCAAAGGATTATGTCATGAAGAGCCGTCTTCACCGTCTTGTGCCGGCCGTCCACAGGGCCCTCGCGGAAGCGGAAGAACACAAGGCGCGCAAAAATGCGGAAGAGAAACTGCATAAAGCCCACCGAACCCTAGAAAAGAAGATTGAGAAAAGGACAGCACAGCTTCAGACTGAAATAGCCGAACGCAAAAAAATGGAAGAGGCACTGCGGGAGAGCGAGCAGCGCTACCGCGAACTCGTCCAATCATCGCCTGACGCCGTCATCGTGCACCGCGATGGCATGTTCCTCTTCGCCAACCCCGCCGCGCTGAGGTTATACGGCGCGGATTCCATCGAACAGCTCCAGGCTAAAACCATCATTGACCTGACGCACCCGGATGACCGTGCCGCTATCGAGCTGCGTATGAAGCAGGGACAGGATGGAGAACGGTTGCCGCTCAGAGAATCGAGACTGCTGCGTCTGGACGGACAGGCAATCCCGGTCGAAGCCGTCGGGAGTACGGTATACTACCAGGGAAGACGTGCCGTCCAGATAATCATTCGCGACATTACCGGACGCAGGCGGGTGGAGGAGGCATTAGCCCAGGAGAAGCTATTTTCCGACGCCGTCATAGACAGCTTGCCGGGCATTTTCTTTGTCATCGACGAGAAAGGCCGCCTTATTCACTGGAACAGAAACGTGGAAAAAATATCCGGTTATTCGAGAGAGGATCTGTCTTCTCTTGACATTATGACATTCATTGCCGAAGAGGACAGGGATATAATTGTCAACAAATTACAGGAGGGATTTGTCACGGGCGCAGCGACCACGGAAGCATATTTAGCAGGGAGGAGTGGGCATAAGGTCCCTTTCTATCTGACAGGAACGCGGGCCGTTATTAGGGACAAACAGTATCTAATAGGGATGGGCATAGATGTCACCGAGCGGAAAAGGACAGGGGAGCAGATCGCCAAGCTGACCTGCCTCTATGCAGCTCTCAGCCGTGTCAACGAGACAATCATTCGGGTCCGGGATGTGGCGTCCCTGTATCATGAGGTTTGCCGGATTGTATCTGAAGAGTGTACTTTCCCACTGGTCTGGATAGGGCAGGTGAATGGAGAGCTGGTTGTCCCAGTAGCCTGGTATGGACCTGCTGGCGACTACTTAAAAGAGATCAAAGTGGAAACAAAAGGCGAACTCGGCCAGGGCCCCACGGGGACTAGCATTCGGGAGAACCGGGCGGTGATCAACGACGACTTTGTGACCAATCCCGCCACATCGCCCTGGCGCGAAAAGGCCGATAGTTACGGGTTCCGCGCCTCCGCTGCCTTCCCCTTGCGCCGCCAGGGGAGCCCGACCGCCTCGCTCACGCTTTATGCTCCTGATCCCGGCGCCTTCGATGAGGAACAGGTCGGCCTGCTTGAGTCGCTGAGCGCCGATATTTCGTATGCCCTTGACGCCCTTGACCATGAGCAGCTTCGGGAGCGAGCCGAAGAGGCGCTGCGGGAGAGTGAAGACAAATTTGCCGGCTTATACTCTTCGATGGTTGAAGGGGTAGCCCTTCACAAAATTATTTACGACACATCCGGTGAAGCTGTCGATTACATCATCTCAGACGTTAACCATTCATATGAATCTATCACGGGGCTGAGAAAAGACATGATTGTGGGTAAGAGAGCTACAGAAGTCTACGGCACATCTGAAGCACCCTTCCTCCCGGTATTTGCAAGAGTCGCCCTTTGCGGAAAACCGGAAGTATTTGAAGCGCACTTTTCTCCACTGAGAAAGTATTTTGCCATCTCTGCTTTTTCCCCGGCCAAGGGACAGTTTGCAACTGTCTTTCAAGATATCAGCGAGCGCAAGCAGGCCGAAGAGGAGTTGAACAAACACACCGCGCAGCTTGAAGAACTAAACAGGGAACTGGAGAGTTTCAGTTATTCCGTTTCGCATGACTTGAGAGCACCGCTCCGCGCCATCGACGGATATGCGCGCCTGATCCTCAAGAAACAGGGAGATAAATTTGACAAAGATACGCTGAATAAATTTAATGTGATAAGAAACAGCACACATTTGATGGGCCAGCTCATCGACGACCTCCTGACCTTCTCCCGCTTGGGAAGACAGCATATGTCGATCAGTGAGCTGGACATGGACGCCCTGATGAGAGAGGCATGGAAAGAACTGGAGGTCATCAACCCGGACAGGAACATGCGGCTTACAGTCAAGACTATTCCCGCGGGCTATGGAGACAGGGCTCTCATCAAACAGGTATGTGTCAACCTTCTTTCCAATGCCATCAAATTCACAAAGTACCGGGCCGACGCCGATATAGAAGCCGGGGGCTACGCAAACGAAAAAGAGAACGTGTATTTTGTCAGGGATAACGGCGTCGGTTTTGACATGGCTTATTACGATAAACTCTTTGGTGTTTTTCAGCGCCTGCACAGCGCCGAAGATTTTGAGGGGACGGGCGTTGGCCTGGCAATTGTCCAACGCATCGTACACAGGCATGGCGGCCGCGTGTGGGCTGACGGTAAGGTTAACGAGGGCGCGTGCTTTTACTTCGCACTCAGAAAACAAGAAGAGATGGCGACGAAATAGATTGCTTGATTCTCCTGAATACGGCTGTTCGTCCTTCCCTCTCTTATCCTTTCTTATCTTTGTCCCTCTGCTTTTGCAAAGAACAGAGCCTAATTGTAATCCAGAAAGACTACCCGGAGTACGGAATTACAGGCATCTGCGGGAGACAATCCCGGAAGCCGAAGCGATCGCGAAAAATGAAAGCGAGCACGAGATATCTCCCTTGGGACTTCGGGATGAAGAAAGGCTTCGCTATACAGGATCTATGGTGTTGGGCCTGAACGATGCCCTGATGGAGATGACGGGGGTGCTCGCCGGGCTCACTTTAGCCTTGCGACACACAAAGCTGATTGCGCTCGCTGGTTCGATAACAGGCATAGCAGCGGCCTTATCTATGGGCGCTTCGGAGTATCTTGCCACAAAGACGGAAAGGAGCCTCAAGAACCCTTTGCGAGCCTCGCTCTATACCATCGGCGCCTATATGATCACCATTGTGGTTCTAATCATACCTTATCTGATCTTGAAGAACTATTATCTCTGTTTGCTGTGCGCACTCGCGGGGGCAGTTTTTATCATAGCGGTTTTTACGTACTACATTGCAGTTGCGAAGGATGTGGCTTTCAAAGGGCATTTTCTCGAGATGGCGGGAGTAGCTTTTGCTGTTGCTACGGTCAGTTTCTTGATCGGTTATGCCATGCGCGTTTTCCTCGGTGTTGATGTCTGAGCGCCCGCTTGGACTGGCATCCTGCTCCTCTGGTCTGTTGCAATTTAAATTTTTTTGAGTTTTCTTGGTACGTTCACTTCCGGCGATAGGATCAAATGGGGTGGGACTTCCTGCGCTCCCAGGATCTGAACAAGTTGATCCAGAGCAGAAGCAATATCCAGAAGCCTCGTGGCAGGTAGCACTTTCAGACCTGCAGCCAGAAGACCCTGAGCCACCTCGGGCGCCCTCGCAACCAACGCTTTTCCTTCCGCAGTCAGATTGACATCTACGATCCGCCGATCTTCACGTGTGCGCGTCCGTAAGACAAGGCCTTGCTCCTCCAGACGGTTCAGTATTCCCACGACTGTCGCCGGATGAAGATACATCTTATGGGCCAGCTTAGATACCTGGACGGGAGAGCATTCGGAAATCGTCTTGATTGCCCAGAGCTGCGGACCCGTAATACCCGTCTGCTTCTTTGCCTTCTTGGACTGCTCATTAATGACCTGGTAGACCCTTCTCAGATTATCGAAAATGTCAGCAATAGCCCTCTGCTTTTTTCGCATGTTGATACCTCTCTCTGATAAATCGCGTCTAGTTTCTCCGCTGATTGTTACTATACAAATTATTTTTACAAAAAACAATTGACTTTTTTGTAAAAAGTAGTAAAAGAAAAGCATTATTGTAGCTCAAATTCATGGAAAGGAGTATTTCGTATGAAAAGACGAACCGTACTTTATGGGCTAATGGCATTCATTATGAGTCTCACGCTGATTTTTGCCGGCGCATGCGCAAAGACAGCGACTATGAAGGATGTAGGGGCCGAACAGCAGGCTCAGAAGGGATCGGCGGCTGGCGTTGAGAAGGGCCAGAAAGTTGCTCCCGCGGGCGAAGTCGCGATGGGAGAAAGTAAAGCAGCGGCGAAGGGCAAAGCCGAAGCATGCAAAATGGAGACCTATGTTGTCAAAAAGTGTGACAGCCTCTGGACAATAGCCAAGAAAAAGAATATTTACAATGATCCCTTCCTCTGGCCAGTCATTTATGAGGCTAACAAGGGAAAGATCAAGAAAGCAAACCTAATCTATCCGGGTCAGAAACTGAAGATTCCCCGCAGCGGCGTAAGCATGGATGCAATCAAGGATGCGAGAAAAAAAGCCGGTGCAAAGAAGCCTTATCTTCCACCGAAGGCCGCGCTAGTTCCCAAGGATTAGGCGCCGAAAGACACTTATTGATCAGAAACTTGCTCGGCATGCAACGCACGTTGTTGCTCACAGCGGGGCTGTTCTTGCCTGCATATATTATCGATATCAAAAGGGGCACAGGTTCACTAGAGGAACTATGCCCCTTTTTTTTGACTGCGGGGTGACGGTAATTTCTCTGCTGATCTTTGCCTTCCCAATACTCCAATTCCATTATATATATATAAGTTGCGTAAAAGGAAATAGAATATGGGTCCAACGGATAAAGAACACAGATCCCTTCTGAGGGGTATAGCCAGGCGTGCTATGATTGAGAAAGGATTACTCTCCGATTTCTCCGATTACGCGCCGGCGGATCTCGCCGGCATGCAAACGCCCGCAGTAATTGATGATGAAAAGGTTCGTGACCTCAGGGATATTCTGTGGGCATCCATTGACAATGATGACACGCGCGACATTGATCAGCTCACTGCTGCACAGGCGATGCCCGGAGATGAGATAAAGGATCTTGTTGCAGTCGCCGATGTGGACGCCATGGTCAGGAACGGTTCAGCTATCTTTCGACCACGCGCGGCGCAACACCACGTCCGTATACACCGCTGCCGAAATATTCCCGATGCTTCCCGAAAAGCTTTCCACAGATCTCACATCGTTAGCCTTTAACGAGGACAGACCGGCAATTGTCGTCGAAATGCTGATTGGCCGAGACGGGTCTCTTCAGACCTTCGATATATTCGGGGCCCGTGTGTGCAATCACGCCAAGCTCGCCTACAACAGCATAGCGGCGTGGTTGGAAGGAATCGGGAATGGGCCCGAAGCGCTCACCCGTCTGTAAGAGGACTCGATGAGAATCTGCGCTTACAGGAAAGAGCGGCACAATCCATGAAGAATCTTCGCCACCGCAAGGGGGTGCTAAGTTCTCGAAACCGTTGAGGCAATGCCCGTATTTTCCGGCGATCAGATCCGCGAACTTGAAGCCGAGAAGAAAAACCGCGCCAGAACTATTATTGAAGAGTTCATGATAGCGGCGAACATTTGCTCAGCCCGCTATCTCTCGTCAAGAAAATTCCCGTCTCTCAGGCGTACCGTCCGCACTCCGAAGAGATGGGAACGAATAGTCGAGATAGCAGGGGAACGCGGCTTTGAGCTTCCGCAAAAGCCCGATCCAGTGGCTTTGGAAGCGTTCCTTCTAAAGGAAAAAGGATCTGATCCACAGCGGTCCCCCGACCTTTCCCTCTCCATCATCGAACTCATAGGCCCAGGTGATTATGTTGCGGTGCTTCCGGGGGACACTGGCGTCCCCGGACACTTTGGTCTCGTTGCCGGCGCCTACACTCATTCCACTGCTCCCAACCGACGCTATGTGGATCTCATCATGCAGCGTCTGTTGAAGGCGGCCATGGAAGGAACGACTGTGCCCTATGGCGGCGATGAGCTTCGGGCCTTGGCCATAAACTCCACGGAGAAAGAGAATGCCGCGAATAAGGTGGAGCGGCAGGTATTCAAATCGGCAGCAGCAATTCTGCTCGAGTCTAGAATCGGAGAAGAGTTCAATGCTATCGTTACCGGCGCCGACCCGAAAGGCACATGGGTGCGCCTTACACAACCGCCTGTCGAAGGAAAGCTCGTGGAGGGTTTTCACGGTGTCGATGTTGGCCACAGAATCCGTGTCCAGCTTATTCATACAGACGTGGCGTCGGGATTCATCGACTTCAAGAAGGTTTGATGACTGAATCACGGAGAGGTCTTGACTTCTTTCCCCAGGTACTTAATCCGAGATTCTCATGGCAAGTGATGAAAACGGCGGGCAGCGCCCCTTCTCATTATGCCTTGGCCGGTTCCGTGACAGCCGCATCTTCAGTCGCCCGCTTGCCGGTGTGTTCGGCAGCAAGGAACACATACATGGCCGGTACCACAAACAGCGTAAAGAGCGTGCCGATGGCGATTCCGGCCGCGATCACCAGCCCCATATTGTAGCGCCCCACCGCACCGGCGCCGGCAGCGGTAATCAACGGCAGCACGCCCAGTACCATCGCCGCAGTAGTCATCAGTATCGGTCGTAAACGGATGACTGCCGCCATTTCCACCGCCTCACGCTTTTCCTTCCCTTCCCGCTGGAGGTCGTTGGCAAACTGGACGATCAGGATGCCGTGCTTGCTGATCAGGCCGATCAGCGTCACCAGGCCGACCTCTGTGTAGATGTTGAGGCTTGCACCGCCGACGCCCAGGCTGATAAATATCATGGCCCCGCAGATCGACATGGGCACGCTAACGAGCACGATGAAAGGATCACGGAAGCTCTCAAATAGCGCTGCTAAGGACAGGAAAATGATAATCATTGCAAAGAAGAATGTAACGATGAGCGCGCTTGATTCCTGTATAAACTGGCGCGACTCGCCGCTGTAATCTATGCTGAACCCTTGGGGCAGCACATCTTTCGACAGGCTTCTTAACGTATCCAGCGCTTCGCCGAGAGTGACACCGGCAGCGGGAACGGCTGAGATCGTAGCGGAATTGAGCTGCTGGAAATGGTTGAGCGACTCCGGCACGACGTCTGTTCTGAGACGCACAAATGTCGAAACAGGGATGGATGCCCCACCGGCAGCATTGATGTAATAGTCCCGTAGCTGCCCGGCATTGAGCCGGTCGCGCTGCATCACCTGCGGGATCACTTTGTACGAGCGTCCGGCAAGGCTGAAGTAGTTGACGTAGCCCCCGCCCAGCATAGATCCCAGTGCATCGCCTACATCTCGCATCGTAAGACCCAGTTGCGCGGCCTTATCGCGATCTATCTCTATTGTTGTCTGCGGCTTATCGACCTTCAGATCCGTGTCCACGAATGCGAATGCGCCGCTTCCATATGCCTTTTCCATGAGCGCCAGAGATACCTCATTCAGGCGTTCGTAGGACTCCGTGGTACCGATTACAAATTGTACGGGCAGCCCGCTCGTGCCAGGCAGGGGCGGCCGCTGGAATGCCACTGCGCGTACTCCTGATATCTCTCCGAATCGCATCTGCACCTCCGGTTGCAGATCCATGGTTGTGCGCTTCCGTTCGTCCCACGGTTTCAACACCATGCCAGCTATGCCCGTGTTCAGCCCGCTGATGCCGTCGAGTTGAAATACGTGGTCCGTCTCCGGATAACTGCTGATTATTTTGTATAATTGCCGCGAATACAATTGCGTCTGTTCCAATGATGCGTTGGGCGCCGCCGTGATCAAAGAAATGACAATTCCCTGATCCTCCAGAGGCGCGAGTTCACTCTTCGCTCCTACGAACAGGAAGTAATTGCTGCAGAGGACAAGCACGGCGAACACGGCAGTCACCTGCCGGTAATTCAGCGCGCCGCGAAGAAGCACTTCATAGCCATTCCGTATTCGCCTGAACTGGCGATCTATGAAACCAAGGAAGCGATGCTGGCCGCATTCTTCCGCTGACAGGAGCAGGCGCGAGCACATCATCGGCGAAAGAGTCAGCGCTATGACCGCCGACACGCCGACAGTTCCCGCCAGAGTATAGGCAAACTCTGTAAAAAGGGCTCCTGTCAGGCCACCCATAAAGCCGATCGGCACATATACAGCTACCAGCACCACCGAGATTGCAACGATAGGCGCTGCCAGTTCGCGCGCGCCTTGGATCGCCGCCTCCATGGGCGGCGTCCCGCTCTCGATATGACGCTGTGCATTTTCTACAACGATAATGGCGTCGTCGACGACGAGGCCAATCGCCAGCACCAGTGAGAGCAGCGTCAAAAGATTAATCGTATAGCCAAGAATAAGCATAATGAAAAACGCCCCGACGAGCGAAAGCGGCATGGCGACGGTAGGTATTATCACCGATCGTATCGAGCACAGAAAAAGGAAGATCACTGCTGTCACGATCAGCAGCGCCTTGATCAGCGTGCTTATCACCTCTTTGATGGAACTGTTTACATACTTGGTGGCATCATAGACAATTTTCCCTTTCAGCCCCTCCGGCAGCTGCTCTTCGACAGGAGGGAATGCCTTCCGGACACTGTCAATTACTGTAAGCAGATTGGCATTGGGGGCCACTTTGATACCGATGTAAACCGCGCTCTCTCCGTCGAAGGCGACTGCCGTGTCGTAATCTTCTGAGCCAAGCGTGATCTCGGCAACATCACCCAGACGTATGATTGCACCGTTCTGCGACTTCAAAATAAGGTTGCGGAACTCCTCAACCGAGTGTAGACCCGTATAAGCAATGAGACTCACTGTAACCATCTGTCCTTGGGTCCGCCCGACGGCGGAGATGAAATCGTTGTTGGCAAGCGCATTGCTGACATCCGCGGCAGTCAGGCCATATGCCGCCATTTTCGCCGGGTCCAGCCAGGCCCGCAGGGCAAATGTGCGTTTGCCGAGAACCTCCGCTGTCTGCACGCCCTCGACCGCCTGCAGCTTTGGCTGTACCACTCGTATCAGATAATCCGTAATTTTGTTCGTCGGCAGCACCTTGCTGTAGAACCCGATGTACATCGAATCGATTGTCTCGCCGATGGCGACAGTTATTACCGGGAGCTGTGCATCTTTCGGCAGCTGGTTGAGCACCGCATTGACCTTGGTGTTAATCTCGGTCAGAGCCTTGTTCGGATCATAGTTCAAGCGCAGGTTAGCCTGGATGGTGCTCAGACTCTGCGTGCTCGACGAAGTAAGATAGTCTATGCCGTTCGCCTGAGCGATGGAGGTTTCGAGAGGGGTAGTGATGAAGCCGGCAACCAGCGCCGGGTCGGCTCCTGTATACACAGTCGAGACGGTCACCACGGCATTCTGGGTGAAGGGATACTGGCGTACCTGCAAGAGCCCCACAGAACGGAGCCCTAGAACCAGGATCAGCAAACTGACCACAGTGGCAAGTACGGGGCGGCGAATGAAGATATCCGTAAAACGCATGGTGTGCCTTATATATTATTCATCCACCGGCTGGGGGGCGGCTTCATTGGTGGGCTGTACCTGGTTATTGATGATTACAGGACTCCCGTTCTTGAGTTTAATCTGCCCGCTCGTAACTACCATGTCGCCTTCTTTGATCCCCTTGAGGATTGCGATCTGGTCGCCGCGGGTGCCGCCGACGGTGATAAATGTCTGCCTGACCGCCAGAAGAGGTTTGCCGTCCGGCCCCTTCCCGCTCTCCTCCACGACGAACGCCGTATCGCCATAGGGGTTGTAGGTCACTGCTGTCTGTGGCAGTGTGAGGTGGCGCTCCACAGAGCCCGCCTGAACCTCTACCGATGCGTACATCCCCGGCAACAGCTCATGCTTGGGATTGGCAAGCGTCGCCTCCGCCTGAAAATTCCGCGTGGCCGCATCTACCTGCGGGTTTATCGCAGTTATGCGGCCATTAAACGTGCGGCCCGGGTATGTGTCCGAAGTAACGATAACCTTCTGCCCGAGCGACATCCGTGAAAGCTCCTGCTGCGGCAGTAAAAAGTCGCAATAGATCGAGTCTAGTGATTGCAGCGTGACGATCTTGTCTCCGGGATTTATATACTGCCCGGGATTCACGGTGCTGATGCCTAGACGCCCGGTAAACGGGGCGCGAATGGTCTTCTTATCGACCAGGGCAACCTGCTGTGCAACCTGGGCGCGTTTGCTCTTGAGATCGGCCATGTCGGCATCGAGAGTGGCTTGACTTATGGCCTGCACCTCAAATTGCTTTCGGTCACGCACATAAACCGTACCTGCCAACTCAGCGGCGGCCTCAAGAGAGCGCAATTGGGCGATGTCCGCATCCGCGTTCAGCTGCACCAGCACTTGGCCGGCCTTGACGTCGTCTCCTGACTTGAAGTGCAGGGTTCGTACGAGTCCAGAAATTTCGCTGGTTACATCAACTCCCCGCACGGCACGGAGGGAGCCCACGGCTTTAAGCTGAGGCTGCCAGATACGCAATTCGGCTTTCATCGCAGTAACCGTAGAGGGCGGCAGTTGCATGCCGGCCAGCGATTTCTTGAGCATATGCGCCTTGAAGGCATGATAGCCGAAAATGCCCCCAAACAGCAGGCCGACGACCGCCAGCATGATTAACATTCGCCTTCCCATCAGAAGCCCCTCCCTCTACACATACTTGTCACTGATGCGATAAACTGCGGGAACCCCCGGTTCATCCCCGGTCCATTTCTTTCACTGCACACGGCGACCGGAACGAGCCGCCTTTCATTTTAATATAATTTTACTCCGCTTTCACTGCGGCCGCCGCTGCATGGGGATCACGGTTCCACCAGCCTCCGCCTAAGGCCTGATACAGTGCCGCCGTGTCCGCAAAGCGCGCGGCTTGCGCCTGAACCAGAGTCAATCGCGCCTGCTCATGCTGGCGCTCCGCATTGAGCAGCGCGAGATAGCTTACTGCACCAAGCTGAAACTGTTTCTCCGTGAGATCGAGCGTGTCGCGGGCCGCCGCCTCGGCCTCGGCCTGCGCCTTCAGTGTGCTCGCATCCCCTTCGAGGGCGCGGAGCACATCGGCCACACTTTGAAAGGCCTGCAAGACTGTATCGCGATACTGTGCTGCTGCCTGATCGTAGACGGCAATCGCAGCGCGCCGCTGTGCGGTAAGTGTACCGCCGTGGAATATGGGCTGCAGCAAACCTGCGCCGAGGCTCCAGATATCGGCGCCGCTTCTGAAAAGATCGCCGAGCGTTGCCGCCTCCAGGCCGAAACTGCCCGTCAGCGTGATCTGAGGATATAGGTTTGCAGTAGCAACGCCAACCTGCGCACTCGCCGCGTGGAGCACCTCTTCCGCCCCCCTTATGTCAGGCCGCTGGCGCACCAACGATGAAGGCAGGCTTACCGGCAGTTCCTCGGGCAGTTGAAAATCGTTTAAATCAAACTCGGGCAGCGCCGCCTCGGAGGGCAGCCTTCCGGCAAGCACCGCAAGCTGGTGGCGCGTCTGCGCAAGCTGCTTCTCCAGCG
Organism: Syntrophales bacterium; assembly: GCA_052144335.1. Classification (GTDB taxonomy): domain Bacteria; phylum Desulfobacterota; class Syntrophia; order Syntrophales; family UBA2185; genus Fen-1135. The sequence goes on from JBKQQP010000036.1 coordinate 12,828, forward strand.
ACGGCAGGGCGGCCCGCGTCTGCGCGAGCTGCGCCCGCTGGGCAAGCACGTCGGAAAGTGCCGCGCCTCCGAGGCGGAACTGCTCCTCCACCACGTTGAGCTGGTTCTCCTGCGCCTCTATGATGTCACTCATCGCCCCAATCTGGGCGCGCAGTGACGCATCTTTCACGGCCGTAGTGACGATATTGGAAGTGAGCGTCAGATAAACGCCCTCCAGCTGAAACCGCTGGTAGTCTATCTGCGATTGGAGAGCCTCGAGCTTACGTCGGGTGCTGCCAAAAAGGTCGAGTGAATACGAGACATTTACAGAGGCGTTGTAAAGGTTGAAAACGCTGACGTTGTTATCCGACTCGCCAAATTCGGCGCCGGAGATCCTCTGACGCGAAGCGGAGATGTCGGCATCCGCAGCAGGGAAAAGGGCTCCGTACTGGGCCCGCCTATTTTCGGCCGCCTCACGTAGCCTTGCTTTCGCTGCCGCGACCGTCGGACTATCTGCCAAGGCCCGCCTGATCAGCTGATCTAATTCTTCGGAATGGAGGAGCGTCCACCATTCCTGGGGGATATCTTTCCCCGGGGCAAAACGCTGTGCCGCGCCCGCAGTGCCCGGCGCCGCCTCTGTCTCCGCCGGCAGCGCCTCAGCAGTATAGGCTTTCGTGGCCGGGGCCTTCGGAGACTGAAAGTCCGGACCGACGGCGCACCCCAAGACGCTGCAGATGATTACCGCGCAGACACCTATCCTCGACTGCCGCACAACTTTCACACGTTTACGCACCAATGCTGTTTCTCCAGTCGCAAAAATAATACCACACTCACAGGGCATATCAAACATCAGCTTTTCATAATCGCCAATCCCTTGGCAGTGTAATGACGGCGTATGGACTCCTCTTTAAGGCCAATGCCACGGAGCAAAAACCATACGACATGCTTGACCAGCTTCTCCCGCGACATGCCGTAATTCAAGACAGGGGCCGACGGCACGAAATCTGTCATGATGACGAAAGGCAAACGATCCGTAAACTAGGCGCGCAAATTCTCCGTCCCCTGCCAGATTGCGGAGGTAAAGCCGGGTAAAATCATCACGTTCAGTCAGTCTGACAGATATCATCTCCGATACCAGTAAGTGGACTATTAGCACGAGCGTCGAGGACGAAGGCTTAAGAGACGTTATTCGTTTCGTCCTCTCTGAAATGTTGTCGGAGAATAGAGCAAGCATGTCACGGTAAAGCGTCTCTTTATCGGGGAACATTTTGAATAGCAGGCCCTCCGAAATGCCCGCAGCCTGCGCCAGTTCCCGCGTCGTCACTCCATGGAGACCCTTGTGCGCGTATAGTTCGCGAACCCTTATCAGTATAAGTTTTCGCCCTTCCTCGCGGGATACTCTTACTTTTGCCTTCATAGGTTAATTAAATAGCAAGTACTCACTTTCTTATCAACGCTGAAGCGGCGCCGCATATCGGGAAGCTATGTTCGGTCTTTTGACGTCCAAGACGGCCTGTACACATATCAGTTTAGCCGGAGCCGACATAGTCCCGCGGCACTGCAGCGCGCCATACGGCCCGTTACAAATGTTCACAGGAGTCTCCATGGCTGTGCTTCATCCTCGGAATGAGCAGAAACTTTTGAGATAATATTAGATATACAGAATAGTTCCATAAGGGATTCACTTATTTATTACACGAAAATGTCTTAGATGGGTAGAGCTGAAGAAGACGGCGAATGCCATTCGCCAGAGGTTTCGGCAGAATGCAGAGGCCGGCCCGCAAGCGCTTTTGCAGACTGTTATGCATCACGGTGCTGTCTGTGCCAGCACGAAGACGGGGATACCAATTTTTTTATTCCTTACTCCTTTCCTTTACCCGAAATCAGCCAGATACACACCGCGAATCAAGAATATCGGAGCATATAATCAGGGATTGCAGGATAGAAATTTATGTCGGGACAGACTAATATGATAACCATAACAAGTCAGGAGAGCACTCGACGTCAATGTGAGGCTTCCGAACTCGGTCTTTCCGGTAAGCGGCAATGTGCTTAGCTGATGTGCTCTCCGGATACTTACTCCGAGGCGGGTAATATTTCTGAGAGAGGAGCGAGCGGCTATGACATATTCATTTTCCTGCCCAGTACCCTGTGATTATCAAATTAAGGTCCATGCAATGAATAATGACGAGGCAGTGAACGCTATCATCATGGCAGGCGCTATACGCTGTCGCAATATCGAGAAAAATTGTCATTGTGAAAAAGCCCGTGTCCATCTGCCGCCCGTAACGGCCGAGCAGTTAAGAAAGATCGTGCGATTGTGCATGAAAGAAGAATATGAAGCTTCAACCCGTCATGCGGCCGGCGGGTAAACCACAAAGACATTTAGGTGTGCTCAAGGCCCTCTTTCCCGGTGTAAATGTGCCGGACAAAAAACCCTCCTCTTGTGGCAATATCAAAATTGCCGTTACCTGGGAAAGGGCCCTTGAGTAACCTGCACCATATCGCCGATACGAAGCCACTTCGAAAAGGCAGCCCGTACATCTTGAGGTGTTATCTCCAAGAATCTCCGTGCAGCGACAACAGGTTCGTCGAGAGGCAAATCATGGGTTGCCCTGTAAATAAGTCCCAGTGCTATGCTGTCGGCGGAGGCCTCCGCAAGCTGTATCTCCCTCAATGTGAGAGATTGTGCTTTGACGAGCTCATCAGGTGTGACGGGTTCTTTCTGCATCTTTGTGAGATCATGTTCGATGATGGCTCTCGCTCTAGAGACATTATCAGGATCGCAGGAATACCTCACTTCATAAAGGGATCGCGTTTTACCTATATCGAATGACGAAGAGACGTGATAAACAAGTCCCGTCTTCTCTCGGAGATCCCGGTAAAGCCAGGTTGAGTAGAAAGCGCCGCCCAGGACGTGGTTGCCTAATTCCAATGTGTAGTAATCCGGATCAGATCTTGTCAAGCCGAGAGTTTCAGCAAGAATCACCTTCGTCTGCGTCCGACTGAGGTCGGGCACGGCCGTGGCGGATGCCTTATTCGGCGGTACCAGGGGCAGGAGGGTCTCAGGCTTGGGACCTTTGGCCTGCCACGCTCCGAAGTATTTCCCGATCACCTTTTTGACGGCTTCCGGCGCCACCTTCCCGATAAATACGATCGTCGTCATGTCCGGGCGGAAGACCTTTTGATAATATGATTTCACATCGTCGAGAGTCAGAGAGGAAATAGTCGATCGAGTGGCCTCGCGGAGTGCTGCGTCTTTTTTGGGAAAGAGTGAGGTTCGGAGGGTCCGCTTTGTCAGGTAGTCAGGACTTTCAAGTTCACCCGCTACTTCATCCGCTACCTGTTTCCTCAATGTCTTGAGAGCTTCTTCAGGCAGCGCCGGGTGAAGCAGATTGTCTGCAAGGAGTTCGACGCCGCGATCAAAGTGTTTGGCAAGAACCTGCAGAGAGAAATCCGTATCCACAGATATGTCTGCCCCCACGTCATCCAGAGCCTCCTGGAAGGCAAGCCTGCCGAGCGAAGCGGTGCCGAAAGAAAAAAGCGGTCCGAGCACGCTATCCAATCCTTCCTTTCCTTCCGGAGTCTGAAGGTAAGGATTATTTTTTACGTGGCCGTATATGCTGGCAGTGTCGCTCACAGAGGAATACTGTATGATCAGTTTGAGTCCGCTGGGAAGAACTGCGACCTCTGGATTCACGGTGGAAGCTGTCACAGAGAGCCGATTCAAGGCCTTGTCCGCCCAACCGGGAAGCTCCACGCTCTTTGTCTTTTTCGGCGTGAAGGATTCTATTTTTCCGCGTGGCCTTGCAGAGACAGGCTTGCCGGCTGCCTCCGGGATGAGAACGGCTTCTACAGATTCATGAAGCTGCAGGTATTTGGTGGCCACCCTATTGACGTCGGCCACAGAGACCTTCTGTATGGCTGCTAAGGTGTCGTCCGGTGATTGTCTCCCTTCCAGTGCCAGCGCCTGAGACCAGGCCATAGCAAGACCGGGTACTGAATTCTTCTGAAGTTCGGCCCTGGTCAGCCTACCGCGTTTGGCCGCCTCAACAAGGTCAGCGGTAAAACCCTTTTTCACATCGGCCGTAAGAATCCTTTTGATCTCTTCTATCAGAGGCTGAGGATCGGTTCCTTTGGCGAAGGAAGCCGATGCTGTGGCCAGGCCTGCCGCAGGGAGCGTGAGCAGGCTGAAGTCGACGTCGAGGGCTTTTCCTTCGACCACCAATTCGAACAGACTTCCTCTCTGGCTGCTCAGCACATCTGCAAGCACCTCACTTGCCGCGTAATCGCTGCTTTCGTAACCGGGCATGCGGAAAGAAATAGCCGTAAGCCCGTGCGACTGGTCCGTCCTCATCGTGAACGATTCCAGCTTCAGGGGTCCAAGACGCACGGCGGGACGTTGAGGAATATGCTTCCGCGGTATGGAAGAAAAATATTTCTCGACATCCTTCAGCGCCTGCCGCGGCTCGACATGGCCTACAATCACCAAAATTGCGTTGTTAGGTGCATACCATGTGTCGTAAAATGTTTTGAGCATGGCCCCTGTTGTCTTCTCAAAGGAAGGAAGCGTTCCCAGAGGCGTGTGTGCATACGGCGTATCCTTAAACATAATTTCCAGCAACTTCGCATAAAATATGTAGTCTGGATCTGAGAGGTCCTGGGCCACCTCCTGTTCGATAGCGCCCCTTTCCTCCCTCCATGATTCCTCACTGTCGAGTACACCCTTCATCCGGACTGATTCTATGTGCATGGCTATATCAAAATCTTCCTTCGCACACGTGAACGAATACTGCGTAACCGTCTGTTGCGTGTCCGCATTAAAATTCCCGCCCATCAAGGCGATGATGTCTGCAAGCTGGTCTGCTGAAAGACCCGGACCGCCCCTGAACATCATGTGCTCCTGGGCGTGGGCCATGCCGGGAAACCCTTCCGGCGCCTCGTTTGAACCAACGAGGTAATTGACTATTATTGAGATGACCGGGGCCTGCGTGTTGCGCACGATAACGACACGCAACCCGTTCTCCAGAGTGGCTCTTAGTATATTTTCATCCCCTTTTCTTACTTCCGCCGTTGCCCTAGTTACAGGCAACAGGGAAATAAGAACGGCCGCAATGATGAGAATAACAAAACTTATTTCTGACGTTCGACTATAGACTCTTTTCACAATCGCCTCCGGCCAATAGTATTTATGCTCTTATCTTATGCGCAGCTTACAAGGTAGTCAATACTTCTTCAGAGAGATATCTCTTCAGAGCCAAGGCAAAACGGATGGCGGGAGCCCTGTCTTGTTTCTCCTTCGGGAGTAGTGTTTGTCATGCCTTCATGCGCTGCTAAAGCAGAGTAAGTGCATTCGTCTCTCCCAAAAGACTCCTACGATCCTCCCATTAATTGTCCCATATCTGGCTAAGACATAAAGCGGCTAAAAATCAGTCATTGACGCATTGCTTTTATTCGCGCTTACGCTAGAGTAGTGGAAAATGCAGATTCGCCGAGGACCCGCGAAAGAGGCGTGAAAAGAAAAGGGGCCGAACAATCATTGTGATACGGGGGAAGAGATAAATTAATGACGGAAGAGATGTTCGATATCCTGCTTGTAGAAGACAATAAATACAACGTGGAGTTTATACTCGAAGCCTTGAACAATCATGAGTTGGCCCATAGGGTAAAAGTCTTTCGTGACGGTGGAGAAGCTCTGGATTATCTGTTTGCAACCGGGAAGTATTCAAACCGCGATTACTTTAAACAGCCCAGCGTGATTCTGCTGGACCTGAGGCTGCCGAAGGTGGACGGTCTTGAAGTTCTGCGGATGCTCAGATCCAATGAGACGACAAAGATGATCCCCGTAGTGGTTTTCTCATCATCGACCAACGACCAGGATCGGATAGACAGCTACCGTCTGGGAGCAAACAGCTTCATCGTAAAGCCTATCGCATATGACAAATTCATCGAAACTGTCGCCGGAATAGGCTCCTATTGGGCATTGCAGAATGCGCCTCCGTAATGAAGGCTGCTTGAGATTAGCAGCATACTGTCCAATGGCGCCTTGTAGAAACGTTGATACCTCAAATGACATAGCGCACAAAACGACTCCTCGCCCTTGCCCCCCATGGTCTGATATTACCGGAGACAAAACTAAGCGCCCGGCCGATTCAACAGGCAATCAGGACTAGATGAAAAATTTATCCGGATGGTCATATAGGTAACCCGGTTTAATATCATTGACATGCAGGCTGTTTCCCCTTATAAACCTCGCATCCTCTTTCTTATCGCCGGGCACTGACAATGAGCAAATTCAATCTGAAAATCCTCCTTGTCCTTTCACTGGGACACCTTGTAACAGACATATACCAGAGCGCGCTTCCCGCAATACTGCCCTTCCTAAAAGAGAACCTCTCCCTCTCATACACCATGGCCGGTGTCATCCTGATGGCCGCGAATTTCACATCCTCTCTGATCCAGCCTCTTTTCGGCTTCCTTTCGGATAAACAGGAAAAGGCCTTCCTTCTGCCTCTCGGATGCCTATGCGCCGGGATTGGATTTTCTTTGTTGTCCTTCCCCTCAAGTTACGCGCTTATTCTCATCCTTGTCGTAGTGAGCGGCTTCGGCATTGCGTCATACCATCCTGAAGGATACAAGACGGCCCATTTTTTTACCGGTGAGAAACGGGTTACGGGGATGGCCATATTTTCAGTTGGTGGAAATTTGGGATTTGCCTTAGGGCCGATAATTGCAATCTATATAATCAAGTATATGGGATTTCCTTCACTGCCCGTTATTATTGTTCCATCAGTGATTTTTGTTGCGATCATAATCTCCTATTGGCGGGAAATATCCATCACGGAAATCAAACGAGATGGAGCGGTGGGCGGCGATACCACACACGGTCGTCGAGAGGGCGCTTACATATCCTTATCGATGGTGATCGCCATCGTGATTATGAGGTCATGGACGCAGATGGGACTCATGAGTTACATCCCTTTTTACTACATAAACCATCTCAGGGGAGATCCGCTCTATGCAGGTAAACTCGTGTTTGTTCTTCTTCTCGGCGGCGTCATTGGCACCTTGGGGGGAGCGCCCTTGGCTGACAGGTGGGGTCATAAACGTTATCTGATGCTGTCCATGTTCCTTAGCGCCCTTATCCTGCCCCTGATATTCGTCATCGATGGCTACATGCTGTTTGTAGTGCTCGGACTTCTCGGCATGGCCTTGATTTCAACATTTTCTGTTACCGTTGTCATGGCGCAGCAGTTGCTGCCCAAAAATCTCGGCGTCGCCTCAGGCCTCATGGTAGGTTTCGCCATCGGAGCTGGTGGCATTTGTGTCACGCTCCTCGGAGTCATTGCCGATCAGTTCGGCGTACCTGCCGCCCTGAAATCGATTATGCTCCTGCCGTTGGTCGGATTCCTGCTCAGCGCTTTTCTGCGATACCCGGAAGATAGCAAGACGAGAACAACCGTCGAGCTCTGATATGGTCTGCGTCTGCCTTTCTCGAAGCGATACAGAAGGAACAATCTTGACATGCCCTGCTATCGGGTGCTGAAAGGAATGAAGGACATATCACTGACTCCCGCCAATACAGTTTCCGCGAATCGTGCATTCAGTGCCTCCCCTCTCCCTCTTCTATAGATGTGCACTCCTATTTCGCAGCCATTTTCTGTCTATTGACTCCGGTTGCATCAGGAGCCATTGTCATGACACTAATCTTATCCCGATTTGCCGAATGCTCGACGCGTATGAGGCGGATCAATGAGTATGGAGGTGCATATGGAAATCAAAGGTAAACGGCTTGTCTTGCTCGTAGAAGACCGGTACCAGGTTCTGGAGCTGTGGTATCCGCTGATTCGTCTCCGCGAGGCCGGCGCAGAGGTGACGGTTGTCGGTCCGGAAGGAGGACATGCTTATAAGAGCGGCGACGGTTATGAGATTACTGCAGAGGCCTCGGTCACAGACATCAGGATTCAAGAATACGATGGTGTCGTTGTCCCCGGCGGTTACGCCCCCGATTTAATGCGGCGTAATCCTTCTATGGTCGCTGTTGTACGGGACGCCTACAACCAGGGCAAGGTAGTGGCGGCCATCTGCCACGCAGGGTGGATGCTCGCCTCGGCAGGAATCGTCCGGGGAAGGAAAGTGACCAGCTTCTACAGCATGAAGGATGATATGATCAATGCCGGTGCAATTTGGCTCGATGAACCTGTCGTTCGCGACGGTCTGATAATAACTTCGCGCAAACCCGAAGACCTGCCTTTCTTCTGCGGTGAGATCATAGCTGTCCTTAACGAGAAGTAGCCCGAGACGATGGTGTCAACATGTGGATTTGCGATAGTCTTCCGCGGGGGATTTCCGTTGGCAGGTGGCAGCCGTTGGACCATCGTGCTGATGCGCTCCGTCGGCTTACCGGAGGATGCCGTTTTTCCTTATTTATCACGAGAGACGAGAGAGGTAGGTTCGGAGATTTGTCTTCCTATCAACGATGGCAAGTTTCTTTCTTATATTCTTCCTGTGAAAATCGACGGTTCTCTCTGAGACATTCAGCATCGCCGCCACATCCTTGCTGGAATTTCCCTCTTTCACAAGATCAGTAATTTGAAGCTCCCTGAAAGTCAGATTCATATATTTGGGAGACAGTCTGTGCAAAAAGGAAGAGGTTATATGTCTGAGATTTGTATCGAGTATCTTGACATAGGCTGATTCTTCAGGTCCCAAACCGCTCTTCTTTAACTTTCCGACGTACGGCATGATGACATTCTCAACATTTGCCACCACCCACTCTTCAAACTCTCTCTTATCCCTGTCCCTCTGTTTCAGCAGAACTTTCAGAGCCGTATTGAGCTCCTCAAGATTACTAGTTTTTTCCTCAAGATCCGTTTCTCTTCTGGTCAACGCCTCCTCCATCTTGCGGCGCTGCGCAATCTCTTTCATAAGCTCGCGGTTTTTGAGCTGGAGCTCTTGAGTTCGTTCCGCAACCAGAAGATCCAAGTGGTCATACGCCTCCCTTAATGCCGCCTCAGCCCTCTTTCGTTCCGTTATCTCCCTTGATATTCCCAAAATACCGGTAACCCTGCTCCCTTCATAGATGGCCCTGCTATGGACCTCCACTATGTTCTTCTGTCCATCCGATCTTCTATAGGTCAATTCATAGGGCACACCCTCTTCACCTCTCATCACCTTTTCAAAATTGTTCTTTGCCATTTCCCTGTATTCCGGCATGACCAGATCGAGGAAATGCAGACGACAAAACTTTTCTGCAGAAATTCCCGCTCTGTCAACGATTACTCTGTTTACGAATGTAAAGTATCCTTTTTCGTTAATCCTATAAACTCCATCGCTGATATGGTCCATGATATAATGATACAGGGATTCATTCTCTGGAAACCCCCCCTCTGAGTCCCGGCGACTGCATTCACCGGCATTCGCCGTCGCGTTCTCGTCGCGCTCACTTTCCAGCTCTCTCATACGTTGTCCCTGTGTACGCGGTTTATCTTTCATGTCGGGACGTCCTCAGACTCACTAAAGTATAGAGGTGCATCAAATAGGTTTCCATAGCTGCAGGAATACGCCTTTCAGATAAAGTGTTCGCGAATTCCTTTGTAATCGACAAGCTTCTTTGAGGAAGGAAAATTTACGCTTTTATGCCTACACGAATATCCGTGTAGTTGAAGACGAGATAATAACCGATCGGATGGGAGAAATTTTTCCGAAATTACAACAAAAAAGTTTAGTTGACAAAGAGAAAAATGGCTTTTATGGATATTTACGTAATGACTCTTCGTTTCACATTGCCTCCGTCGGATCTATGCAAGCGTGTTCTTTTGCCAAGACATTTCCTTTGGCCAGGAGTATTTCGTGTAAGATCCGCCCAGCTGAGACATGTGATTCTGATTGATGAAGGCTTAGCATACTTGACAGGGGGGGTGCCTTCACCTATATTGCATCTAGTAAAGAGCAGATTGAAAGTTACAGATAATCCCTTAGCCCCCGACGGCGGCAGGTAGGCAAATGATTAAACAACCGATTGATTTCTGGAGCATCCCACAGGCCGATGTGCTGGCGGGTCTTGACACTCGAAAGGAAGGGCTGGAGAGCACTGAGGCTAGGGAACGGCTGATTAATTACGGGGCCAATCTGCTGAAGCCGCCCAAGCGATCCGACGCGGTCGCGCTTCTTCTTGCGCAATTCAAGAGCCCCATTATCCTCACTCTTATTTTTGCCGCCGGATTATCTTTCTTCCTGCAAGATCATGTGGATGCCGCTATTATTCTTTTTATCATCCTGGTGAGCGGCCTTCTCGGCTTCTGGCAGGAACGAGGCGCCGCAGATGCCGTGGAAAAGCTCCTATCCATAGTCAAAATCAAGACCACCGTCCTACGTGACGGAAACCCTGAAGACATCCCTTTAGAGAATGTTGTCCCGGGAGACGTCGTCATCCTAAATGCAGGCGATGCGATCCCGGCGGACTGCCTTATCTTAGAAGCCAAAGACCTCTTTGTAGACGAAGCGACTCTAACAGGCGAGACCTATCCCGTCGAGAAGGAGGCCGGTCAGTTGCCGGCGCAAACATCCTTAAGCGAGCGCGCCAACTGCCTCTTTATGGGAACCCACGTCATCAGCGGTACGGCCCGAGCCGTTGTTGTTTTTACAGGAAAGGAAGCGGAGTTCGGCAAGATATCGGAAAGGTTGAAACTGAGACCCCAGGAAACTGAATTTGAGCATGGCGTACTCCATTTCGGGTATCTGTTGCTCGAAGTGACGCTGGCTCTGGTTTTTCTGATTTTTGCCGTCAATGTCTATTTCCACCGGCCCGTCCTCGAATCGTTCCTCTTTTCTCTCGCTCTCGCGGTGGGGCTGACGCCTCAACTACTGCCTGCCATCATCAGCATCAATCTGGCCCATGGCGCCAAGAAGATGGCACAGCAAAAGGTCATAGTAAAGCGGCTCGCCGCCATAGAGAATTTCGGGAGCATGGATGTCCTCTGCTCCGACAAGACAGGAACTCTGACCGAGGGAACAGTACGTCTCCATTCGGCGTTGGATATCACAGGCAATTCCAGTGAACGGGTTTTTGTTCACTCCTATCTGAACGCCTTTTTTGAAAAGGGATTCGCCAATCCGATCGACGAAGCGATTCGCTCTTACAAACAGCCGGATGTGTCCGGGTATGAAAAGGCAGACGAGGTGCCTTACGACTTCATCAGGAAGCGCTTGAGTATCCTGGTTACAAAGGATGGCGTTTCCTTGATGGTCACCAAGGGGCCTCTCCCCAACGTGATTGACATCTGTTCTAAGGCAGAGGCCCCCTCGGGCGAGAAGATAGATATAGCTTCGGTAAAACAGGATATCCAGCAAAAATTTGAGACGCTCAGCAACCAGGGGTTTCGCCTCTTGGGGATCGCTTATCGCGATATGGGGGCAGAGCCTCGCATCGATAAAGATTGCGAGAGGAATATGACATTCCTCGGATATCTCGTTTTCTTCGACCCGCCGAAAGCAGGGATCACCGAAACGATCGACCGCCTCAGGCAACTCGGCATTTCTCTGAAAATCATTACGGGAGATAACCACCTCGTTGCTCGGAAGGTCAGTCAGGATGTGGGGATTGCAGATGCAAAGATCGTTGCGGGAGGAGAACTCCGCAAGATAAGTAATGACGCCCTTATGCTCAAGGTGACAGAGACGGATATCTTCGCGGAGGTGGAGCCTAACCAGAAGGAACGGATCATCCTCGCACTCAGGAAGTCCGGGCATGTCGTAGGATACATGGGCGACGGAATCAATGATGCTTCCGCCCTCCATGCAGCGGATGTCGGCATTTCAGTGGATACTGCGGTGGACGTAGCCAAGGAATCCGCGGATATCGTCCTTATGGAAAAAAATCTGGCTGTTCTCGTGCAGGGCGTGCGTGAAGGAAGAACGACATTTGCCAATACTTTGAAGTACGTCTTTATGGCCACGAGCGCTAATTTCGGAAATATGTTCAGCATGGCAGGCGCATCTCTCTTTCTGTCCTTCCTGCCCTTGCTGCCCAAGCAGATCCTTCTGACAAACCTGATGACGGATTTCCCGGAAATGACCATTGCTGCAGATCATGTAGACAGGGAAATGGTGGATCAGCCCAGGAGGTGGAATATTGCCTTTATCCGGAAATTCATGTTGACCTTTGGCCTTGTCAGTTCTGTCTTCGACTATCTCACCTTTGGGGTTTTGTTATTCATGCTCCATGCTACACCGGAGCAGTTCAGAACGGGGTGGTTTATGGAATCCGTTATTTCCGCGTCCATCATTGTGTTGGTAATCCGCAGTCGTAGGCCTTTCTACAAGAGCAGGCCCGGGAGGCTGCTCTCTGGCGCTACTGTTGTCGTTGTTCTTGCCACGCTTATCTTACCCTTAACACCCCTCGGAGAGGTCTTCGGGTTTATGCCTCTTCCTGTATCGTTTCTCATAATGATGGGTCTCATTGTGATGCTTTATGCCCTGTCCGCGGAGCTCGCAAAAAAGATATTTTATCAAAGAGTCAATCTTTAAGCGCTTCCATACGGAATCAAACCTGAGGATCGGACTAACTAATCAGATTTGCCCGGTTATTATTTCTGTCGATAAGTTATTAAAGTCTTGACATATTATAATTTCACACTAAAAATATAGTGAGAGACGGGACACTGATACCAGAATAATCTGAGGGGGCGCGCTATGAAAAAGATTCTCATCTGCTCAATAACATTGGCGTTTGGGGGAATGCTGTTTCTTTTCGGAAATGCCGGAGCTGACGATTACAGTGCAGGGCAGACACTATTTAAAAAGAACTGTCAGTTCTGCCACAATCTCAAGGGTGATGATAATTATCCTTCCACCTATTATCGCCAATTCAGGCCGAAGGATTTCACCGACCCCGATTCCTGGAAGGGACTCGATGGGCAGAAGATCGAACAGGTTATCAAGAAGGGTAAGGGGGTGATGCCGGCAATAAATCTGAAGCCCGAAGGCACTAAAGCCATAATCGATTACATGACCCATATGCTGAAAAATTAGGAGAGATGTTTTCTCTCCTGGGAAGTGTATCGTAAGTTCCTTTTTTGCCATTCAACGAGAAACGAGGAGCACCTGTCACGGCGCGAAGGTGGTGGCGGGGATTTCTGGGTCACTTCTCTCCCTTGCGATGACACGTTTCTTACACACAGGCGGAAATTATCACCTTTCTTTTGGAATAAACGGCAATCTCTCGGAATCGGCAGCACAAAAATGACAGCGACGAGAATAGAACATGATACGTTCGGAGAGATCGAAGTTCCGGAGGAGCGCTTATGGGGTGCGCAGACCCAGCGCTCTCTTTTGAACTTTAAGATATCGGATGAACGTATGCCCCTGGATTTGATCTGCGCTCTTGCCATGATCAAGCGAGCTGCGGCTAAAGTGAACGCCGACCTGGGGCTTTTAGATAGAGACAAAGCGAAAGCTATAATCACCGCAGCAAATGAGATCATAGAAGGAAAGCACGATAGAGAGTTTCCCCTACTCGTATGGCAGACCGGTTCTGGTACACAGACCAATATGAACATAAACGAAGTTCTGGCTAACCGTGCGAGTGAAATTCAAGGCGGCATGCGGGGTAAGGACAGGAAGATTCACCCGAACGATGATGTCAATAAGTGCCAGTCAACGAATGATGTTTTCCCGACTGCCATGCATGTCTCGGCAGTGAGGGCGCTATGCACCCGGCTTTTGCCGGCCATCCGCACACTTACAGAAACACTGGAACGCAAGGCTGCCGAGTTTAACGATATCATCAAGACGGGCCGCACGCATCTACAGGATGCCGTACCGCTCACCCTGGGTCAGGAGTTCTCCGGTTACGTTGCCCAGTTGAAGAAGGGCATGGCGTACGTAGAGACGTCATTGCCACACCTATATGAACTGGCAATCGGAGGGACTGCCGTAGGCACAGGGTTGAACGCGCATCCGGAGTTCGGGAGCCGTGTTGCTCACGAACTGGCAAAAACTACAGGCTTCCCGTTGGTCAGCGCGCCTAACAGGTTTAAGGCCATCGCTTCTCATGACGCCCTTGTCCATGCGCACGGGACGCTCAAAACCCTCGCCACGTCCCTCGTAAAGATCGCCAATGACATACGCTGGCTCGCATCAGGGCCGCGCTCCGGGCTGGGAGAGTTGAAGATTCCCGAGAACGAGCCGGGGAGCTCAATCATGCCGGGCAAGGTCAATCCGACGCAGTCGGAGGCAATGATGATGCTGTGCTTCCAAGTTATGGGGAATGACGTAGCGATCAACATGGGCGGTTCTATGGGAAACTTTGAACTGAATGTGTTCAAGCCTCTCATCATCTACAACTTCCTGCAGAGCGTGCGTCTGCTTGCGGACGGCCTCTTAAGTTTCAACGACAACTGCGCCAAAGGCATCGAAGCCGACCGTGTCCGCATCGAGCACCTGATGAAGAATTCTCTCATGCTTGTCACTGCTTTGACGCCGTACATCGGCTACGAGAAGGCTGCCCGTATTGCCATGAAAGCACATAAAGAGGGTTCTACCCTCAGAGATGCGGCCCTCTCTCTCGGCTATGTCACAGGGAGAGAATTCGACGACTGGGTGCGGCCCGAGGCGATGGTGGGAAAAATCACCGAGTAAGCGATCTGCGGCATCAGCGGTGATCTGTTTTACTTGCAAAGACAGGATCAATCTTAGACGATTGGGATAAATATTATTTGCTGTTCTAAAAGGAGTGAGCTTATGTGGGAATATACGGAAAAGGTCAAGGAGCACTTTCTCAACCCCCGCAACGTCGGAGAAGTTGAGAACCCCGACGGCGTGGCCGAAGTAGGCTCCATCGCCTGCGGAGATGCCCTCAAACTTTCCTTCAAACTTGATGAGAACAACAGGATCAAGGACATCAAGTTCAAGACCTTCGGTTGCGCGAGTGCGATTGCGACATCATCCGCATTGACGGAGATGGTCAAAGGGATGACGCTCGAAGAAGCCATGAAAGTGACAAACCAGGATATCGCGGCCTATCTCGGCGGTCTGCCCCAGGAAAAAATGCACTGTTCTGTCATGGGAAAGCAGGCCATGGAGAAGGCTATTGAAAATTATAGGGGCGGCCCTCCGACGGAACCGGCGGCGCAGATCATCTGCGAGTGCTTCGGCGTAACGGAACGTGAAATCGAGCAGGCCGTGAGGGAAAACAATCTCTCGACCGTCGAAGAGGTAACGAACTACACCAAAGCCGGCGGCGGCTGCGGGGGATGTCATGACGCCATCAGGCAGATCATCGAGAGGGTACGGGCCGAAGCCGCGCCTGTCGCCAGACCGAAGCTCTCCAACATCCAGAAGATCAAGATGATCGAGGAGACCATCGATCGCGAGATCCGACCATCCCTGAAGAAGGACGGCGGCGACATCGAACTCATCGATGTCATCGGCAACCGCGTCCTTGTTGCCACGAGAGGAACATGTGCAACCTGCAAGGCCGCAGACATCACACTGAAACATTTCGTCGAATTAAAACTCCGGGATTTCGTATCGCCGGAGCTTGTTATTGAAGAGGTGACCAAATGAAGACGATCTATCTAGACAACAATGCAACAACGCAGGTCGCAGAAGAGGTCCTCGATATCATGCTGCCCTATTTCCGTGACCTTTACGGAAACCCGTCCAGCATGCATTCCTTCGGGGGTCAGGTGGGACGGAGCATCCGCGAGGCCCGCGAACAAGCGGCAGCTTTGATCGGCGCTCAACCCGACGAGATCATCTTCACGAGCTGCGGCACGGAAAGCGACAATGCAGCCATCCGCTCAGCCCTGGCGGCCCATCCCGACAGGCGACACATCTTGACAAGCCGGGTCGAGCATCCGGCAGTCAAATCTTTATGCGCCCATCTGTCGAGCCAGGGCTATCGCATCACGGAGCTTCCCGTTGACAAAGACGGTATCCTCGACATGGCCCAGTACCAAAGGGCTCTCACGCCGGACACGGCTATCGTCAGCCTCATGTGGGCGAATAACGAGACAGGGGTTCTCTTCCCCGTGGAGAAGGCGGCGGAACTTGCGAAAGAGAAAGAAATTCTGTTTCATACAGATGCCGTTCAGGCAGTGGGAAAAATTCCCATAAACATGAAGGCGAATGCCATCGATATGCTTTCCATATCAGGTCACAAGCTTCATGCGCCAAAGGGTATTGGTATCCTTTACGTCCGTAAAGGAACAAGGTTTTCGCCTTTCCTTATAGGGGGACATCAGGAGAAGGGGCGCCGAGGCGGCACGGAAAACACGCCTAGCATCATCGGACTGGGGAAGGCCTGCGAATTGGCGGCACGCAATATGGACAAAGAGAACAGAATGGTTCTGCGTCTTCGGGACAAATTGGAGACCGATATCCTCTCGCGGATTCCGAACAGTCGGGTGAATGGAACCAGCCTTTACAGGCTCCCCAACACGACAAATATCAGCTTTGAGTTCGTCGAGGGCGAGGCCATCCTGCTGCTCATGGACGATTATGGAATATGTGCATCATCCGGTTCAGCCTGCACATCAGGGTCATTGCAGCCATCCCATGTCCTCCGCGCCATGGGTGTTCCCTTCACCATGGCCCACGGCTCTATCAGGTTCAGCCTCTCAATCTATAATACCGAAGAAGAAATAGACTTCGTCGTAGAAAAACTGCCTTCCATAATCGCAAGGTTGCGCAGCATGTCGCCATACTGGAATTTAGGCGATCAGGTATGCTCTGTCCAGTAAAGGAGGAAAGATCACGATGGACGATGACAAGGCAAAAATGGATCAATGCGAAACGGATATTGGGATAGCCAGGAAATTTCGCGATGAAATACCGGCCATTGTTGATGAGCTTGCATCGTCCTGCGCCCGCCACGATTGCTTTGACCATGTGGGGCCGGAACCCATTCCTTCGCGGGAGGCCATCATCGACACCGTACACATGGCGTGCCGCATTCTCTATCCCGGTTACTTTATCCGCACGCGCGTGGACGAGGTCAATGTGGGATACTATTTCGGTCAGGCATTGATAGCCCTTTTTGAAGCCCTCTCCGAACAAATAATGCTCGCGATAAAGCATGACTGCATCCGGCACAAACAGGTCTGCACAAACTGCGAAGAGCGCGGCCAGCACGCTGCCATCGACTTTCTCCGCGGCATGCCTAAATTGCGCATCCTGCTTGCCACGGATATTAAAGCGGCCTACGAAGGCGATCCCGCCGCCAAGAGCTTCGATGAAATCATCTTTAGTTATCCGGGGCTTTTTGCCATCACGGTGTATCGCATCGCTCATCGTCTGCATCATAACGATATTCCCCTTATCCCGCGCATCATGACGGAATATGCCCATAGCAGAACGGGAATAGATATCCATCCCGGCGCCGATATCGGAGAAAGTTTTTTCATCGATCACGGGACGGGTGTGGTAATAGGAGAGACGACCACCATCGGCAAACGTGTTAGGCTATATCAGGGCGTGACCCTGGGCGCCCTGTCACTCGGCCGTGAAGAACTGGAGAGTCTCCGAAACAAGAAGCGCCATCCGACCATTGAGGATGATGCTATCATCTATTCAAATGCCACCGTGCTGGGCGGGAAGACCGTCATCGGAGCCCGTTCGGTGATCGGCGGAAACGTCTGGATTACCGACTCGGTGCCGCCGGATACGGAGGTGTTTCTGAAAAAACAGGAACTCGTGCTGAAGGGGAAAACTGTCAAATAAAACAGTTGTTTAAGCCCCTGTTTCTGTAGCGGTTCTCCTATATATCCCAAACCCTTAGGTAGCTTATGCCTACCATTACTCTTCCATTTAATCCTCATTGCTTAACACTGCCAATCGCACTACCATTTGGTTAATAAATTGGCTGCCGCACAGAGCATGAGAGCGGGTGATCCCTCCTGAAAAGGAGCGGATATCGCTTCCATAATGTAATTTGGACATTGTCCTTTCGAAACCGACATGGAAGTCAGTGGGAGGCAATACATGAAGATTCAGGAGGTTCGAGGATTAGCAAAGGCATGGAATGTTGATACGAGGGTCGGCCGCTCGAAGCTGGATATCGTCCGCGATATCCAGGTAGCGGAAGGTTATTCGCCCTGCTTTCGCACGAAGGATGCGTGCAGTGAGGATTGTCTATGGAAAGACGACTGCATAAATCTCAAATGAATATGCCTTCCGGCTACAGGGCGGATAATCCTCAAGGTATGTTTGCAAAAAACCGGCCCCACCGACGTCACAGGAAACATCCAGTGAAGGGGATGAAGAACGTAAAGCGCTTTGAGATCCTGAAGAAGGCGGTAAAGACGGCGGTGCTCCTCGTGGCTCCCGAGACGGGCAGGCTGCCAGAAGATATGGGAAGTCTTGCGAGATACATATCCGGCAAATCAGGAGGGTTGGGAGAGGTGGTCTCTGCGCTTTCCGAGGGGCTGCGGGCGCGGGGTATCAACTGCCACCTGGCGACGCTAAATCTGAAAAAACGCTTCCAGGAGGAAAGCGGCATGGATGAACATGCATGGCGTCAAGTGAGATATAAGGTCGATCCTGACACAATCCACCTGGTAAGCTCATCTATCTATGCGAACCTCCCCAGTGCATACGCGGGGAATCCATTTTCCAACGCCGCTGAATTTCAGAAGGAACTGGTCAACAACACCATCAAGACGGTGCGGGCCAGAAGCGGCGGCATGCTGATTGTACACAGCCACGACTGGATGGCAGGCGGTGTTGTCACGGCCTATGCGAAATCGAGGGACTGCCCCGTACTGCACACAGTACACAACGTCCACACAGGCCACATCCCTTTGGATATGTTCTTCGGCGTTGATATCGACGGCCTCACCTGGAATATCTACTTCTCGAAGGAGCAGGGAAGGACATGCATCGACTCCCAGGCTACGGCAATTAAGAGTGCTACCCTCGTCAATTTTGTGGGCGAAAAGTTTCTCAGGGAGATCATCGAAGACTATTTTCTTGACAGGTCATTCATCCCCCCGAGCGTGAGACAGGAGGTCAAGGAAAAGTACAATCACGGTGCGGCGTTCTCCATCATCAATGCCCCATCCCCCAGGATGTATCCGGAGCGATGCGAATACCTTGTACGGAAGTACGGTCCCGATGACGATGTTCTTATGGCAAAAAGGGAGAACCTCGTGGAATTTCAGAAGCGGACGGGTCTCGTCGTCAATCCGGACGCGATTCTTCTCTACTGGCCCTCCAGGCTCGACGAAACGCAGAAGGGATGCGAGCTTCTTGAGGATATCGCCCTTAAGTTTGTCATAGAGAATGGGGACGTCCAGATTGCCGTTGTCGGTAACGGCGTGGAGGGGGATCGGACCCACGAGGAGATTATGGGAAGGCTCGCCTGCGCCTCCGGCGGGAAGATAACATACCAGCGCTTCAGCGAACCACTTTCCATGCTCGGCTACGCCGCGGCAAGCGATGTATTTGGCGCATCCCTTTATGAGCCTTGCGGTCAGATAGATCAGATAGGCAATCTCTTCGGCGCTACGGCGACGAATCGTGATACCGGCGGCTATAGCGACAAGATAGAGGAGTTGCAATTGAGGTGCGACGGCGCTTCTTGCGACAGCGGAAACGGATTTCTCTTCTGTAATTACGACCCGGGCGGGTTATGGCACGGACTGTCCAGGAG
>JBKQQP010000037.1:0-4186 GCA_052144335.1 Syntrophales bacterium
GTTCTGTCACTGGCATCTTGCTGATGCTTCCCTGAAAGGCTGAACAATGGGAGCCGGATGAGCTGAGAGGTTCACGTCCGGTTCTGCGAGCAGCTGGGGGTGAAATTCCCCTGGCTGACTCTCCCAGCTCTATAGAAAGCGCTTATCTATCGAAGTAATTTATGATTTGTTTTCAGTTCTGCGAATATGTATCTTTGGATCTAATTGTAACTAAACGATATTCCGAGATTATCTAAAAAAATGAACAGAAATCTCTAAAGATTTGAGGGTCTGGATATCTTGCATATTTTAATGGAGAACAATATGGATAGGCCTTGTTTTGTTTATATAATCTGATTGGAAATATACAAGACATATAGTCTCAACTAGTTCTATTGACACATTTTTTGCAAAAGATGATTCCGAGCTATTGACAAAATCCCTTTTATCGATATAATATAATTATATCATAAATTACTAGATATAATCAAGAAGCCCTGTAGCACCATGAATCTGCTTAATAATAACGCTTAATAATAAGACTTATAGAAAAAGGAATTTTAATTCAATCATGTGAAATTTGAGGAGAACATCATGTCGAAAAAGACGATTGTGTTAGCTATCCTACTATCCTTTGCGATCAGTGGCATAGCTCATACCACCTCTACAATTACCCCAACAGATATTGTGGTATTCGTACCCGGAATCCTTGGGTCCAACCTCCAAGACTCGCATGGGCGGATAGTGTGGGGCAACCTGACGCAGATGGTAAGTCGCTTCGAGGAGCTAGAGCTTAAACCATTGCCCAACCAATCACAGCTGACCTCTAATGACATTCTTAAATCTGTTTCAATTTTAGGGCCATTAAAGATCAGTCAATATTCTGGCCTTCTTGATTCTCTTGCTGAAATTGGATACATACGAAACAAAAATCTTTTTCTCTTTCCTTACGATTGGCGCCAAAGTAATTTTGACACAGCAGTTAAGCTTAAAAACTTCATTGAGAAAACCCCTGCCTTCGAAGGTAAACAAGTAACCATCATTGCACATAGCATGGGTGGCTTAGTTTCGCGCATCTATATCCAGAGATATGGGGGCGATAAGCGGGTGACGAAGTTAATCACTTTAGGTACGCCATATCTCGGATCTCCTGAGGCGTTACGCATGCTTTTGGATGGCCTCGGACCATTCGAAAATCCTTTCATCGGCGGTCGCTTGAAGGCAATTCAAGTGATCTCATCTTTTCCTTCAATTTACGAATTGCTGCCCACCTATGAAAACTGCTGTATCCTTGGAGGGCCTGAGGATAAAGATAGAACACCAGTCGATGTAACCGACTTTCAGACATGGGAAAAATTGGGTTGGCTTTCGTCAATACCAAATCGAATTGATCTTGTTAAAAAGTCACTCGCGCGAACTAGGGACCTTGCCGATTTAATTAGCCAGCCCATCCCCCCGAGCGTACGCACATATATGATAGTGGGTGATCTTTTCCAAACAACAGCCCGTGTTTACCTAAACAAGGATGGCTCCCCAAAAGAATGGGTGCCGTATAATCGAGGGGACGGCACCGTCCCTCTCCGGAGTGCGATGGCAAATAGCGAAGATAACGCGGAAGCAGCAATCCAGCGCCATGGAACTATATTTAACGATGACCACGTAAGAGTTCGTCTGAAGTATCTCCTAACTCGAGACGAGTGGTGGGAAAAATATGCGTTCACCCCGTTAACAGGATATGTCAGAACGGTGCCGGATGAAACCTTAGTATCAATTGGTGGTATCGATATCAATAATCGCACCCCGTTTTTATCGCCTGGTGGCCTTGCAACGATAGACATCACCCTCTTTGACCAAAAGAATAAACCGGTTTCCAGCGTTGCTGTCGAAGGCTGGTTGCTTCTTAGCGACAAATCTAAGAAGCCATTATCGATTGCAGAAGACGCAGATGGCATATACCACGCAACCATTATTATACCGTCAGATCCGGGAATATATGCCATCTTGGTCAATGTACCGGGAATCGGGTCATTTGAAGATTTCATCGTAGTCCTAGAAGACCAGAATGCAAAAAAACACGGGGCAAAGTATGAATAAATGCTATCTGTTGATTGTTGTAGGAGTACTGGGCTATAGTTCTCTTGCTTATACCCTAAATTCAGAGGAAAATCTGAAGCAAAGTGAGCTTGCAATTGTAAAAATTCATGTCACTGGAACATCTGCGACGAACAAAGATGTAGTTAAAGATGGTACCGGTTTTTTCTTTGACGATAAAGGATATATTCTAACAGCTCTTCACGTCATCGGAGAGTCCAGGGACTATGAGAATAAGCCTGATGGGAATATTGACAGAAAAATAATCGTTTCCTTCTTAACCCCTGAATATGAAGTGAAAACTTGTGATGAAGAGGCGGAGGAAGTGTATATTGACTCCCCCCATGATCTGGCCCTACTCCATATAATATGTAAGCCTAGTACCATGTAACAGTCATTGTTTCGGATAGAGGTGTTTGAGTTTAATCCTGGCATCAGTGTTTGTGAACTGCCAGGAGATTTTTGATTTGCGGTTGTTGCGGTCTTTCTCCCAAGAGGTGACATGCTTTTGCATCGTCTGTAAATCGGAGATACGCCGATTGAGGCACTGTCCCTTAAGGGCACTCAGTTCGATCTCCGCCATATTAAGCCAACTACCATGCTTAGGGGTATGATGAATTTCGAGTCTCTCTGCCAATCTGCGAGCTTCTTCCGGTTGGAACGCTTCGTACAACGATGCAACGCAGTGCGTGTTCAGATTGTCCATAATAAGGCGCACACGGAGTGCTTCTGGATATCGTTCATCGAGCATACCCCTGATCCACCATGCCCAGTCTGTTCTTGCTCTGTGCTCGGTCACAGCCACATGTCTTCTGCCTTTCAATGGTTCCACTTCCAGAAAAATCTCCGCCACTCCATTGCGGACATACTCGTCATCTACTCGCCTTGGTTTTCCCGGCTTACATGGTATCGGCTCACGTATCTCACCGATCAGCTGCTTGCAGGACTCATCCATACATACCACCGGATACTCTGGATCGTAGGACAACTCGTATACGGCAAGCACATCTTCCATGGCTGCTACAAATGCGGAACTTCCTTTCGGGGGAATTTTCCAGTACTTTTTAAGGTGAGGTTTAAGTTCGTTTTTTTTAGGATGCGTTGCACCGTCATGTGAGAAACACTTGTCGCTATGCTAAGCTCGACTGCCTTCTCCGCAAGTAACCGCACTGTCCAACGCTGCCGACCATCAGGAGCCTCTGAACAAGCAAGGGTTACCAATCGTGCCTCAAAAGCCCCATCAAATATCACTCCACGAGGTGCTTTCTCGGATTTCCTACGTTCCAAGGCCGCATCTATCCCTTCTTCCACAAAACGTTTTTTCAGATGCTCGATCGTTCGCGGGGTTACCCCCATTGCTTCGGCAGTATCCGCTACCGACCACGCAGGTCCTCCCACACCTGCATCACAGAGGAGCAAGGCACGCGCATAAAGGAATCGCTTCGCACTTGTTTTTGCAGTCCTGGTCATGGCTTCAAGTTCTTTCCGTTCTTCTTGTGTCAAGGTCACTCGATACCGTGGCTTCATGACAAATCCCTCCCCATGGATTTGTCATTACTTTATCATAATTGTGTATTATGCGAAATTAATAATGTTACATGGTACTAGTGGAATTCTTAAAATCGGATATGCAATGGAAGTGCGTAACGGCCAGGAAGTTGACTTGATCGGTTGGGGGGTTAGGAACAAACCTTTGGTCCTAAGGGGACAAGGATATGATCCATCCGAGAAAAGACAAATTGGAAAGTCAACGATTAGTATCAATAATATAACGAATGGAGATAGCGGTGGACCGGTGCTCAATCAGGAGGGTGTTGTTATCGCAATAATAGCGGGTGGTATAATACAAGGCCCTAAGATATCTGCCATTCCGATCAATTACTTTTACCCCCTGCGCATTTATGCACTAGCGTACAATGACAAAGAACGAGTTGACACCATAGAAAAGAATGTAGGTATTTTCGATAAGATGCTTGAGCATCTTAAACAAAATGTAAAGATTTCCACCCATTGGTCCATGCCTGCCAACATAGACCCCAGTGTACCAAAGTCAATCTGGCTTATAATAGATTTTACTAAGGACTTCGAAGAGCAGTATCTTCCTAAGGCACTCAAA
>JBKQQP010000038.1:0-7922 GCA_052144335.1 Syntrophales bacterium
ATGCCGACCAGTCGGCACAAAAAAGAATGAAAATTATGGTTGCATCCGAGGCCCCTGTTTGTTTATTAGATGGCATAGTTTGAATACCGTGAAACAAAGGTCGATCATTACTGGTGGTTTAAGACCCTGGATTTGAAACTGACCTAAGCCAGTTATAAGAATAAACCAATGTTGCCATAGCGCAGGCAGGAGAAATTTTTAAAACCTCAACTGGCTACTCCACATGTAACGAGGATGTACTATTTGGATAATTAATTTTCAGGAGAAACGTTACAATCAGCCGGCGCATCATAAAAACAACATTTTAGGAAGGAAGCGGAAAATATGATGTTGATTTCGTCTAACAACTCCTCAACCTTATTGCACGAACCATTTTGAAGATTATTGGTTGACAGAAGCAACATCTGCACGACAGGACCAGCGGGTTTATCGCCGCAGTCTATTTCATCTTCTTACTACTGATGTTGAACAATCAGCTTTTCAATTTCATCCCAAAGGGATAGTTGATGATCGCTTTTTTCCGGCATATCACTTTGAGGTCTTCCAAGTGATTCATACTTCGACCAATCGAACTCAGCTTGTAGCTCATTACCGCTATAATCGGTGGGCAATAATAAATAGATAAAACAGTTGTCTTTCACCCAGCCTGAACAATCCTCTCCACAACACCTTCTATTTACAAATATGCACCATTTCATATCCCAATTCCTTTATGCCTCATCTCTTTCTTATGAAGTTTTTGGGCCATTTATTCTCCTTTGCAAATTCAGCCAGTCATCAATATATTGAGCGATCTCCTCCCATCCCGGTTCAGCAATAACCCAATGACTATGGTTCGGAAATTCTTTGAATGTGGAAACGGCCCCATATTTCTTAGCTGTCTTTTTCACCACGGAAGACGGAGTAATGCGATCTTCTGATCCTGCTATAACCAACACCGGGCAGGCCACTTTGGATTCATCCACATATGTGGCTTTCCCCAGATCAAATAACCAGAACCCTATCTCAGCCGCAGCCCGTCCGGACTCATACACGAAATGCCCATATTCTCCTCTCTGTTCCTCTTTTGATAATAAGTGCAGCATGGAATATACCGCTTCATCAAACGTCTGCCTCATAGGATTCCTCCAGAATCCCCACTTGGTGAGAACACTCCAGAAGCTCTTGATGACGGAGAATCTTAAAGCAAGAACACCGCGGGGTGATGCGGGTGTCAGGAGAACGAGCGACTGAGCAAGACCTCTGCTCCCGAGAATTTGAGCTATAAGACCGCCCATGGAATGACCCATAAGAATGGGTAAGGAGTCGAGCTGCTTAATTTCTTTTTCAACATCATCGACGTAATCGAGGACGCTCGTGGTTCCGAGCTGTCTGGGAGGATCAGATTTGGGGTCAATGTCATGATATCGCAAGTTTAGTGTTACGCAGCGATATCCTTTACTCTCAAAGAAAGGTTTATAGTGTCTCCAGTCCCAGTCATTCCCCCACATGCCGTGGATCATCATGATTGTCTGCTGCATTTATCCATCTCCTTTAATATTCCCCAGAATGTTCCCTATGCTTATACCATAGTAAGCCCTGTGAACAGCATGACTATCCCGATGATAGTGAATACCAAATTGATCCATTTGATCCAATTCGGAGCAGCTTGGGCTTCGTTACGCAAAACTCCCATAACCATAAATTACAAAAGACCAAGATGATTGCAAGAATCATAAGTGCGAGGGGGGTCGGTTATGTAAAATAGGAACGCAGCAAGAGAACTCATCAGTACGGTAATAAATCCCATAGCTATTGTTTCCTTTTTCGCAATGTTCAAATGAACGACACTTCTTGGGTCGCTACCGAGATTACGAAACAGCGCTCGTTGTTAGATTGAGGATCTACTATATGTATGAAGAAGCCGGGGCGTCCAGGCTGATATCCATGGGTTGTACCTACTAGGACTTCCCCATCCTTAAAAATTACCCGTATCTTGCGCCCAGCGACCGCTTTATCGGCTTCTAAATCTTTTTTATCCTTATACTCCCGATTCCCTTCAAACGTTTTGACAAAGAAAACGGCTTTGAGCTCTTGTACGGACACTGTGATAGGCTTGGCATCTGGCAGAGTATTCACGGGTAAAAGATGGAATACATCCTTGTCAGGGAAAAAATCACTGGTCACACCCTTACTAATGCGCCCGTCTTGATAGCGAACTACGATCTTATTTTGGATCATCTGAGCCCCTCCTGTGATATAATCTACTTTTGCATATAAATAGCAAATTTCAGCTGGAAATACTTAATCGGCCGGTGACCTCATTTCTTCTTCGGCTTCTTTAACTCTTCGTCGCGCAGAACCCTCCGCAGCACCTTGCCTATCGGCGAGACCGGGAGCGCGTCCCTGAACTCCACATAGCGCGGATTCTTGTAGCCGGCAAGCCGCTCCTTGCAGAATTCGCGGATCTCTTGCTCAGTCGCGGTCTCCCCGGGTTTGAGCTGCACGAAGGCCTTTGCTGCCTCCCCGTTCACTGGATCGGGGAGGCCCACCACCGCCGTGAGCGCAATCTTTGGGTACTCGAACAAGGCCTCCTCTACCTCGCGTGGGTAGCAATTGAAGCCTCCCACTAGGATCATGTCCTTCTTGCGGTCGGTGATGATGATGTAGCCTTCGTCATCGATATGCCCGATGTCGCCGGTGAGAAAATAGTGGCGTCCTTCGATTTCCCGGAATACGGCCTCGCTCTCCTCGCGATTTTTCCAGTAGCCCACCATGACCTCAGGCCCGCTGATGGCGATTTCACCGTCCTCGCCCCGAGGGAGTTCCTTCCGTCCCGTCTCCAAGTCCACGATCCTCACGTCGGTGTTTGGGATGGGAAAGCCCACCGAGCCCAACTTGCGCAGTTTAGCGTCGCTCGGATTCATGGTCGCCAGTGGGGCCGTTTCGCTCAGGCCGTAGCCCTCCGAGATGATGGCTCCAGTTTTTTCTTCAAACTGCCGCGCCACTTCAACCGGGAGAGGTGCGCCGCACGAGGCACACCCCATGATTGAGGTGATGTCGAATTTTTTTAGTAGCGGATGGTTGGTAAAGGCGACATATATGGTGGGAACGGCTTGCACTATCGTCGTCTTGTATTTCTGCACGGACTCCAGCACCACAGTAAAGGGTGGTTTTCCGTCACGCGGATTCGGTATACATACGAGACGGCTTCCCATTTTGCAGGCCAGGATCATTGTCATTCCGTAGCAGTGGTACCAAGGGAGAACACCTCGGAAGCAGTGGAAGCCACCTTCCCGCAATTTCTCAGGCTCACTACCCTCTTCATGGGGAATGCGCACCCACTCGTGCACTGCCATGACGTCAAATACAAAGTTCGCGTGTGTGAGGCACGCGCCCTTGGGGACGCCCGTAGTGCCGGCCGTGTAGATGATGCATGCAAGGTCCTTAATGGGGTCGATGCTCAATGCGGGGGAATCGGGCTTGGCGAACTTCACCGCGTCATCGAACATGAGGTGCCCGGGCTCGTGCTGCGCGGCCTTCGGGATCTTCCCCATCAGCCTGCCGATAAGACCTACGGCTCGCGGCAGGTACGATTTCAGGTTGCATATGACCACGGTCTCCACCGCGGTGTTCTTTACCGCCTCGACGGTGACGGGATAGAAGCTTTCGTGGTCCATGCAGAAAACAGCCTTCGCGCCGGAGTCTTTCAGCCGCACGTTGAGTTCGGGCACGGTGTAGAGCGGGTTGCAGGTGACGCACACTGCGCCCGACTTGAGTATGCCGAAATAAATTTCCGGGTAATGCGGGATGTTGGGCAGGAAGATCGCGACCCGGTCCGCGGTATCCTTGACCTTCGCGAATGATCGCTGTGCTCCGTTGAAGATCGTGTAGGTGTTGTCCGGGTACTTACGGGCAGAATCATCGAGAAAGCTGAAAAGTGGCTTGTCGTACCCGCTTATCTCACGCGGCACACCTGTGGGCCAATTGCTGGTGGGCCATGGCTGCAGCGACATAGGTTTACCTCCTATTCGTGCTTATACGGTTATGTGAACGATCAAGACTCGTAAACCCTTATTCATAAATACCCAAGATGACTGGTGGCATTAATGTCAGAGCATGACTATATTTTCACTTCACTGATCTGAATCATGGGCTGAATATCGGTGTAGTTGGGCATATCTCCCATGATTGCTTTGGCGTGGGGACCGTAGGCGTTTTGAAATGCCTCTACCGAATCAAAATAGAGATGGCACATGGCGGTATACGATGGTCGAGATCCGGGTACTGCGCCAGCCAATCCCTGTTCCACATCCGTGCGCTTGCATGAAGCCCCTAGTAACTGCTGGACCATGGGTATGTGTTTACTGCAGTAGTAACTCATGTCAAATTTTTTGCCTTCGCTGTTTGGATAAAGCACGCTGACTTTGATCATTTTTTTCCCTCCTTTACTGGTAAAATTAATAGGCTGGCGGCGGTCCAAAGTTTCCGGTCATTCACGGTGCTGCCTGCAGGTCCTGCTTTGAAAATTGATTCTTCAAAGCTTTAGAGCGTTTATATTATTGTGGCGCACTATCATCCGATCGTAAAAGAATCTTGGAAATTGTTGTTCAGCGGTTTAACCGACATGGCTACGGCAAAGGCTTAACTATTTTTTCATACTCATCTAAGGTAAATGCCTTTAGAGTCGTGGTTTTGACAAAGCCTTGAGCACCCATTCCTAGTAAAAAGGTCAAAGCTGTCTCATCATTGGGAGCTTCACCAATACTCACGTAGTCGTATTCTCCCATCGTAAGGTAAAACCCTGTCATTTTGCCTCCCATCTTTTCCATTATTTTTGCGTTTTCTTTTACTCGCTTTGGCCCGTTCTTGATTGTCTTAATTCCCTCTTCTGTTAATTTCATCAATACGATGTATGTTGGCATTCTTTCCCCTCCTTTTTTATTGATCGTATAGATAGAGCGCCACCTCGTCAGTGGGACTTTCAGGCAAATTTACTTGGTAAAGAAAAGGGAGTAGAATGACGCGGTTGCAGCTTTCTTCGAAATTGAAACCGAGAAAGTTCTGGAAATTCAGATGATATATTTTGATAAACGCTACTCTGTATTTCCAGGAATGCAATACGGGAAAAATACTGGGTTAATATGGGGGTAAACCCGATACTGCTAAACACATAACGACCCAAATTGCCCTGCCGAAAGAGAGGACGGATTAACGGCTCCTAGCAGCCGAACTCAAGACCGATCTAATAATTTGATAAAACTTTGGTGGACGAGTTGATAGAAATGTCTTTTTCCTCATCCGGCTTCATGTCAAATTGTGACTTATCTGCAGAGTTATACAAAACCCTTTCGCAACATACTCCCACAAACCCGTTGCCGAAGCGTATGAGTTTGACCTCTTCTTTGCAGATGTAGCAAACTACACCCATGACTTGTTCCTCCTCGTCAATGCTACAAATTCGGCCCGTTCACAGCAACGAATAGTTTCAAATCCCTGACACTAGAAGATGGCTAAAACAGCGCGACCCATCTTCTTCTTTCATTGCGTCCAACAGCGTGTGACGGGGATGGGTTTACTTAGCCAACAAGAGGAACTACACGCTATACGCCGTACACTAAATGCGTGATCCCTTGCTCCTCGTGCCCCTCCTTCCCTCTTCTGCCTATACCCACTCCCACTTTTATATTCTTTTTCCGCCGCTTGCCCCGTTACGGCTGAATCTCTTGTCCCGTTAGACTATCGGTCCTGCTTGCACGGTGTGACGTACTTCGCCTTTAGGCGTCTGCAAATTGTTTCTCATATTCTTTTCCCCCTTTCTTGTGGCTAATCAAGGTTGGTTATTAAAAAGTTAACTTCCTTCCTACTCCTCCTTAGGGGAGAGCCTTGCAGATAAAAAAAGGCAGGGAGCCCAGAGTGCTTCTTGTTGATCAGCTTAGCATTACCGGATTACCATCAACTTGAAGACAACCCTGTAAATAGATTTCGGCTCTTTACTAAACCGAAAGAGGTTACTAAAAAGTTACACAACCGTAAATTTCATGATTGGCTAATAAGTTGATTATACTTAACAAAATAAAAAAATAGATGGCGAGAAAATAAATTTTTATCCTCCGGTATGAGAAGTTTGATAAAAATATTGTGGATACTAAGTTAGCAGGATGTGGGAAAGGATAGGGGCTATTGATAAGCGGGTATATGAATTACCTGGCTTCCATGATCTTCATATAAATAGAGGTCGTCAGTGCTTCCGGATCGGCATCTAGTGCCTCCCGGAGCGCCTTCCGACAATCTTTGTAGACTTTTATGGCTTCTGTTTGCATATGCCTTTTCGAGTAAAGTATCATCAGCTTCTGGTAGACCTGCTCTAAAAGGGGATCGATTTGGATAATCTTCTTGTAACAGTCGATGGCAACCTTTGACGTGCCACGCTTTTCCTGGATGTCGGCTATCTTGTGTAAGAGATTGACATATATTTTTCGTAATTCTTCTCTTTTTGTATCGATCCAGGAGGTGTAAAGCTCTTCTGAAAGGAAATCGCCTTTATATAGATCAATTGCGTTATTGTATAAGAGAAGAGCCGCCTCAATATCCCCCTCCTTTTCCTTCTTTTCACCCCGGCGGCAAAGAGACAAAAAATCATCGAGATCGGTTCTGCATAATTCCTCATCCAGACATATTAGATTGGCCTTAAGGTAGACGTAAGAAGAACCAAAGGTCCTGTCCATCTCAGGCTCTAAAACTTTTCTCAAGCGGTGCAGGGTTACCTTGAAATTCCTTTCTCCGGATTGAGGTGCAACCTCCGGCCAGAGAGCCTCTATGAGCTGGTCTTTGGGCACCTGATGCGACCCATGGGTAACTATGGCCTTTAAGAGAAGCTTTGGCAGGTAACCCTCCCACTCTTTATCTTCGATGACAGTTAATCCGCGATAAAGGTGAAACCCCCCTAAAGTCTCTACACTAATGTGGCAAAGACCGGAACGATATATCGCTTGTCTGACTTTCCTTGCCTTCTTTAAAGTCTTCGAGCCTTTATGCTCCTCTTGCGTAGCAGTATCCTGAGGCTCAAAGTCACGCGGCAATCTAAAATGTCCCTCGTTTTCCTGTTTCCCAGGCCCCTCCTTCTCTGTGACCTGAGGGAGCATGGACTGAAGGTGTGAGTAGGCCTGAGACAATTGGCGGTTTTTTCTGTTTAGTTCATCTAACATTTTTGTTTCTGAGGCATGCAGCCGCTGACTAAGCACCCTCGCCATCGCGTAGCCGATAGAAGGATGTAGATTAAGCAGCGCATCCAAGTCCTCCCGCGTCATTTCCAATAACCGTACCGATGAATCTGTGCGAACACTTGCTGTCCTTGACCTGTCGGGAGCAAGCAGGCACATCTCACCCACGTAATCACCGGGAACACAAATGTTCAATAATTGCTCATCTGGTGTACCAAGGGCTTTGATAATTTCCAATTGACCCTCAAGGATGATGTAGAGCCGATCGCCATGGTCTCCCTCGCGAAAGAGGATTGTATGTGGGGGAAATTCAAGCTGTCGCAGAGTTCCTGTTAAACGCTTGATTTCACGTTTAGGAAGCAGGGATAGTAAAGGGTTTGGAGAAATTAATTTTTCGTACATAAAGATTACTCAAAAATAAATTTGATAATCGTCAAAAAAATGCCCTGTATGTTGCTTATTCAAGAGCGCTTACCCGGTGCAATAATAGAATGCACCTACGATTCATTACGGGTGTGAAATCAAAAGTTGAGACCTTATGATAAAAAAGTAAAAGGCAAGTCTCAACCTTGCATGGTATATTTTGTTATGCGCAACAAAAACATACCCAAAGGAGGCTTGCCATGGATAAAGGTAACAAACTTGATTTCACGGGTCAACACATTTACGTTGGTATGGATATTCACAAAAAGAGCTGGAGCGTGAGCATTCATACAGAAC
>JBKQQP010000039.1:0-4647 GCA_052144335.1 Syntrophales bacterium
GGCTTGGGAGGCAGGGGACAGACTGTTATGAGGGCTCTTTGACCCAGGAAGAACTGAGTCCTCCTGCCTTTCCATATTCAGTTGTTAATTATATACCCTATACCTGAATTGATGGTAGGAGGAAGTAGTCAGTTGTTTAGTATTTTTACCGTCTAGGGGTGAGGAGCATATACCCCTAGATGGTAATTTACTTAAAAGCTACATAAATTAATCTAGAATACAGACATACTTTTCTTTACCATTTAATAGATTTAATCCTTCTTGATTTTGTAATAAAGTATATTTATGTCTTCCAAATCGTAATGCCTTCTTGTATGAAGGCATATAAATATCGATGTTACCACGATTTCTGTGACTTGTCCGATCTTTGACTATAAAGGTTCCCATATCACTTATTTTGATTTTAGTTCCTAATTTAAGCCCCTTACGTTCCAAGTCTGGTGAAACAGCTACTATCCCAGTTCTAACGATCTCTCCAGAAGCTGTCTTACCTTTATTATGGTAACACTCCTTCAATGTGTACGCTGTCATTGATATTTCGATTTCGTCTGCCCATACACTAACAGATGAAATACACAGGATACAAATTCCTAAAAGCACAACTCTTGCTACTAATAGGTTTATTCTTGTCATAATTACCTCCTTGTGTTGAAAAGAGCAAAATCACTCTTTTGCACAGATTGGGTTATGGGTACCTTAGCCTACCCGTAGCTCCTCTATGTCAACACTCTTATAAAGAGTGGAATATGCTAATTCCTCCTCATTGTAGATTACTGATCTATCCCAGAAAAATTATCAGATCTCTGTTTCCGACATTTTTTTCTTCTTCGTCGTTCCACCTTTTTTCCTGGACGGCACCAACTTCTTGGCTGCTTTGGAAGGTTCCCGGATTGACAGTCTTTCCAGAACACTTCGCTCGGCTTTAAGCCAATTTTCCACTTCTAGGCCGGGGATTCCCGTCTGTTCGTAGATTTCATAAGCAACTCTGGCAATTTCTTCTTTGAGATCCTTTTTGCTGTCCATGATGTGCTCCTTTTATTGCGTTGGATAGATCGGTTTCAGGTTGTTGAGGAAAGATCATTGATAACGGATTAACACCCTGCATCTTCCTCAAGGTTGACTGTTTGTGTAAAACAGGAAGGAACATCTGCTGTTTCCATTATGCTTAGAGAATGTGACGATGGTGAGTGTGGCGGAAATCTCATCGTGCTATTTGTTAGGGGTTCTTTTCGGTTGCTTATCAAACTTCTTTTTTGACGTTTCTTGCTGTTTTTTAGCGTTCTGTTTCTGACTCTTTTCCTTATCCTTCCTTCCCCCCTTGTCTCCCATTGTCTGCCTCCTTTCCCCGTTGAACCTCAGTTTTTTTGGTTTGAGAGTGCCCGTGTATTGCCAGCTCTGTTTTTTACTATTAATCACATAAATCAGGCTTCGTTTTATGGCTCCTGTATCCCTACCTTTGAAATACGCAGAATTTTGCGTTTGTTATTACCGCCATTGTTATTGATAAATTAAGAGTATGTGTGTAGCCCCTTATGCTATGCTTTTAACGATCTCCTCCATCAGTCCCGGTTCAACTATATCCGGATCTCTGTTTGGAATGCTCGTTTTTATATTAGCTTTCTGCTGTTTAGCCATTATGCGCCTTGAAGCCTTATCTATTTGCTTCTGCTGCCTTGCTTTTTCTTTAGCCTGATTGCCAAAGTCGTACATGGACCTTCCCATTTTTAAGCTCCTATTTTTGTCTTTCTTTCACACGTTGCTTAATATGCTGAAAACGGAGAGACGCTCCAAGACAGAATACTGTGATGGAACGCCTCTTTCCTTACCCAAGGTTAAATTAACTGAGTTTCACGTTTGCTGCTGCCGGGCCTTTTGCACCCTGTGCAACATCAAAACTGACACGCTGGCCTTCATGTAACGTCTTAAAACCGTCTGCCTGAATAGCACTGTGATGAACAAACACATCACCACCGTCATCCTTTTCAATGAATCCGAAGCCTTTATGTTCATTAAACCATTTTACTTTACCTTCTGACATAATGAGTCTCCTCCTTTCTTAGAATTTACCAAAAGTCGAATTACCAATATGACAGAAATGAAAAAGCCACCAACGCTCTAAAGAGCATGGTGGCCGCCTTTGCACTTCAAATTGTTCTAACTCAACTTTAACTGTACCTCACTGACTTAAGACCATAGCGAAATACATGATATGAATATAGGATACTTCACTGTTTATACGAAGTCAAGGCATATTTCATTATATTTCAATAAGTTATTTATTCACAAACCGATAAAGCAGTCGTCTGGTCGGCAATGATATGTAACTAATACAGTACCTTCGCATGTTAAAAAATTGTAGATATAGGAATGTGATGATTGCCACTTTGTATCAGCACTATTTCCTGTTTTTGTCTGATTGTAGATTTCAGTCAATAAGGATTACTGTTTAAAAGGGTGGATCTCTATCAAAATTGCCGGATGCTCTATTACAGGGAGCAGTTCACAAGTTCGTGAGGTGGAAAAACGCTCTCTATTTTTTTTGCATGTTATATCCCGCATTCAATAAACCGGTACGGAGACCGCGTGCCTCGATTGCATTTGAAGTTTCGTCTACCCTGCCTTCGTACTGCTAATCGCTTACAGGGCGGATTTCAATCTTCGGTTAATGCTCCCTGTGAGGTTAGTCCTGCTTCGGTCATTCTGACCACTGCTCCGGCGGGGTAAGAAAGAAATCACGCAAGGCTATTCCCTGAGAACCGATCAACAATTTTCTCTTTACAGGATACGCCTTGGCAAAAGAGTCCATTCCTGCCAGATTCGTTTTGCTTCTGCCACTTTTTACTTCCATGGCCACTAACATATCATCCTTCCTGATGATATAATCTATCTCTCTATTTCTTTCCCGCCAGTAGAACAGCTCCGCCCCCGTGCCCTTGAGACCGTTGGCCAGTGTTGCACCTATGGCAGATTCTACAAGATGCCCCCAGTATTCCCGGTCCTTCAAGGTGGCGTCGAAATCAGACTCCGATTGTGCCGTTATCAGGGCCGTGTTGAGAACTTGGAGCTTCGGACTGGAAGCCCGCTGCCGCACTATACGCCCTCCGTATTTGGGCAATCCCATTAGTAGCCCTGCCCCTTCTAGCAGATTCAAGTAATGAGCAAGGGTAGTCGTATTCCCAGCATCCTGAAGCTGGCCCAGCATCTTCTGAAAGGACAGAACCTGCCCGGAGTAGATACAGCCCAACTCAAAAAGCCGCCGCAGAAGGGCAGGTTTATCCACGCGCCTCATGAGAAGAATATCACGTGAAATCGTTGTCTCAATTAGGGAATCCTTAATGTAGTTTGCCCATCGCCGCGGATTGCTGATCAGATCTGCGCTACCCGGATACCCTCCATAAAAGATGTACTGCTCAACGTTCCAGCCAAAGGCTTCCTGCATCTCAGAAAAGGACCAGTGCACAACCGGAATCAGCTCGCAGCGTCCTGCAAGGCTTTCTGTCAAACCGGTCTGTATTAAAAGTGGAGATGAGCCGAGGAGAATTACCTGCAAAACTTCACCCATTGCTGTATCTTCATCCCAGAGACGTTTTACGACCTCTGACCAGTGTCCTATCTTTTGCACCTCATCCAATACGAGGAGCGCTTTCTTGTGTTCACCGGTTCGTGCCTTTATCCGAGCAGTCTCCCATTGTTGCTCGATCCAGGTAGTGGTTTTTAGTGTGGGTTCATCCGCCGAGGCATAGTGACTCGGCAGGCCGAGGTCATCAATCAACTGCCGGGCCAGGGTAGTCTTACCGGTTTGCCGTGGTCCGACGATAACCTGCATAAATCGCCGACGTTCAGCGATTCGTCCCTTTATCGTATTCAAAATAGGTCTTTTAAACATAAGTATAATCCATGAGTTAACAATTTACTCAATATTGTGAGTAAATTTACTCAAAACAACTGGCAAATGTCAAGGGGTTTTCTTGTGGATAAGACGAAGAAGAAAACCAGTGATTTTTATCCGATGGAATTTGCAGAAATAGAATTAGGAGATACTAAATTAAACTGCATTTTTCAGCATTGAAATGTGTGTCCCTCTGTGTGTCCTTTTTTTGGAAATCGGGATAAAATGACTACGCAGGGTTACACAAGGCGACACACGGCTTCCAATAAAAGCAAATACTTATAATAAAACAGGTGACTTAGATATCTTTATAGGACTGCCTCTCACGCCGGAAACTCGGGTTCAAGTCCCGGTGGGACCACCAGAGAATATTGGGGAGTTAAGAGTTATCCTGATTCCCTTTTTTTGTGCGTGGTACTTTGCGTAGTGCTGCATCTTTAACGCTTTCTTCCTAAAGTCTTGTTTTTTGCCATTTCCTTCAGAATGCAACATTCTCCTGAAAATTAATTATCCCAATGGTACCTCCTCGTTACATGTGGAGTAGCCAGTTGAGGTTTTTAAAATTTCTCCTGCCTGCGCTATGGCAACATTGGTTTATTCTTATAACTGGCTTAGGTCAGTCTCAAATCCGGGGTCTTAAACCACCAGTAATGATCGACCTTTGTTTCACGGTATTCAAACTATGCCATCTAATAAACAAACAGGGGCCTCGGATGCAACCATAATTTTCATTCTTTTTTGTGCCGACTGGTCGGCAT
>JBKQQP010000040.1:0-89263 GCA_052144335.1 Syntrophales bacterium
ATAGGCACCTAGACATTTTTCATGGAGGTGGAGAAATGACATGGATTAAAAAAGATGAAATAGTAGGGTATCAATTTGATACTGAAACCATCTGCAAAGAATGTGCGACGCTGGAAGAACTGAAAGATTTAACCAGAACTGAGTTACTAACTGCGAAAAGCATCGGTGAGGACTTGGTTTTTTGTGACAGATGCAAAAAAAGGATTGAGGGTTGATAATAGACGAGTGTAATGTTGCATGGACAGGTGAAATTAGAAAAACAATATTACAGGAGTGATGCTGATCACGAGACTGTATCTATGGATTAGGGGGGCTTGTCATGGACAACAGATTGGGGCGGGCAATGGTAAGTATCAGGAGCAGATGAACAACCACAGGGGATATGTTGCCGGAGCATTGACTCTATATTCCCAGATTAGAGAGCATCGTGCTGAAGGTATTGATAATCTCCACTAGCTTCGGATGAGATGTTTCGAAGCCCTGAACCGATGAGGCCAGACCGTCAATTGACAAATTGAGGAGCTCCAGATTTTTTTCACTGCGTGTGGCTTCGCGGGTTGATAATTCGGCAAATCCTGTTATGCTTTCCGCCTGCTCATAGTGAGTCTGAGAAAGTTCGGCAATTTCCGTCCTCAGGGTCTTCAGGAGGGTCAACAGCTCGGCTTTGTCACTCTCTTTGATCGTTTCACTCTGTTTCAGCCTCTCTTCAATCTTGTCAAGATGATCCTGGATCATTTCCTTCCACCCTAATTCGCCTTTCTTACTTTATACCATATTCTGAGTTAGGGTTCTGCTATTTTTGGGGGGATTACCAAGTGAAGTGTAGTACGGATTGTCTGAATCTGAAAATCAACATTACACCTACTAATGTTCACTCTGGGATAGATCTCAAAGGTAAGTATTACTGGGAGAAATGTGCATAATTAACTGAGGAGAGACTTTGTTACAAGTCCATTACTCTTACTTCAAGCCCGCTTTACGCAGGGCGTCTATGAGTCTATCCCTCTGCGGACCCTCTTTCGCTGCCCAGAATTTGATGAACTTCTCAAGAGAGTAACTGGGGTCTATTCGCTGGATCTCCGCGACAGCAGCCCGGGCTTCATCTTCGCGTCCGGCGTTCATATACAATGAGACCAGCACAATATTTGCTATCACACTGTTGGGAGCCAACTTAAGGGCTTTCTTTTCCGCAGCGATGCCCTCCTCATACCTTCCGGTTTGACGGCAAGCGGAACCAAGCAGTATATAGTAACCGGGAACAAGAGGATTGAGTCGAATGGCCTGTCGATACAGAGGAAGGGCCTCCTCACATCTCCAGGAAGCAGCCAGAGATGTGGCAAGAGTATGGAGAGCAAGAGAGCTGTTCGGGTTAAGTCTCACAGCCCGCTCCCCGTACTCAATCGCCTTATCATGCTGACGCATATTCAGAAGGACCCAGCTTACAGCAGCGTAGGCCTCAGCCGAGGACCTGTCAAGTTCGACAGCCTTTTGTGCCAATTTCATGGCATTGGAGAAAGTCTCTTGGGGCGATTCACCGGCACCGTAATACATACCCACCACGAGTGTCCAGGATAGACGCATATAAGCCATTGCATACTTTGGATCCAGTTTCAGGGCTTCGCGGTAAAGCCTCTCAGCCTTAGCATTCGCCTCTTTGTTTTCCTGACGATCGCAATTAACCCCTTCCACCACTTTCAAGTAAGCCTGAAGGTTTTTTGTTCCTTTCTCTAATATGCGGACTTCTTCGGAATGCGTGAGTTGCACCCGAAGCTCTGTGAGAATCCTCATGGTAATCTCATCCTGCAATGCAAAGACATCCTTCACACTCCGGTCGTAGCGCTCTGACCAGAGGTGATGGCCGTTGATTGCATCTATCAATTGGGCGGTTACACGCACTGTGTCTCCAGACATGCGAACACTGCCCTCCAGGATATATTGCACACCCAGATCCTCTGCCACTTGCCGAACATCTGCGGTTTTGCCTTTGTAAACGAAAGTGGAGTTGCGGGCGATGACAAAGACTTCGGGAACCTTGGACAGCGCGTTAATGATCTCCTCGGTCATGCCATCGGTGATAGGATCCTGTTTAGGGTCTTTGCTTATGTTGACAAATGGCAAAACCGCAATCGATGGTTTGTCTGGGAGCGGAAATGCCATCTTCTCCGTGGAGGCAACCTTGACCGAAGCGGGGCCCAAATGGAGTTTCCAAATTGCCATTGCGGCAACCCCTGCAATTACGACAACCATCGCAACGAGGACTACCCAAAACTGCCGGCTCTGCCCAAAAGTCCTCTGTTTCCTTATTGGCGATACTGTAGCTGCAGCGGCCTCCCCAGGGGATTGGACAGCCTCGATTTCAGGTGTACTTGCAACCTGTTGAGGTACGCTTATATCCTGTCCTTTGAGACTCGAGAGAAACCTCTCCCACGCGTCACCATCTAAAGCGTCTTCGTAAACGATGACAACGTCGTCTAAACTCGCTCCTATCTTATCTATGGAAAACTTCAGCCTGACATTCTCTTTACTCCCTTTGTACTCAAAAAGATTTGCCCAACTATCTTTCTCTGTTTCCGTAAATATATAGGTCTTGCCAATCCCTTCGTCATATTCTTTCTTCCTTCCGAGCACTTTGTAAAGAGGGGCATCTTCCAGGTTAGGCAGGGCGTCTTTCCATTTCCTGTAGACCCTTTGCAGCAAATTCTTCTTATCTGACGAACCGGCTGAACCTCCAACCGATTCATTTAATAATGCGAGCAGGTCAAGATGTTTTTCCAGGGGGATAGAGGTGATTTTTCCTAATTGTTTCATCTCGTTAACGACAAGGGCGATCACAGAGAGGTAAAACATGCGGGAAGGGGAGTTGAAATGGAGCGTCAGTTCCGTTCCTTTTTTGAGGTCGATGTGGAGCTTGAACTCGTTGAGGTCGATTCTTATGGATGCGTGGGTATTTTTGACCATTTTTTCACCAGTTTAAATCCGATTGAAAAATGGGCCACTTGACAGGGACAATAATAATTTAAAAAAGGTGACGGTTCGAACCGTCACCTAACTACATATAACCATAACATATGCAAATAATAAGATCAATCCTAGAATTGCTCCGGATGGAAGGAAGAAGAAAAAGGGAAACTTTGTAGAAAAGCAACCGTTTACATCATGGAGTATCGTATGAGAAAGAATGGCAGGAAAGTGCCGATATGAAGCCTCCAGGGGGACAGTAATGACCCTTTGGGGGCCATTCCCGTGTGATCACAATACCTAAGAGGGAGATTTATTTTTCAGAAAGGCGAACAACCATTCGTTAAAACAGCAATGAGCATCTAAAAGGAGGTTAAAATGAAAACAAGAATGAATAAGTTGGCTGTACTTGTGATTATCGCCGCAGTAGTGATGTTTACAGGAGTGGCCATGGGGCAGCCCTGGGGCATAAAAGGAATATATGCCGTTAATGGCTCAAGCAATTGTGTCATCTCGCCGGAGGGATTCACCAATCTAGTACCCAATGGTCCGCCTGGCCTGTGGCTAACTACTACGACGTTTTACGAGGGGGTATACACGTTCTATCCAACCGGTCATGGAACGTTCAGGTCGCTTGCACACTTCAATGAACAATACGGGCCATCATCAGGTTTCGGGACATTAGCAGGCACTTGGAATAGCGGGTCAGAGAGCTCAAACTACGACTTCACTTACACTGTGGCGGAAGATGGCGCGATATCTTTCACAATTGTTCCGTGCACGTATAAAAATTGCAACATAACACCAGAGGCGTGTTCCAGTCCCACTTACCTTGACAACGTCCCAAAGAGTGGCGTCATATCGCCCGACAGGAATCAGTTAACAGTCACTTGCGGAGCACCCCTCCTCCTCGGCATAGGCACCTGTAGCGGGGGAAAATTCACGGAGTCAGGCGTCCAGGCAGCATGCAATTTTGCTGTGTCCGGGTTTAGAGTCAATGAGGCGATCCCGGAGCCGTGAAGAGTGATTAAGGAGAATGTTTACGCAGAGCAGGGTTGCCAAGTCGGTTAAAGACGTCACATCCGTTGACAATCAGATTGGAGTACATGGACCCTGATTAATCCCACCGTCCCGACAAAGATGGTAGCGCCTTAAGAGGAACAAGTTATGGCCGTAGTTTGTGATATCTGTAAGAAAGAAGTCAAACTCATCATTTTCGGCAACTGGCTTGTGGGAGTGTGTTGCGATAAGGTTTTGTATAACTCTGCAGATAAGTTACAATTTGACATGAAGCCGGATGAGAAAAAAGACATTTCATGTGCTCGTTCCACCAATGAGTTTAAGCACTAGCGAAACACACTAACGACTTTATTACAGAAAGGCAGGGTCAAATGGCTCTGCCTTTTTCATTTTATTGATTAGCAATTGTAATCTTGCATCCAGAAGGAAAATTTCAGAATGAACCTTACAGGAAGTACGCATCAACCGGATGAACAGAAATAAAGCATTAACTGCTTTTTCCGATCTTCGTATGGAAAGAACATCGGCATCTCGCTATCCGCCCCCATCTTTCCTGCAAAAAGACCTCCCAATTCACCCCCATTCACCCCCCTATAGGACTGCCCTGCTGCCGGTCCCCTCGCGGTCGGGAAGGGGGCGGTAGGGTACCGAACTGAAGGGATGTCGAGATTCCTTGGTGACGTGGCAAGGAATTCTTCTTGACGGTCATAACTGGCTTGGAAATATTGCGATCTTCCTGTTACTTGAAGAAAAGAGGTTCAATGATTGCGCGGAGTGGAAGCGTCCAGAAGGTTCGATCGATACGATAACACCGCAATCACTATAGTGATGACGTTGATGAATAATCAGAAATCGCTGCTTAGCTGGGCTCGAATGATTGGGTTGTAAAACATAGCTGTGATCCCCAGAACCTCAGCCCAGACTTTCCTTCCCTGAAAAAATGCTTGGAAGGCAAGGTACACAAATATCATGCAACAAACCCAGCGCAGCAGTATAGAGTATTCAGCAGGATCGGTTGGAGAAATCAGAGCCCAAAACAACATGAGGATGGCGATCGCTTGTGGAATCAAGATTCTTCTCATTTGAGGCTGCTGCTTAACATTTTCTTCATTTATGGATTCCCCTTCCGATCCATGCTTTTCGTTAATAATAGATTCCGCATCTTTCTCAGACTGTGCCTGCCACGCTCCGGCTACCGCTACATATTTCATTACCCTGTCGATAGTTTTTTCATCATATTTTAAATCGTCCCTCATGTAATCATCGATCTTTTTTCCTGCGGCTTTCGCATTGACTATAAGCCTATCAATGTCTCTTTTAAGCCTTTCACGGGCGGCTTTCTGCTTCTCGGTAGCGTCCCGATCCCCGACGGCACCCCTCGGTAGCCGCGAGGTCTGTGTCTTCAATAAGCCCTTCCGCTTCAGCCTCATCAAGAATCCCTCTTTTAAGATATTCTTGATCTTCTGAAATCTCTCCTCGGGCATTTTGGGCTTCAATGTCTGCATCATCGATGGTTCCTTCAGCAATCCCTTCTTACAAATTCTACCTCTTCTTTTCTGATTCACTTTTTATGATTAAACTTCATAGAGAAAATGTCAATAAGGAGTGAAGAACTCAGGTAATGGGTCAATGGAATGCTCACTGTCAAAATTAATTCTTATTTAAGAACGAGTGATTTTGCAAAAACCATGATTTTATAGCCGACTGCTGGGGATAGAGCTGGGGAAATTACAATACAACGACGAAAAACAAAGGCAATTATTAATCTAAATCATTGATCTTATTATTGGTGGTCCCACCGGGACTTGAACCCGAGTTTCCGGCGTGAGAGGCCAGCGTCCTAACCACTAGACGATGGGACCACGGACGATCTAATTGGAGGGTGATTTTTAGTCAATCACCCCTGAAATGTCAAGGTCAAAATCAAGCCCTGCTATTAGTGAACGCGATAGCTTTTCTTATCCGTTTAATGACTCTCTCTTTGCCAAGGGTAACCATAACTTCATCAACGCCGGGGCTTATGGTTTTTCCCGTCAGTGCGACCCGGAGTGGCTGGGCAATCACCTTAAGGCTTACGCCCCTCTCTCCGGCGATGGCGCGGAGAAAATTTTCCACGCCTTTCTTCGTAAAGTCTGGGAACGCAGGAAGCTCCTCGGCTATAGCAGATAAATGATCCACAACCCCCTTATTGAGAAATTTATCTGCCGCCCCCTTTTCATAGACAATATCATCCGTGAAGTAAAAGAGGCTTGCATC
The DNA here is from genome assembly GCA_052144335.1 of Syntrophales bacterium. Taxonomy (GTDB): domain Bacteria; phylum Desulfobacterota; class Syntrophia; order Syntrophales; family UBA2185; genus Fen-1135. The sequence goes on from JBKQQP010000040.1 coordinate 6,235, forward strand.
GGCAAGCTCTGAGAGAGTCTTTGATCTCGTTTTCAAGTCATTAGCGACACGTTTCAGAAGATCGCGGTCCGAAGTATCAACGCCCAGTTTCTGCCAGAACGGCATGGTCTCTTCTCCAAGCCTTGCGGATTCACATTCCTTGATGTAGTGCTGATTCAGCCACAGGAGTTTTTCCGGATTAAATACGGCAGCGGATTTTCCAACGGACTCAAGTGTGAAAATTCGGATCAATTCCTCCAAAGAAAATATCTCCTGGTCTCCGTAAGACCAGCCGAGCCTGACGAGATAATTCACCACGGCCTCGGGCAGATAGCCCATTTCCTTGTAGGCCATGACGGATGTCGCCCCATGACGTTTGCTCAGCCGCGCCTTATCCGAGCCCATGATCATGGAAACGTGTGCGAATTGCGGAACCTTATATCCAAGTGCCTGATAGAGAAGAATCTGTCGCGGTGTATTGTTCAGATGGTCATCTCCCCTGATGACATGGGTTATCTCCATCTGGGCATCATCCACGACGACGGCAAAGTTGTATGTTGGGTAGCCGTCGCTTCTTTCTATGACGAGGTCATCAAGTTCCTCGTTATTGAAGGTAATCATCCCCTTAATGAGGTCATTTACGACGGTCACGCCCGTGTCGGGGCATCGGAAGCGCACCACGGCATTTGCAGACCGGGGGAGGTTTTTATCCCGGCACGTGCCGTCATACTTTGGCTTTCTCTCTTCGGCGAGCGCCTTCTTTCTTTTATCTTCCAGTTCCTCAGGAGTACATACACAGCAATAGGCCTTGCCTTCATCGAGGAGCTTTTTTACCATTTCTCTATGGATATCTACACGTTGTGCCTGAAAAAATGGTCCTTCATCCCAGTTGAGCCCCAGCCATGCCAGGGCGTCGAGAATCGCCTTTGTTGATTCCTCCGTAGAACGAACCTGATCGGTATCCTCAATCCGGAGAATAAATTTCCCGCCCTCGTGCCTGGCATAAAGCCAGGAAAAGAGAGCCGTTCTCGCCCCGCCGATGTGCAAAAAGCCCGTCGGAGACGGGGCAAAACGGGTTCTGACATTTTCCTTTTCAGTCATTATATTTAACCGCACCCACCGCTTCGATGACCTTCTTATAGGGCTGCAACTTTCGCTTGTCAAGCCGGATTTCGAAAGGTAAAATTATACTTGACAACTAGGCCATTTTATAATCTACTTCGCACCTTACAGCAACAGCTCATCGCATGCCTGGGATACATTTTTACGAATAGAATCCGACGCATATAATTAAAGAAGTACCGTGAAAATAAATATCAACAACATCCCCGACGAGGGATTAAAAATATCGTTACATAAGGATGGCGACTGGTTTCGGGGTCTCCTCCCGAAGAAGGAAAAAAACGATTTTTCAATCGAAGGGATTGATGTTTTATGCCAGGCAAAAAGGATCCGTGAGACCGTATTTATCGATGGGAACCTGGAAACCACCGTTACTGCAAATTGCTGCCGGTGTCTGGAATTCACCCATCTGCCTATAAAGACTAACTTTAGATACACATTTGTCCCAGAGAAAAAGGCGTCGAAGCAGGAAGACGAACTGAGTACGGGGGACCTTGAATACGGGTATTATCAGGGTGATGTAATAGACCTCGATAATCTCATATTTGAACAGGTCATGCTGCAGATTCCCATCAAGGTTCTTTGTACGGATGCCTGCAAAGGTCTATGTGCACATTGCGGGATGAATCTTAACACGGCCAACTGTGGATGCCATGCAGAGTTCATCGACGAGAGACTGGCAGTTTTAAAGAAATTCAGAGCAGTAGAAAACAAGAAAATTTAATATAGAGGAAAAGAACTATGCCAAACCCAGTAAAACGACACTCGAGAACGAGGAGAAACAAGAGGAGGTCGCACGATTTTCTCAAGCCCCAACTGGCTACTGCGTGCCCGCAGTGCAGTGAACCGAAGCTTCCCCATCACGTCTGCACTAATTGTGGAACGTATAAAGGCCGGCAGGTAATTCCGACAGAAAAGATATCTTAAATGCTGCAATGACAGCAAGACGTCAGCAAAAGATGGATTTTAAAGATTCCGCGTCTACGGCGCGGTCTTTATTTGTGCGACATGGTGTCATAAATTAGTTGAGGAGGAAGTATTGATGAAACTCGAGGATAGAGTCATAGAGATTATAGTGCAGCGCCTGGATGTCACAAAAGAAGAATGTGTTCCGGAGGCATCGTTTATAGACGATCTGGGAGCCGATTCCCTTGACCTGGTTGAACTGATCATGGAAATGGAAGAAAATTTCGGATTGCAAATCTCCGATGAAGAACTGGAAAAAATCCGCACGATAAAAGACGTAATCGAATTCCTCAAGAAAAAAGGCGTAACATAAAATTAACATGACGCGAAGGAAACAGGCCTCTTTGAAAAGAAGAATCGTCATAACCGGAATCGGTGCAGTTACACCTCTTGGCAATTCAGCCCGTGATACATGGAAAGCGATCTGCCGGGGACAATCGGGAATCGGTAGAATAACAAAATTCGATGCTACGGGGCATAAAACACAGATCGCCGGAGAGCTGAAGAATTTTGATCCCCTGAATTATGTGAGCAATAAAGAGCTTCGTAGGATCGATAACTTCATTGTCTATGCCCTGGCAGCCGCCGGGATGGCTGTATCGGATGCGAAACTGCGCATTAACAAAACGAATGCCGCACGCGTGGGAGTAATTATCGGCTCGGCAATCGGCGGCCTTGGGACCATGGAGAGAGAGAAGGTAGCTATACTCAGCGGTGGCCCCAGAAAGATGTCCCCCTTTGCCATCCCAGCCGTCCTTGCAAATCTTGCCGCAGGTCATGTGTCGATCAGATTTGGGGCCAAGGGCCCGATAAATTGCCCGACCACCGCCTGCGCTTCCGGCACAAACGCCGTCGGGGACGCCATGAGGATTATCAGCGGCGGTTATGCAGATGTCATGATAGCCGGAGGCACTGATGCAGCCATTACACCTTTAGGTGTGGGCGGCTTCAACGCCATGAGGGCCATATCCGTAAGAAACGACGAGCCCGAGAAAGCGAGCCGTCCCTTTGATAAAGATAGAGATGGCTTTGTTATGGGGGAAGGCTCCGGTATTTTGATACTCGAGGAACGAACTTCAGCCCTCAAGAGAGGCGCCAGGATATATGCGGAAGTGGTCGGTTACGGATCGACGAGTGATGCCTACCACATGGCCATACCTCCTCCGGGACATGAAGGAGCAGCTCGATGCATGTCAGCCGCCCTGAAAGACGCCCGCTTGAAACCAGCCGAAATTGACTATATAAATGCGCACGGCACATCGACTCCTCCAAACGACCTCTATGAAACACAGGCCATCAAAAAGGTTTTTGGCAAAGATGCCTCAAGTCTGGCCGTCAGCTCTACAAAATCCATGACCGGCCATCTCATGGGCGCTGCAGGCGCCGTGGAAGCAATTATATCAGCGATGTCTATTTACAAAGGCATTGTTCCACCTACTATCAACCTGGATAACCCTGACCCCGAATGTGACCTCGATTATGTTCCCCATAAGGCGCGGAAGAAAAAAATCGATACGGCCATGTCGAACACATTCGGTTTCGGCGGAGTCAACGCTGTCCTGATATTCAGGAAATCCGATAAACTTTGATAAAATGGGCCAGATAATCATAGGTAGCGACCACGCCGGGTTCCCTTTAAAAGAAGTTGTCAAACAATACCTTGCTCACATCGGATATGCCGTGACGGACGTCGGCACGGATAGTCCGGCCAATGTTGATTATCCGGATTTCGCCGCCATAGTGGCCCAAAGGGTATCTGCCAGGGAGTTTGACCGGGGCATACTAGTATGCGGCTCCGGTGTCGGTATGAGCATTGTTGCAAACAAATTTCCAGGCGTGAGAGCGGCTCTATGCCTCGATGAAGAGACGGCCCGCATGAGCAGGCTGCACAATGACGCAAATATTCTCGTCCTCGCCGGAAGGCGAACGAAAGAGGAAACGGCAAAATCAATAGCCCGCTTGTGGTTGAATACCGAATTTGAGGGTGGCCGCCATCAGAGAAGGCTAGATAAAATTGCAGACATCGGAAAGCAGCTTTACAAATAAGAATTAGTGGTTATAGATATTTAATGGAGTATAGAGAGTATAGGTAACGAGATGGCTAAGACGGGGCATTCAAAGCCGATAGTCCCCCGGCGGGAAAAGCGCAGGCCGGAATGGGACGAATATTTTATGGATATCGCTGATCTCGTCTCGAAACGTTCCACATGCCTGAGACGCAGTGTTGGCGCTGTGATCGTGAAGGATCGCAGACTGCTCGCGACGGGTTACAATGGCGCCCCGTCCGGCCTTCAGCACTGCCTGGATGTCGGCTGCTTGCGCGAACAACTGGGGGTCCCTTCCGGCGAGCGTCATGAACTATGCCGCGGACTGCACGCAGAGCAGAATGCCATCATTCAGGCGGCACTCCACGGAGTGAGCGTAAATGATTCCTCACTTTACTGCACGAATCATCCGTGTGTCATATGCGCTAAGATGATTATCAACGCGGGCATCGTCACGGTGATTGTGAAGGCAGACTACAATGATAAACTGGCGACGGATATATTGAAGGAAGCCGGTGTAACGGTGTGTCAGTTATGAAGTGCCCTTTTTGCGCCAACGCGGAAAACAAGGTTATTGACTCTCGGATCAGCAAGGACGGCGACGCGATCCGGAGAAGACGGGAATGCATCGCCTGCGGGAAACGTTTCACAACATACGAATTCGTGGAAGAAGTTCTTCCGATGGTGGTCAAGAAGGATGGACGCAGAGAGCCTTTCGATAGAACGAAGATACGCTCCGGCATCAAGAGGGCCTGTGAAAAACGCCCCATAAGCACCGATGCAATCGAAAGCATCGTGGATAGGATCGAGAGGCACTGTCAAGAGTATCAGGATAAAGAGATTCCCTCATCGGCAATTGGTGAGCAGGTAATGAAAGAGCTCCAGAATTTGGACGACGTTGCTTATGTGAGGTTCGCGTCGGTGTACAGGGAGTTTCGTGACGTCAGTGATTTCATGGAAGGACTGAAGGATCTCCTCAATGTAAAAAAAGATGAGCACAGATGACTGATCAAAAAAGTTAACAGCGGGAAATTTAGGCGGCCATGTTCACAGGGATCATAGAAGATTTAGGGACAGTCTACAGGATGACGAGGAAGGGGGAAGACGCCCTTCTCATCGTCGATACCCCCATGAATCTGGTCGACGTTAATGTTGGTGACAGCATTTCTGTCAGCGGAGCCTGTCTCACGGTAACGGAGAAAGGAGCCAAGCGCTTCTCCGCGGACGTTTCTGCGGAAACCCTGGCGAGGACAAATCTTAAATCGCTTAAATCAGGCGATAAGGTGAACCTGGAGAAATCCTTGCGGCTGAACAGTCTCTTGGGAGGACACCTGGTCCTTGGCCACGTGGATGGCATAGGAAAGATTCAGGAGAAAGTTAATAAGGCAAATTCAATCCAGTTCAGTGTAGAGATCGACTCGGAGATGGGCCGGTACATCGTAGAGAAGGGTTCAGTCGCGGTCGATGGCATAAGTTTGACGGTAAATCGTTGTGAAAAAAACAGATTTTATGTTAATATAATTCCGCATACGGCGCGGAACACGACTTTAGGATTTAAAAAAGCGGCCGACCTGGTCAATATTGAAACGGATATAATCGGAAAATATGTGGAGAAATTCGTCAATCCCGGCAAGGGGATTGACATGGATTTCCTTGCGGAGCATGGATTCTTGAAATGAATCGTCTCCGTTTTCCTTTCCGCACAGGGGCATGGGAATTTCGGTTTAGCAACGGAGCATGAAGAACTAAATTATTGAAGGTGGAAATATGGGCATAAGCACAATAAAGGAGGCCATTGTAGATATCAAGAGTGGCAGAATGGTCATCCTAGTTGATGACGAAGACAGAGAAAATGAAGGCGACCTCTGCATGGCGGCAGAATTTGTTACGCCTGAGGCCATTAACTTCATGGCAAAATGCGGCAGGGGGCTTGTATGCCTGTCCATGAGTGAAGATCTTGCCGATAAACTTAACCTCCATCCCATGGTGGTAGATAACAAATCCTGCTTCGGCACCGCCTTTACGGTGTCTATAGAAGCGAAGCGAGGCGTGACGACCGGAATTTCTGCGGCCGACAGAGCGACAACGATAAAAACGGCCGTAGCTGATGATGTTACGCCTGACGATATCGTCAGCCCGGGACATATCTTCCCCATACGTGCAAAAAAAGGCGGCGTGCTGGTGAGAACAGGCCAGACCGAAGGTTCCGTAGATCTCGCGCGGTTGGCAGGGCTGAAACCTGCAGGTGTGATATGTGAAATCATGAAAGACGATGGCACCATGGCCAGAATGCCTGACCTGGAAATCTTCGCCAAGGAGCATGGTCTCAAGATAGTAACCATCTCCGACCTTATCCAGTACAGGATGCAGCATGAATCCTTGATCAAGAGGGCCGCGGCGGCGATGATTCCTACCATCTTCGGCGGTCAGTTCAAGATTGTCGTGTACGAAAATGACGTGGATGATATGAAACATGTCGCTCTCGTGAAGGGAGATATCGGGCCGGATGATGAAGTCCTAGTGAGGGTGCATTCGGAATGCCTAACGGGCGATGTCTTCGGATCGGAGAGGTGCGACTGCGGCCACCAGCTCCATAGGGCCATGGAAATGGTGGATGAGGCGGGAAAAGGTATTATTGTGTATATGCATCAGGAAGGCAGGGGCATCGGCCTTGTCAATAAAATCAGGGCTTACGAATTGCAGGAACACGGAAAAGACACTGTCGAAGCCAATATCTCACTTGGGTTCAAGGCGGACTTACGGGATTACGGTATCGGCGCCCAGATACTTGCAGACCTGGGTGTGAAAAAGATGAGACTGATGACCAATAATCCCAAGAAGATCGTTGGCCTTGAAGGGTATGGTTTAACCGTTACCGACCGCGTCCCCATCGAAATAAAGCCCAACGAGAGCAACATCAAGTATCTGAAGACAAAGAAGAAGAAGATGGGCCATTTGTTGGAGATATAGTTTCTTTTTATCTTACCATGCAGACGTGAACTGAAGGTCAGGTTCCAGGATTACAAGAGGGAGAGGAAAATATGCCAAGAATCATAGAAGGAAAGCTTGTCGCCAAGGGAATGAAGTTTGGCATTGTCGCCAGTCGATTCAACGATTTTATCTGTGGAAGGCTGATTGATGGCGCTGTTGATGCACTTACTAGGGCAGGCGCCGAAGAGAAGGACATTCTCATTTATAAGGTTCCCGGCGCATTTGAATTGCCCGCTGTGGCTAAGAAGCTCGCGAAGGCTGCGAAATTCGATGCAGTGATTTGCCTTGGCGCAGTAATCAGAGGGGCGACACCTCATTTTGAATACATCAGCGCCGAGGTCACAAAAGGGATAGCGAGTGTCGGTCTCGAGACAGAGGTACCTGTAGCCTTCGGCGTATTGACCACAGACACCATTGAACAGGCAATTGAAAGGGCGGGCGCCAAAGCCGGTAACAAAGGGTGGGATGCCGCCATGTCGGCCATCGAAATGGTGGACCTCTTCAGGAAATTATAGCCTGAGACCTTCTCGAATTTTCTTCTGAGGTCATTTCTGGAAAGAGTGAGCAAAGCCGCCCCTGCGAAGGCAGAGGCGTAATCGAAATGACAAGGCAACATTTTTTCAAGACTCCGGTGTCTCTTTTTTTATTATCTGCAGACCCGTCATGAACGGCGTCTGATGCAACAGATCCAGAGGAATTAATGCATCAAAGGAGAAAGGCAAGAGAGATTGCCTTACAAGTTCTTTACGAACTGGATGTTTTAGATATCGAAGCCAAAGAGGCTATTTCGATGTTCTGGAATTATTTCGGCGCACCGGAAGAATCCAGAAAGTTTTCTTCCCTCCTGATACAAGGCGCTTGCGATAAGAAAGAGGAGATAGACAGTCTCATAAGCAGTTGTTCCGATAACTGGTCCCTTGCGCGGATGTCGAGAGTCGACAGAAATATCCTCCGCATGGCCGTCTACGAGCTCTTGTATTGTCCGGATATACCCCCAAAAGTCACGCTGAACGAAGCTATAGATTTAGGCAAGTTGTATGGCTCGGAAAATTCCGGCTCTTTCATAAACGGCATTCTCGATGCCGTGTACCTGAAATTGTATAAAGATGAAGCAGATCAAAAAATAAACGGGCTCACCGGAAGTTCTCATTCATGATGATATTATCCTTTAGTCTTGACAACTGGCGTTGCAGAAAGATTATCCCTGAGCATTTCGGAGGCTGGATGATTTATGGAGAATAAGTACAAGCCCCTTGAACTTGAAAAGAAATGGCAAAAGATCTGGGAAGACAACGGTATTTTCAAGGTCACAGAGGATCCTGACAAAAAGAAATACTACCTCCTGGAGATGTTTCCGTATCCTTCCGGGAAAATTCATATGGGTCATGTGAGGAACTACACCATCGGCGATGTGGTGGCGCGCTACAAGCGGATGAACGGATACAACGTCCTGCACCCTATGGGCTGGGATTCCTTCGGTATGCCTGCGGAGAACGCAGCCATAGACCATAAGATTCACCCGGCAACTTGGACGAATGACAACATCGCCTATATGAAAAAACAGCTCAAGGAGATGGGATTCAGCTATGACTGGGACAGGGAGCTTTCCACGTGTGAGCCGGAATACTATCGCTGGGAACAACTGTTCTTTCTCTGGATGTATGAAAAAGGGTTAGCCTACAAAAAAAGCTCCATCGTGAACTGGTGCCCTGACTGTAAAACTGTACTGGCAAATGAACAGGTGGAGGCCGGTCTGTGCTGGAGATGCTCTAAAGAGGTCGAGGAGAAATATCTCGACCAGTGGTTTTTTCGCATCACTGACTACGCTGACGAGCTCCTCGATTATTGCGACAGACTTCCCGGATGGCCTGAACGGGTCATCACTATGCAGAAGAACTGGATAGGCAAGAGCTTCGGATGCGAGATACTCTTCCCCATGGCAGAAGGAAATGATGTAATCAAGGTCTTCACGACAAGGCAGGATACCGTCTACGGCGCCACGTTCATGCTTGTTGCCGCCGAACTCCCCCTCGTCTTGGAACTGTCCAAGGGGAAGTCGGTTGAGAAAGAAGTCAGAGAATTTGTCGACAAGGTCAAGAAGCAGGACAAGTTGATGAGGACTTCGGAATACTACGACAAGGAAGGCATCTTCCTGGATGCCTACTGTCTCAATCCCGTGACTAAAAAGAGGATGCCTATCTTCGCCGCAAACTTCGTTGTTGCAGAGTACGGAACAGGCTGCGTCATGGCAGTTCCCACGCATGACCAGCGCGATTTTGAATTCGCAAAAAAGTATAATCTGCCCCTCATCGTGGTCATACAGCCACCCAACAAGTCCCTCAATGTCCACACCATGACGGAGGCCTATGTGGATGAAGGCATGCTCATCAACTCGGGACAATTCAACGGCATGGAAAATATGAAGGCCTTGGATACAATCGCGGAATATCTCGAATCCATAGGCCGCGGCAAGAAGACGATACAGTACCGTTTGAGGGACTGGGGCATTTCCCGTCAGCGCTACTGGGGGGCTCCCATTCCTATCATCTACTGCGATAAATGCGGCACAGTGCCGGTCCCGGAAACCGATCTTCCCGTGGTCTTGCCCAGAGACGTGGAATTGACCGGAGAAGGCGGATCGCCGCTCGGAAAGTACAAGGCCTTCGCAGAAACGCAATGCCCCAAGTGCGGCAATACGGCGAAACGGGAAACTGATACTATGGACACGTTCGTAGAATCCTCGTGGTATTTTGACCGGTTCTGCTCCCCACAGTGCGCGGAGAAACCCGGTCTTGACCGCGAAAAGGTCCGCTACTGGATGCCGGTGGATCAGTATATTGGCGGGATTGAGCACGCCATCCTCCACCTTCTCTATTCGCGCTTCTATACAAAGATGCTGAGAGACTTTGGCGTTCTTGATTTTGATGAGCCCTTCACCAATCTTTTGACCCAGGGTATGGTCTGCAAGGAGACGGCACAATGCAAGGAGCACGGTTATCTGTTTCCCGAAGAGGTGAAGGACGACAAATGCAAACACTGCGAGACCGCGGTCACTATCGGCAAATCGGAAAAGATGTCCAAATCCTTGAAGAACGTCGTCGATCCAGATTACCTGATCAAACAATACGGCGCCGACACGGCAAGGATGTTCTGCCTTTTTGCCGCGCCTCCGGAAAAAGACCTCGAGTGGAGTGACCAAGGGGTCGAAGGATCGTTCCGTTTTCTTAACAGGGCATGGCGGATTGTCATCGACTATCTCGATGACATCGAGGCTGTCAAGTCCGCGGGCGGAGGTGATACACTCGAAGGCGAACTAAAGAACCTGAGGCGAAAAACCCACCAGACGATCAGGAAAGTGACTCGTGATATCGAGGACCGCTTTCATTTTAATACGGCCATAAGTGCAGTCATGGAACTCGTTAATGCCTTATACCTGATTGAGAGGCCGGCAAAAGAAGATAAAATCGTCCTCTCAGTCATCAGAGAGACTATCGAGACGATAATAATATTGTTGGCTCCTATTGTCCCTCACATAACCGCGGAGCTCTGGAGGGCATTGGGTTATCAAGGCAGTCTGGCCGACGTTTCCTGGCCGGTGTATGATCACGATGTCGCCGCAGAAGAGGAAATAACCATAGTCATTCAGGTAAACGGCAAGGTAAGGAGCAGGATGGTGGTCCCCGTAGATGAGGACGGTGAGAAGATCAAGGCCATCGCTCTCAATGATGAGAAGATTATCAGTTTCATCTCTGGCAAGAAAGTAGTGAGAGAAATATATGTCCCTAAGAAGCTCGTCAATATCGTTGTTCAGTGATAAACGAAGAGGAGTTATTTCTCGGGCATCACGTCTGTTGCATAGCCTGCGCGGAATAACGTTTGTCGCGGCTTTTCTGTCAGTAGTTCTCGTCGCAGGCTGCGGCTATCGCTTCAGCCCTGGAGGAGAATATATCGACAAGAAAATCAAGACGGTATTCGTCGATAACTTTGCCAACAAGACAAGTGAGGCCAATTTCGAAAATACGGTCAGAAATTCGTTTGTCGATCAATTTATCGTAGGAGGAAGGTTTACGCTTGTCGACCAACGCGATAATGCGGATGCAGTTTTCAAGGGCAGTGTGAACAGCATCGGAACATCCCCTCTCTCTTACCAGAAGACAGGCCTAGCGTCAGGAGAACGCCTGTCGGTAGCAATGGAACTTGTCTTTGAAGAACGGGACAACCATAAGCTTATCTGGAATAATAATAATTTTACGGCAATCCAGGATTACTCCTACAGCGACATAAATACCAGGCAGACAAACCGGAGTAATGCCCTCATCAAGCTGTCAAATGATGCAGCTGAGAAGGCATACCTGTTAATGATGTCTGGTTTTTGATAGGATTGTTCTCTAGGAAGAATGTGAGGCCATTACCCCTTAAGGGCGTTTACCTTTTTGTTTAGCCTCGAAATTTTTCGCGAAGCTGTCTTTTTATGAAATACACCCTTGGAAGCCGCCTTGGCGATGGCAGGTGCAGCGGCAGCAAGGGTAGTTTCTGAACCCTTCTTATCTTTTGTTTCAACAGCTGTTAATACGGATTTTATTTGCTTTTTTATACTGGATTTTACCGACGTGTTTCTCAGACGTCTCTTTTCGTTCTGCCTGCTTCTTTTTTCTGCGGATTTATGTGTGGCCAAAAACTCTCCTCCTTTGATTGTTGTTAATCTTGCTTTATGCTTGGATTTTTAGCTGAAATCACGGCCCCTGTCAAGCCCAAAGTGGTCATGAACACCTTTCTTGTTTCTAATATAGTTGACTTTTTCCCCCCGCCGCCCATAAAATAGCGGGCAAATAATTCTTTTTTGTCTTACAGAAACACGATAGCGGTCATATATGAAAACTTACAGAAGGAGGCCTCCATGGGAACCGGAGTAACAAGAATTCTATCTGAGGTAAAGCGGGAGGGGCGTGCTGCACTTACCGAGGTAGAGAGCAAGGAAGTGCTCGCGGCTTGCGGCATCCCGGTCAGAAAGGGTCAGGTGGCTACCGATCCGGAATCAGCGGCCAAGATAGCTAATAAGCTGGGATACCCTGTCGTGATGAAGATAGTATCTCCTGATATCCCGCACAAGTCTGACGTGGGGGGCGTGAGGGTTAATCTTGGTTCAGCGGAAGCAGTTCGTTCCGCATTCACCGATATCGTGAAGAAAGCGAGGCTGGAGAAGCCGAAGGCGGACATCCAGGGGGTGCTGATCTATCAGATGGTGCCGGAAGGAGTGGAACTGGTCATAGGAGCCACCTTCAGCCGCCAGTTTGGTCATGCCGTGATGTTCGGCCTGGGAGGAATTCTTGTTGAGGCGGCGATGGATGTAGTCTTCCGGCTGGTTCCCCTGACGCGGGAAGATTCGCTCACCATGGTACAGGAGATCAGAGGCAGAAAAATCCTCGGTAATTTCCGCGGGAAGGCGGCGGTAAATATTAATGCCGTAGCCGACATCATCGAGAAGCTCTCTGCCCTTGTCACCGACCACCCGGAGATCCTCGAGGTTGATCTGAACCCTGTCATCGCATCTGGAGCAGGCGCCATCGTCGTTGATGCCCGCATGGCCATCGGCGAACCGAAAAAAATTGCCAATACGATTTACTCTTCGGAAGAAATCATAACAGGCATGAAGAGGACCTTTTCACCGGCGGGGATCGCCATCATTGGAGCTTCAGGCGATCCTTCCAAACTTGGATACTCAACAGTGAAGAACATCATCGACGGTGGCTACAAGGGAAATATTTATCCCGTAAATCCCAAAGCGGATAAGATACTGGGCAGGAAATGCTACAGGAGCGTCCGGGAGATTCCCGGCAAGGTTGATGTCGCTGTAATTGTGATTCCGGCGAAGAATGTTGCCGATGCTGTCATGGAGCTCGGAGAAAAGGGGGTGGCGGGCGCCATCGTGATCTCCTCGGGCTTTGCCGAGATCGGCAATAACGAGCTTCAGAAGGAACTCGTCGATACAGCCATAAAGAGCGGGGTTCGCATACTCGGGCCAAATATCTTCGGGATATACTATACTCCCGCTGAACTCTGCGCGACTTTCTGCACACCATATACAGAGAAGGGGCCAACGGCCCTATCATGTCAGAGCGGCGGCGTGGGCATGGCCATCATCGGCTACAGCCGCTCGAACAGGATGGGTGTCTCGGCCATTGTCGGCGTGGGGAACAAGTGCGATGTGGATGAAGATGATCTGATCGAGTTCTTCGGCCAGGACCCGAATACGAAGGTGATCGCCATGCACGTGGAAGACATAAAGGACGGCCTCGCCTTCGTCAGGGCTGCCGGGAAAATCAGTCGGCAGAAGCCCATCATCGCACTCAAGGCCGGCGCCACTTCTTTAGGAGAAAGGGCAGCCTTCTCCCACACGGGGGCCCTCGCGGGAGACGACAGGATCTACAGCGCCGCTTTCGCGAAAGCCGGGATCGTCAGGGTCGCCAATCTGGAAGACCTTCTTGATTGTGCCAGGAGCCTGGGAAAAATGCCGGTCCCCAAAGGAGAAAACGTGTTGATCGTTACGGGTGCCGGAGGTTTGGGCGTCCTTCTGGCGGATGCGTGCAGCAAACATCAGCTTCAGCTCATGCATTTGGAAAAAGATCTGGATCAGGCCTTCAAGAAATTTATTCCGCCCTTCGGCGCTACGGGGAACCCCGTGGATATCACGGGCGGTGAACCGCCAGAAACGTACGAAGCCACGATCCGGCTCGCCCTGGAAGACGACCGTGTGGATGCCCTGATCCTCGGCTACTGGCATACTCTGATTACACCGCCCATGGTGTTTGCCGAAACCGTGATAAGGGCGAAGAAGGCAGCGGAGTCTTTGAAAGCACCAAAGCCGATTGTAGCGGCCCTCTCGGGTGATATCGAGGTGGAGCGTGCCGCCTCCCTTCTGGAAACACACGGCGTTCCTGCCTTTGCCTATTCGTCGGAAAAAGCCGTAGTTGTGCTTGGCGCCCTTTACCGATGGGCCAGGATGGCGGGCAGGATCAGGCCCCGCTCGTAGCGAAGCGACAAAAACAAAAAAAGAGCGCTGTCCATTGGTGGGCAGCAATAGGGGTAATACATGTTGACAATCTCGATAACAACCACCTTCGCTCTTGTCTGTGGTATCCTGAATGATCCAAAACCGGAGACGCCAAGATAATTCTTGTCTGTAGAATTACTTAGTACGAGGAGCGTTATGTCTGGCAATGTTCCACCCACGGCCGGCAGCAGACTTCCCGCCCTCGTGGAACTTGCGATCGCAAAAAGCGTCACTACAACTGCAAGCCCGCACACTATAATTTTTTTCATAATATTCCCTCCATTTTTCCCTTGGCGATCAGTCTCGGTCTATTTTATGTAAAACTACTTCACCATTACATATCTGGCAAAGAAAAATTTCTCGCTGGAATGTCAACATGTTGACAACACGTCGCCTATGATGATAGGTAATATGCTCTATACTGAAACAACTATTGTTACGGCGGCAGGTTATGACAGAGCTTTCGTCAAAACTGGAATCCCTGGAAAAGATGCTTACCGACATGCAAAGTGTCCTCATTGCCTATTCCGGGGGTACGGACAGCACCTTCCTGCTCAAGGTTGCGGCAAACGTTCTAGGTGACAAGGCCATAGCAGTCACTGCCAGTTCGGAAACATACACACCAAAGGAACTGCGGGAGGCCAGGAAGAATGCGGATATAATCGGCGTACAGCACGTTGTAGTTTATACAAATGAACTGGACGACCCGAATTTCTCGTCCAACCCCCCGGATAGATGCTACCACTGCAAGAAGGAGCTCTTCACCAAACTTACCCAACTGGCAAAGCGGCACCATTTGAACACTATTATAGATGGTTCAACGGTTGATGATGAAAATGATTTCCGTCCGGGAATGAGAGCGGCCAAGGAGTTCGGCGTCAGAAGCCCGCTTAAGGAAGTAGGTTTCACAAAAGAAGACATCCGGACCCTGTCAAAGGCGATGAATCTCCCTACGTGGGACAAGCCGCCGCTGCCCTGTCTATCAACGAGGTTCCCGTACGGCACGCAAATCACTAAAGAGAAGGTACTGCGGGTCGGTCGTGCGGAAGAGTTCCTGGCAGGTTTTGGCCTTCGTCAATTGAGAGTCAGGGAACATGGCGATATTGCCAGGATAGAGGTGCTCCGCGCGGACATGCCTATATTTCTCGACGAAGAAATATCAAAACTGATTGTGGAAAAATTCAATGCCCTGGGATATGCATATGTCGCCTTGGATATTCAGGGCTACAGGATGGGCAGCATGAATGAACCCTTAAAGGACGGGGAATAGAGATGGATAGAGAAAAGATCAGGAAGCTTTTGGAAAACGTTAGTACCGGAAAAACGGGCATCGATGACGCACTGGGAGCCTTAAAATCTTTTCCCTACCAGGATTTGGGCGACGCCAAGATCGATACCCACAGAGATTTGCGGAGGGGTTTCCCGGAAGTGATCTTGTGCCGGGGAAAGACCGTCGATCAAATCACTAGAATTGTAGAGAGCCTCTCACCCGAGACTAAATTCATCATGGCAACAAAAGCCGACAAGGCTGTCTTTAGAGCCATCAAGAAAATAAGAAAGGATGCCGTCTACTACGAAACGGCCAAAATCGTCCTGGCTGGGAAAGAAAGAAAAAAGAAATCTGCCAAGACAATCATCGTGGTCACCGCAGGGACGTCTGATGTGCCTGTCGCGGAGGAGGCGGCAGTTACGGCAGAGATCATGGGGAATACCGTCGAACGGATATACGACATTGGTGTTGCCGGGGTGCACAGACTTTTCGACAGCAGGGAAAAGCTTTTCAAAGCGAACGTCATAATAGTGGTGGCTGGCATGGAAGGGGCCCTGGCAAGCATAATTGGTGGACTTGTTGACAGTCCCGTGATTTCCGTGCCGACCAGCGTGGGCTACGGCGCAAGCTTCGAAGGCGTGGCAGCGTTACTGTCCATGCTGAACTGTTGCTCGCCAGGTTCGGTGACGGTTAACATTGATAACGGATTCGGGGCCGGATACTTTGCAAGTCTCATAAACCACATGGGTGAGGAAAAATGAGGATAGCCTATTTCGACTGTTTCTCAGGCGTCAGCGGAGACATGATACTGGCAGCGTTGATAGACGCTGGAGCCGATCTGCATAAGCTTGAATTGGAACTGAGCAAACTTAAGATATCCGGGTTCACCCTGAAGGCCGAAAAAACAACCAGGAAAGGGATCTCAGGAACCAAATTCTTTGTAGATGCAGATGACAACCACACCGAGAGGCATCTTTCAGACATCGAAAAGATCATGGACAAGAGCGACCTTGGCGATGAAATCAAGGCTGAAGCAAAGGCGATCTTCCGTGATCTCGCAGAGGTAGAGGCGAAGATCCACAACACCGATTCCGGAAAAGTTCATTTTCATGAGATCGGCGGAATAGATTCCATCGTTGACATTGTTGGCTCTCTTATAATCATAAAGATGTTGGACATTAGAGCTGTATATGCCTCCAGGATTCCCGTGGGGACAGGATTCGTTAAATGTGACCACGGCGTCCTGCCGCTTCCCGCACCCGCCACCCTCGAGCTGCTCAAGGGCATACCCGTATATGCAAGCGGCATCGAGAAAGAACTTGTCACGCCAACAGGGATTGCAATTCTCAAACACCTGGTGAAAGGCTTCGGCGTCATCCCGGAGATGAAAATTAAACGGATAGGTTACGGAGCCGGGAGCAGGGATTTGAAAATACCGAACTTGCTTCGGGTGTGGATAGGTGAAGCCGAAGTAAGAGAGGAATATGAGGAGGACGAAGTCATCCTCGTCGAAACCAATATCGATGACATGAATCCAGAGATTTTCGGCTACGCGTTGGAAAAACTCCTCGAAAGAGGCGCCCTTGACGTCTTTATGACACCCATCTTCATGAAGAAGAACAGGCCAGGAACGCAGCTCAGCATCTTGATTACACCGGATAAGCTGGATGAGGCCCTCTCCATAGTATTTATGGAAACGACTTCCCTCGGGGTCAGATTCCGGCGCCTGGAAAGAAGAATACTTCCTAGAAAGCTGATCACTGTGGAGACTTCGTTCGGACCCGTAAGGGTAAAGATTGGCCATACGGGCATGGAGAAAAGAATCATATCGCCGGAATACGAAGACTGCCGAGAGATAGCCGCAAGATTGGGGATTCCTCTGAGGAAGGTGTATGAGGAAGCCCGAACGGCTACAGAAAGAATGCCGGCCGGCGAATCGTAGACATCCATCCGCTAAATGCCCACATGTACGTCTGCGCAGACAAGATGGCAGATGCCTGCTTCTAAATCCGCCTCCTAATGACCTGCCATCGCAAGCGCTATTTTCCCCTTGCTGCTTTTTCTTGTTTCTGCCCCACCGGACAGGATTTCATACAGTTCCAGCAGAAGTATTGGAAACCTATAAACCCGGCCTGATACAGACGCCAGAACTCTACGTCTTTGACCATCTTCTTCTTTTCTTCAGGTGTCGCATCAGCGAACTTTGACCAGAAGCGGATACTGTTGCCGATACCGTAAGGCTGCGACGTTCGGAGGCATTTTCCCACATCCGTCCTGTTCTCTTCATTTAGGGCTCCAGCCGGGCATTCTTCGACACAGATATCGCAGTGGACACACAGCTCTTCGGTACACGGGGTATCGGAAGGAATATCTAAATCAGTAAGTACGGCCGTAAAGATCACGCGGGTACCGAGTTTGGGGTGGATAACAAGATTGTGCCTGCCAAAGACCCCCAGGCCGGCCGCAATCGCCGCATGCCGGAGCGAGATATCCCCGATGGAGCCCATGGTTTCCATACTCATCTCCAAGGGATAGGAAGCGGGAGCGGCCATAGCCGTCGCGCCGCATTCCCTCTCGAGAAAACGGCTCATCCTATAATTGCACGACCGCGAGAATTCCATCACATCCATTCTGCCGCCCATGGCCACCTGCATATTCGCACTCTCGCAGCTTGACGGCTCCTTGTAGGCCATAACCACGATCGATTTTACACCGGGGAAAATGGTGTCGAGTTTCGGCGAGCGGGGACTCTGATAATCGGCAGCCGCTGCAACTCCGATATCATCAACCCCAAGGTTTAATGCAAATTCCTTGATTCTTTTTTTCATATTCTTCCTCCTCTTTATACATGTATCTTTTCTACAAAAAATTCTGTCGTGCCTTATCTTTCTTCCATATTCCGTTCGCGATGTTGCAGAGAGCCTCCGTCCCTTCTTCTCCAAGTAGACTTCGCGCTTTTTCTTGTGCGTTTTCCCACGCTTCTTGCACGCTCCCCAAGAGTACCTCTCCCGCAGGAGTAAGCCTCAATAATTTTCTTCTTTCTTCCTTGACGGTTACGATTTTAAGCCATCCCTTTCTTTTCATTCGTTCTATATTTCTGCTGACTGTTGATTTTTCCATCTTCAGCCGTCTGCAAAGGGCATCATATCCAACCTCCCCGCTGAGATGGACAAAGACCAGTATGCTTATCTGATTGAGCTTGACGCCGAACGGGCTCAAGGCTGAATCGTAAATATTGGTCACTATACGGTTAAGCAGCCTTATACGTACGGCAATGCACTGTTGCGACATACTTTTTACCAGCGACAATCTGTCGACGGATTTCTTCATAAGAGGCCGTCCAAGATTTAGTTGTATATACAACTATAACATGAATAAAATCTTGTCAACGTTTTTCTGAGGGGGAAAAGAGCAGGGGCACTATTTTCTCCGCGTAGAGAATTTCTTTCGAAAATTGTCTGAATCCTGTATATTTTTATCATTAATTGGTACAGATGGATGGAAGGGCTTCTTGTTATAACCGATTTTGCAAATTTGCTTTAGCCGGCTAAGGAGGGGAAAATGGCTGCAATATTCGAAGAAACAATAATCAACGGCATGACCATGCGCAACAGGTTGATAAGGTCCGCTACATGGGAGGGGATGTGCGGAAGGGACGGAAGGCCGGGAGAGAAGCTCATCACCTTATATCGGGACCTGGCGCGAGGGGGCATCGGCCTCATCATAACGAGCTATGCATACGTACGGCCGGATGGCAGGAGCTTGCCCGGGCAGATGGGTATATATACCGATGCCTTTGCGAATCCTTTCCAGCGCATGGCAAAGGCTGTACACGATGCAGGGGGAAAGATAGCCATCCAGGTAGTTCACGGCGGCGGCCAGACGGATACAAAAACCGCCGGCCGCAGGCCTTTTGCCCCGTCAGCCATCAAGGTTGAGCAGTTTCCCGAGTTGCCTGAGGAACTCACCGATGATGAAATCAAAAAGATCGTTGCTGCATTCGGCAAGGCGGCGCGGCGCGTAAAAGCGTGGGGATTAGATGCCTTGCAACTGCATGGCGCTCACGGCTTTCTGATCAATCAATTCCTTTCTCCTCTCACCAACCGCCGTACTGATGAATATGGCGGCAGTATGGAGAATCGCGTGCAGTTTCTTCTAGAAGTCTACCGAGAGGTCCGGGAGGCGGTCGGCGTGGATTATCCCGTGCTCATCAAACTGAACGCCGCGGATTTCATCGAGGGAGGACTGGAAATTGAGGACGCAATCTACGCAGCCAAGCGGCTTGCGGAAGCTGGTATAGATGCCATAGAAGTCTCTGCCGGGACCCCGTCATCCGGTGCAAAGAGCCCGGTGCGCATCAAAATAACAAAACCAGAAAGAGAGGCTTATAATCTTGAAATGGCCCGCCGAATCAAGAGGGCAGTTGACTGCCCGGTAATCGTAGTGGGTGGGTTCAGATCATACGAAGTCGTCGAGAAAGCCATCCGGGATGATGGTATGGAATACATCGCCATGGCCAGGCCGCTCATCTGGGAGCCGGGCCTTGCCAATCGCTGGCTGCAGGGCGATCGGAGACCCGCCAGGTGCATTTCGTGCAATAACTGCTTCACGGGCGGGCTCGAAGAGCGTGGCATCTATTGCGCGACAGAAAAAAAAGAAACTGAAAAAGCGGCAGGGAGCTAAGAATTTTTATATCCGGGAGGAACGCCAATGAATCTGGAAGGAAAAACTATTCTTGTCACCGGTTCAAGTTCGGGGATAGGCAGAGGGACGGCCCTCCAGCTTGCCCGGGAAAGATGCAGGCTCATATTGACATATTTTAAAGGCGAGGCGGCCGGAAAAGCGGTCCTCAAAGAATGTCTGAAGCATGGCGATGCCGCCCTCTATCGACTGGACGTCCGAAATGAGGAGTCCATCAGGCTTCTCGTAAAATCGATCACCGACAGATTCTCCTCCCTTGACGTCCTCATAAATGTCGCCGGCGTAATGGCGGAAAACCCCCTTATCAAACAATCGGCAGAGGACACCGCGAATCAGGTCGGCGTAAATCTACTCGGACTGATCAATGTGACGCGGTCATTCCTGCCCCTCCTTCAGATGCAAAAAGAAGCGGTGATCGTCAATATCGCAAGCGGCCTGGCAAAAGAAGTGCTGCCGAAGCTCACCGTATACTGCGCGACAAAGTGGGGGGTCAGAGGTTTCACCCGGGCCATTGCCCTGGAACTGCCCGGCAAGGTGAGGGTCTATTGCGTCAACCCCGGGTTGACGGCGACGAGAATGACGGACTACCAGGGGGCCGACCCGGCAGATGTGGCAAAGATCATTGTGTGGACGGCGGCGGAGAAACTCCGGAAGAAATCCGGCGATGATGTGGACGTCTGGAGGTACGTTTCTCAGGAATGATGTCACGGCAGGTCGTGACATCAGCATACATTATTCCTCGGCGCTATTATCCGATTCCTTTTTGGCGTCCTTCTTTGTTTTCTCTTTCGTGACAGGGCTCTGAACCTTGTAACCTTCTTCCTTCAGTTCATATCCTCCGGCGGCTCCTGCTCCTGCTGCAGCCGCATACCAGCACCCGATAGATACGGAATTGCAAAGGCAATTATGACGCCTGCAATCAACCTGTTTAATTTCATGGTCTTGAAAACCTTCTAGCTTGGTCATTAGTATGCCTGTATAGCGACTATCCTCTTACAACACTTTTTTTCATCCGCACGGCATCGCCGTAAGGATAATAATCGCGAAGAGATTTCGATTTCAAGTAACCATGCTTCGCAAAAAAATGTCCTGCTCCGCCTTTCCCTTTCAGCGTCTCCAAGACGATAAAAGAAACTTTAGACTTAATCAGGTATTTCTCCATCGCCTCCAATAAGAACTTGCCCGCACCCATGCGTCTGTACCCGGGAAGTACACCAATGGAATAGATCCTTCCCTTATATTTTCCATTTCTCAACTTGTTTCTTAAGGCGACGCCGAATCCGACAGAAGAGCTGTTATCACGAAGAAGAAAAAGAGAGGCATTGGGTGAAGATACAAGGTATCGGAGTTGCGATCGTGAGAAGCATTCATTCACCGTGAATATGCGCCTTTCAAGGTCATATATCTGACGGGAATTTTTTTTTGAAGTCCTGATAACAGTCAACATGGGTAGATATCGCACCCTTTATCAAATGATACTGAGATATTGGGAAGCTTCTCATTGTATGATGATGATCCCTGCAAGGGTGCCTTTGGCTATCTCTTCTGGTTTGGCGTTGCTGCCTATAGGGTAGATGTCCCATCCGATTGCAGCGGCCATTTTATAAACATCAATGCCTACGGCTTCCATGGAAGGCCGCGAGCGGAGAGATATCCTGCACCTCTTTCCTTCCATGGCCTGGCAGCTCTCCTGTTTGCTGCAGAACGTATGACGGCAGGAGCCGGCGGCAAAGCCGAAGGCCAGATAGTGGCCTTCATAAAAGGCCATTGATTCGATCTCACTCACGATCTCAAATATTTTCCGATACGCCGCCTCTCTTTCTCTTATCGTGGTCCTGTCTCTTACTATAACCTCCGGCGGGACGTCGAGGGAAAAAAATACCGCCCACTGGAATCCCTTGAGCAAGTCACGCAGCTCCGCCGGTTTCAATGTGTGCGGCGGGCAGTGCACACTGGTCCCGTATCCGAAACAACGGGGTATCTGACATTTCAGCACGATTCTTTCGTCCACAGGAATATCTTTGACGTTTACGATTGTTGCCCGGCTTGCGCCCAGCTCCAGGGCCTTTGCCTTATACCTCTCAAGATCCCCGGGCAACCGGGCCGCATTCATATCGACAGTTATCCTGTCTATCTTTTCCTCCATCCGTCATTCCCCCTTTGGAGTTTTGTGATCGATATATAGGAGAGGCTACATCGCCTGCAGGTAAAATATAGATGGGCTCATCATGTATGTCAACACCATTTGACTGCAGCTTGCAGGAGCGGTGACAAATGCGATGACGGTTATATTAACAAAAAAGCCCCGGTGAAAAATATCACCAGGGCTTCATTCATTTCTAACTGCGACACAGCGCCAAATAGCTCATGCCTATATAGGCATCCCAATCGTATTTCTTATTTGCAGCTCACACAGACGGCGAGCTCCTTCAACGGAGTGCCTGTCTTCTGGCTTATGTACTTCAGCTGGTCAATCGGGGCAAAATACCTCCCGCATTTCTCGCAGGCCTGCATCTTAAAGGTACGTCCCCATATTTTCCGTTTTCCGTCATTCGCCTCCATGACGATATGCTCCGTCGGGCAGATATACGCGCACGCGCCGCATCCGATACATGCTTTGGAATCCTCGACGAATGGGGGGCCAACTTTTTTGTCTTTGCCTCTGCCGGATAAGCCGATGGCACTGACACCCACGACATCTTCACAGGCCTTAACGCAAAGTCTGCATAGTACGCACTTACCTTTGTCTGTTTCAGGATGAAAGGCGGGTTGTGGTTCAATACCCATCTCTTTAGCCATATCCTTAAGCACGTCGGACTCAGGACACCTTGCCATGAGAAGCTGCATAACGAGACGCCGGACATTCATAACCCTTTCGGATTTCGTTTCAACAACGATACCTTCATCAACAGGATACAGGCATGACGTCACGATCCTCGTCCTCTTGCCTTTCTTGACCTCAACTACACATAGGCGGCATGCTCCTGATGGAGCAACTGACTCATGGCAGCACAGGGTCGGAATCACTATGCCATTATTACGGGCAACCTGAAGTACCGTTGCACCTTCCTTAGCCTCAACCTTCTTACCATCTATGATAAAGTTAACCATTTCCCCTACCTTTATTCTATGCTTATTGCTTCAAATTTACAGCTTTCTCTACAGACACCGCACCTGATACATACAGTTTGATCAATCACATGTGGCTTTTTCTTCTGACCAGTTATGCATTCGGTGGGACACTTCTTGGCGCAAACGCCGCATCCCGTGCATTTCTTTGCATTGATCTTGAAACTGATTAGAGCCTTACAGACACCGGCAGGACATTTTTTGTCCCGCACGTGAGCGACATACTCATTACGGAAATACTTGAGGGTACTCAAAACCGGGTTCGCAGCTGTGCTGCCCAAGGCGCATAGGGCACCATCGACGATCCCTTGGGACATGGACTCCAGAAGTTCAACGTCACCCTGCTTTCCTTTGCCTTCACAGATGTCATGCAGGATTTCATTCATCCTATGAACCCCTTCCCGGCAGGGAACACACTTGCCGCAGGATTCAAATTCGAGGAAATCGATGAAATATCTCGCGATATCGACCATGCAAGTACTTTCGTCCATGACGATCATGCCGCCGGAACCCATCATGGAGCCGGCCTCCCACAGAGAATCAAAATCTACGGGAATATCTATCAGACTATTGGGCAAGCATCCGCCGGAAGGACCGCCGGTCTGGACTGCCTTGTACTTCTTGCCGCCGGGGATCCCGCCTCCGATTTCGTATATAATATCTTTCAGAGGTATCCCCATGGGGACCTCAACCAACCCGATATTATTTATCTTACCGACAACAGAAAAGACCTTCGTTCCTGAATTATTCTTACAGCCTATGCTGGAGAACCACTTCGCACCCCTGCTGATAATGGCGGGAACATTGGCCCATGTTTCTACATTATTCAGATTAGAAGGCCTGTCCCACAGTCCATGCTCAACTGTATGTATGTATTTTGCTCTCGGCTCGCCGGCTTTGCCTTCCAGAGAAGTCATCAAGGCCGTTGATTCACCGCAAACGAATGCTCCTGCGCCCTTGCCGATCTTCAAGTCAAAATCAAACCCTGTATTGAGAATATTTTTCCCGAGGAAACCATATTCTCTCGCCTGGTTAATTGCCCGCTGCAGATTGGCAACGGCTAAGGGATACTCGTTTCTGACATACATAAATCCCTGGCTGGAACCGATGGCAAATGCTCCTATAATCATTCCTTCGATAACACTGTGGGGGTCGCCTTCCATAACGCTTCTATCCATGTAAGCGCCGGGGTCTCCTTCATCGCCATTGCAGATCACGTATTTAATGTCACCATGGGCGCGCCTGCAGGTCTGCCACTTGATACCGGCGGGGAATCCTCCGCCTCCACGACCTCTCAAACCGGAAGCAATGATCTCTTCAATGATCTCATCCGGTTTCATCTTGGTGAGGGCCTTGAGAAGGCTGAAGTAACCGCCCTTGGCGATGTATTCATCTATGCTCTCATAGTTGATCATCCCACAATTTCTGGTCGCCAACTTCAACTGCTTCTTGTAAAATTTGACATCCCCTATCTTTGGAACATCCGCCAGATCTTTCGGAACGGCACCTTTGAAGTAAGGTTTCTTTTCATTCAGACAGATGAAGTCTTCCTCATCCATTCTGTAAGTGGGTTTATTGCCGTTCACGGCACCTTTTACAATCTGGTCGATGACTTCCGGCACCTTCTTCGCGGTCATCTTGCTGAATGCCAGACGTGGCTTGTTCGGTTGCAGGATATCCACAAGGGGCTCTATGCAATCCATCCCCATAGCACCCGTTTTACTCAGGACAAAATCCAGCTTCCGTTTCTGTATCTCTGCCTCCAGGGCATTGTAGACCTCTTGGGCTCCCGAGGCGATCCCACTCGTCGCCATTCCGACCATGATTTTTGTTTTTGATGGGATGATAGATTCCAGCCCTCTTTTCGCTGCCTTGTTTAAATCTTCAAGTGTATTGATCTTACTCACTTTTCCACCCCTATTATTTATAATTTGCCAAAACCTTCGGAATTTGGTCCTGAGTTAAATTAGGATGAATGTTGCCGCTTATCCGCGCGACAGGGGCCAGACTGCAACACCCTAGACATCTGACCTCTTCGAGGGTAAACTTCTTATCCTTCGTCGTTTCGCCACAACAAATCTTCAGATCCCTCTCCATCCTGTCCATCAGATTGGCAGCGCCCTGAACGTGACACGCCGTCCCGGCGCACACTTCGATCAGGTTCCTGCCTCGAGGCTTGAGGCTGAAGGCGTTGTAAAATGTTGCAATCTCATAAATCCTGGTGAGGGGCACCTCCATCTGTTTACTGATAGAGGAAAGCGCTTCCTTCGGTAGATATCTGTATTCTTCCTGGACATCCTGAAGGATGGCTATCATTGCTGTCTTGTCGCCATCATATTTTTTTATGATGCTTTTAACCGATTTCTGCTTGGTCTTCGCTGTCTTCATACCTCAATCACCTTATCCCGTATAATTAACACTTTAACTTGTCATATCCGACCAGGATTTTGAATGCTTAATCCTCTCCAACACTTTATTGTATTCAAGCATTGCCATTCTCTTGAAAATCTGAATCTGATCCGGCGTGAGGTGCCTGAACCGTCCCTGAAGCTTTAGATAATCTTCCATGGGCCGAAGCTTTTTTGGCATCTCGATGGTCATTTTGTATTTCCCGTTTTCCACTTCGTAAAGCGGGAAGATACCTGTTTCTACAGCGAGACGGCCCATCTTGATACATGCATCCGATGGACACCGCCATCCTGTCGGGCAGACGGCCAGACAGTGAATAAAAGCAGGACCGTTCACTTTTTTTGCTTTTTTGACTTTATCCATAAAATCGAAGGGGTAGCTGTGGCAAGCAGTTGCCACATAGGGCACCTTGTGGGCCACCATGATCTCGGCCATGTTCTTCTTCCACGTAGTGTTTCCGACGCTTTCCTTCCCAGCGGGTCTCGTCGTTGTCGATGCCCCGTAGGGCGTTGCGCCGGAACGCTGAATGCCCGTGTTCATGTAGGCTTCATTGTCGTAAACGATATAGATCATGTTGTGACCGCGCTCCATGGCTCCAGAAATGGCCTGGAAACCGATGTCAAAGGACCCTCCATCGCCTCCGATGGAAACCACCTTTACATCCCTGTCAGCGATTTTTCCCTTCCTGCGGAGGGTTTTCAAGGCGGACTCAACACCCGCTCCCACGGCAGCAGAATTCGGGAACGCCACATGGATCCACGGAAGCCTCCACGCCGTCGTCGGATAAGGCGTAGCAGTAACTTCCATACATCCCGTAGCATTGGTCACTACCGTATCCTTACCCAAAGCCTTTGCCATCAGGCGGATTGCTAATGCTTCACCGCAACCCTGGCAGGCGCGATGTCCTGAACAGTAATATTCCTCTTTATCAACCAGCTTTGGGGCAAACAAATCAAAATTTTCTACAATACTCTTCATGATTATCCCCTCACTCCATAAATTTCATATGCTCTTTCGGGTTTAGCCTTGGCTGCCTTCTTGAAGATTTTTACAAAGTCTTCGACCCGTACGTCGCGACCACCGAGGCCAATGATTTCATTCGTAATCACGGGACGATCAGGCTCATCATAAAGGGCAGATTTCACCTCGGCACAGACAGGAGCAGCAGCACCGCCAGACATAACAGCCCGGTCTATGACAATCAGATTCTTGATTCCTTTCACTGCCTTTTTCAATTCATCCGCAGGAAATGGTCTGTAAAGCTTCAGGTCTAACAGTCCGGCCTTGAACCCTTCTTTGCGCAACTCATCAATGGCAACCTGCGCTGTTTCACCCATGGACCCCATGGTAAGCATGAGTATATCGGCATCATTTGCCTTATAGGACATGATCGGTTCATACTTCCGGCCGAACATCTTCTCCCACTCTTTCCATATCTCAAGGATGACCTTCTTCGAATTGATGAGCGCCTCATCATTGGCTTTTTTTGCCTCGTTATAGATATCCGGGAGTCCCAAGGTTCCCATGGACACTACATTATCCGGATGCAGGGCTGCGAAGGGTTTTCGCGGTGGGAGAAACTTGTCTACTTCCTCCTGATCGGGCATCATCATCGCCTCCACCACGTGGGTAAGCTGGAAACCGTCCAGATTTATAAGCACCGGTAGCATAACATCCGCATGCTCACCGATCTTAAAGGCCTGGATGCACATATCGATGGTTTCCTGGCCGTTTGACGCAAACATTGAAATCCAACCCAGATCCCTCACACACATGTAATCGCTGTGATCGTTCCAGATGTTGATAGGACCCGATATCGCCCTGTTGCCAAGGCACATGATCACCGGAAGTCTCATGGAAGGCACGACCGGAACGATTTCATACATATACAGCAGTCCCTGTGAACTTGTCGCCGTAAAGACGCGGGCGCCCGCTGCCGACGCTCCCGTA
The DNA here is from genome assembly GCA_052144335.1 of Syntrophales bacterium. Taxonomy (GTDB): domain Bacteria; phylum Desulfobacterota; class Syntrophia; order Syntrophales; family UBA2185; genus Fen-1135. The sequence goes on from JBKQQP010000040.1 coordinate 33,848, forward strand.
CAGGCGCTCAGCGCCGAATGCTCGGATTCTACAGCTATATATTCGCAGTCAAGATCCCCATCGGCAACAATGTCTGCCAAGTGTTCGGGTATATGTGTGTTAGGCGTGATGGGATAAGCCGCAATCACATCGGGTCTGCATAAAGCGACCGCTTCTGCCGCGGCCAGAGCAATCTCCATTCCAATTCGTTTCGACATAACGTATTCCTCCTCAGTCCTCTACCATCTTTATGGCGCGCGGCCAGCATTCGTGGTAGCAAATGCCACAGCCCTTGCAGTAATTCAGATCTGCCATAAAGAACCCTTCTGCGTCTTCCGTTATGCAACCCTCAGGACAGAACAGATAGCAGACGCCGCACTTGATGCATTTCGTATTATCCCAGATAGGCTTCTGTGCTCTCCAGCCTCCGGTCAAATATGACCGTGAGCTTCCAGGCCTGAATATCATGAGCCCCGGATTTGTATCTTGCCAGGTTTCTGGCCACTTTTTCTCTGTCATATGATACCTCAACACTCATTCACTTTAGTTAAATTTGACCTCGTCGTATGCCCGTTTCATGGCCGCCAAGTTCTTATTGGCGATCCTGCCGAACCTATGATCCACCGGATCTTTCACTGATTCAATTTTAACGGCATTCGTACACTTGATCAGTGCCCCAAGCATGGTCGTATTCGTAATCGGAACGCCAAGCTCCTTCCACGCAATTGATGACCCATCGACTGTAGCGATCTTTCCCTTGAACTTCGTGATTTCCGCAATTTCTTTTGCTGGCTTTGCTGTGTTAACAATGAGTACGCCATCCGGTTTCAGTCCGTCGGCAACATTAACCATGCCGATGAGACTCTCATCAAGGACAACCACTACATCCGGATTGTAGATCTGAGATCTGACCTTTATGTGGTGATCATCAATCCGGTTGAATGCTGCAACCGGCGCCCCTCTTCTCTCAGGTCCGAAACTCGGAAAACCTTGAGCATACTTACCTTCTCCGATGGCGGTCAATGCGAGTAATTCAACTGACGTTACCGCTCCCTGACCACCTCTTCCATGCCATCTTACTTCTATCATTGGAAAATCTCCCAGATTGGATTGATGTAGAAATTGTTAAAGACGATGAACAATGTTGAACGGAAATGACGTCCGGCTACCTATTACAAAATTCAGTCCCTGTCAAGTATTTTTTTGTCAATTATTTATTTGCTGAGTTTCTGATAAAGGTTTTCAGAGGCCTCTGCGGTATTCCATGGACTTAGACAATGTCATCCTGTCCATGTACTTAAGATCACCGCCGACAGGCACGCCGAGGGCGATTCTGGTTACCCTGATGCCCAGTGGCTTCACCGATTTGTTGATAAGGAGGGCCGTTGCTTCACCCTGGACGCTTGGATTTGTGGCCACAATTATCTCTTCCGCCCCGTTCTCCGCGATCCTTTTCAAGAGTTCCTGCAGTCTTAGATGGTCCGGTCCGATGCCGTCCAGAGGAGAAAGTGCCCCATGGAGCACATGATAGGTCCCTCTGAAGCTCCCGCTTTCTTCTATCGCAATGAGAGAGTCCGGCTCTTCGACAACACATATGATGTTCTTGTCTCGGGCCGGGTCCATGCATATTTCACAGAGACCACCTTCAGCTAGATTGAAGCACACGGAGCAGAAGCGTATCTTCTGTTTAACCTCCAATATGCTCTGTGCCAGCGTTCTTGCGTCTTCCTCGGACGCGCGCAGGATAAATGTGGCCAACCGCGTGGCCGTCTTTTCCCCTATGCCTGGCAATTTCCCGAGTTCTCCGATCAGACGTTTTATAGGAAGGGCGTAACCTGTCATATCAGAAACACACTACATCAGGCCGGGGATATTAAAGCCCCCGGTAATCTTAGACATTTCTGCTGTTGCCATTTCCTGGGCTTTGCGAATGCCCTCATTTACTGCCGCCATGATAAGGTCCTCTAGCATATCGACATCTTCCGGATTGACAACTTCTTTATCGATTTTAAGAGACAGTATCTCAAATTTTCCGTTGACCACGACGGTTACCATGCCTCCTCCGGCTGTCGCTTCCACGGTTTTGGATTCCAGCTCTGCCTGGATGCTGGCTATTTTTTCCTGCATCTTCTTTGCTTGTTTCATTATGTTTCCAAAATTTTGTGTCAATTAAATACCTCCTAATGTTGGAGCTCCAAGAATGCTCTATCCGCTATGGACGTCTTCACAAGAGGCCCCTCTTCTTAATATTGTTTATGATTTTACGGAATCGTCATTACTTCCTCTTATTGTAACCTCACGCACAACAGCGCCATCAAAGACGTCCAGAACCTTTTGCAGAAGCGGATGGTTGAGCGCGTCACGTCTTGCATTATTGTTCTTATTGTTATCCGCGGCACTATTATGATTCTTGTGATACCGGCTGTAGTGCTCCGCGTCCAAAGATTCGATTATGACGGTGACATCATCGCTGAAGTACGCTTTCGCTATCTCTGTAAGTCGCTCCTGTTGACCCTTTTCTCTTATGTCATCTAAAAAAATATAATTCTTATGGAAGCCGATTTTAAGACGCCTGTTTTCGTATCCCAGAAATACACCGGGCTCAATCTTGGAGAACAGCGGGTGACTCTGCTTTTTTACAAAGGCCTTTAAGTCTTCCCAGATATCATCCATGATTTTACCTTCGGCCGCATCATATCCGCGGTGAACTTCGTCGACCATTCCCGATTCAGCGATCTTGAAGAGTTCCTGCTCACGGGAAGGAACCGCTCCCGTCTCTCGCAATTCATATGAAGACGTTTTACCTTGGACAGTCCCACCCGAAGCCAACCTCTTTTCCAGACCTTCCATGCGGGAAAGCCATTTATCGATCGCTATCATGGGCTCAAGATAGGCCATTCTGACGAGGACCGTCTCCAGGTTTATGCGTGGATTCTGACTTCTTTTCACATTTTCTTCTTCTGCCATCAACATATCCAGCAGGCGCTGGATGGTCTCTTGCGAAACGTCTTCCGTCTGCATGCCAAGGCTGGCCATTTCTTCATCTCCCAGATCCAAGAAGTCCTGGTTTCTTCCAAGAATCTTGGTGAGTAGTAGATTCCTGAAATGACCGATGAGCAGCTGATAAAAGTATTTCATATCAAGGCCGGCATAGTAACCTTCTTCAATGATCTTCAAGCAAAGGCCGGCATTTCTTTCAAACACTGCTTTGGACAGCCTGAAGAGAAAACGTCTGTCCGTCAGTCCCAGTATCTCCTCCACATCCTGATCCCGGATTTCGAAGCCTGCATATGATATCATCTGGTCCAGGATGCTCTGCGCGTCTCTGAGACTCCCATCGCCGGCTTCAGCAACCCATGTCAGGCCTTTCTGGCTTATCCGCACGCCTTCTTTTTCGGAGATTCGCCGCAGGCTCTCTTTGATCTGTTTCAGCGATATTCTTCTGAATTCAAAGCACTGACATCGTGATAGTATGGTCGCCGGTATTTTTTGTATCTCCGTCGTGGCAAAGATGAAGATAACATGCGCCGGAGGCTCTTCCAAGGTTTTTAAAAGGGCGTTGAATGCCTCTCTCGTCAACATGTGCACTTCATCAATTATATAGAGCTTGTAGCGAGATGACAGCGGAGAGAACTTAACATTCTCCCTGAGTTCCCTGATCTCATCTATGCCTCTGTTAGATGCACCGTCAATCTCACGAACATCCATGGCTATGCCTTCTGTGATTTCCCGGCAATTGCTGCATTCATTACACGGCGATTCTGTGGGTCCTTTCTCACAATTAAGGGCTTTTGCCAATATCCTCGCTACCGTCGTCTTCCCCACGCCACGGGGTCCGCTAAAGATGAAGGCATGGGCTATGCGGCCCTGATGAATAGCATTCCTCAAGGTCTTCACCGCATGGTCTTGCCCCACTACCTCGTCAAAGTTTTGAGGTCTGCACTTTCTGGCCAGAACAAGGTATTCCACTCACTGCTCCTCACAAGCGGTATTACGATTAAATCCGAGACCCTTCGACACGTATCATTCACTCAGGGTCAATTGAAGCTCTCCCACAGCAAGCTGCCAGGATTGCGCTCGCTGCCGGATTAGACCAAGGCCTTTCCCCGCGGTGTTGCCTTGGAAAAGGCCGAGTCTTATGGAGATAGCCAGGCTTACCCGCAGCACACGTCGGAAATTGCTACCGCTGCTTCCTTCCGGACCTGGCGGGGTTTACAACCCTTCGTTGCACGGGACCCGGCTATCATATATCTGGTGCGTGTGGCGGCCATGCAAAGACTCTGCACGTAACCTTTCCGCCAACAAACCTCTCTAAGATTGACTGGCGGAGAGAGGGGGATTCGAACCCCCGGTACACCTTTGTGGGTATACACACGATTTCCAGTCGTGCCCCTTCGGCCTCTCGGGCATCTCTCCATATTGGGGATCAAGGGTTAGGGATAAGCATTCAGAAAAAATCTGACTCATTCCTGTCCTCTGATCTCTATTCCCTAATGCTGGCGGAGAGAGGGGGATTCGAACCCCCGTGAGAGCTTTTGGCCCTCAAATCGATTTCGAGTCGATCCCGTTACGACCACTTCGGTATCTCTCCGCAGGATCCATCATGATTGCGAATTGATTTTTGATGTTATCCTCTTCTCATTAAAAAATCTACTCAAAATTTCGGCGCAGGCTTCCCTCTTCACGCCACCGGTCGTTTCTACAGCATGGTTCAGCCTCTCATCCTGAAAGAGCCTGTAAAGGGAAACAACACCGCCACTCTTGGAATCATCTGCACCAAATATGACTCTCCGTACCCGCGCCTGTATGATTGCCCCGGCGCACATGACACATGGCTCCAGTGTCACGTACAGTGCAGTATCAATGAGACGGTAATTGTGGAGCTTCCTTGCCGCCTTGCGAATAGCAAGGATCTCCGCATGGGCAGAGGGATCATTCATCGAAATACATCTGTTGTGTGATGCTGATATGATCTCGCCGCCCAGCGTGATCACGGCGCCCACGGGAATCTCCCCTTCCCGGAGAGCCAGAGAGGCCTGTTCCAGGGCGAGGGCCATAAATTTTTCATCAATAGAATCCATGAACCACCTGTTGTGACGCGCAAGACAGTCTTGCGCCCTAACAAATTGTTGATTTTTATATGCTCATTGACGTATTATCCGGACAAGAAAAGGCGGCCCTCGATGACGTCAAAAAAAATATTGATCATATCCATACTGATATCTCTTGCCAGCCACGTGGCCATGTTGTGCGTCACCGGCTTTATAGACTTTCGTGGGAAATCTCGCAAGGAAGATGTTTTAATCGTCACCTTGAAAGAGCCAGCGGCAAATAAAGATAAAATCAACGACGAAGAAAAAACTGACAAGCCCGTCCATCAGGAAGAACAAGCCAGCCGCCACATGAAAAGAGAAGAGACCGTAGACCTCGGCAGCATTGACATTAAATATTCATTTTACCTCAAAAGGATAAAGAAAAAAATCGAAGACATATGGATATATCCCCAAATTGCCTTTGAACAGGAGGAAGAAGGGACTGTCGTCGTTAGATTCTCAATAGGCGAAGGTGGGGACCTTACATCAAGTCGGATCTTTGAATCATCAGGATACAATTACCTCGACCAGGGAGCTCTTGATGTCGTCAGATCAGCGGCCCCTTATGATCCCCTGCCCCGTGAGTTAAATATTTCACAATTGAACGTTGTGGCGAGATTCGAGTACAAGATCGTCGAATAGAACTATGTCAGGGTCCCCGAAAATGATCTTAGACTTCGGAATTGATTTCCGTCAGGACGCGCTCCAAATCGAGGAGATGATCTCTGATCTCTGTCTGTTCTACCCACGGCTTTGATTCCAGTTGAGATCTTTTTTCCCTGAGCTGTGCAAACCTGGCGCCGATATTCTCAATTATATAATTCCAGTCAATCGAAGGAACCGCTTTCTCCGGATATTCCACACGCTCAAGCACACGCCCCGGTTCGAGGGTAGTTTCTTCAAGGTATTGAGGTATCATCACTTTGAAGCCGAATCGTTCCTTAATGAGGCCTGCAAGCGCTTGCTGGGCTCCATATTCCCCATGTACGAGGAAGATTTGCATATCCCGGCTACGAAAATGCCTCAACCAGTCGATAATCTGGCTTTGACCGGCATGGGCCGAAAATCCATTTATCGTAAAGACCCTGGCCCTCACGGCAATATCCTCATTAAAGAGATGAATCTTCTTTGCACCGTCCACTATCTTACGACCCGTCGTTCCCTCCGCCTGAAAGCCGACAAAGACGATACTGGCGCCTTCCCGCCATATGTTGTGCCGCAGATGGTGTTTTATTCTCCCGGCATCGGCCATGCCGCTCGCGGATATGACAATCGCCGGTCCGGAGATGTTGTTGATTGCCATGGACTCCTCCGTCGTGGGAGTGAAATGTATTTGCGGCAGATTTAAAGGATCTTCCCCTTTCTTTATCAGCGCCCTGGTTTCATCATCCAAGTAAGCCGTGTGGCGACGGAAGATCTCCGTGGCCTGGATGGCCAAAGGACTGTCCAGATAAATGGGCATATCCCGGGGAAGCCTTCCATCCTTGGACAGAAGATAAAGACAATACATCATCTCCTGGGTTCTCTCCACAGCGAAGGCAGGGATTATCACCTTCTCTCTATTGCCGTAACTATAGGCTATGGCTTCCGCCAGCTCATTCAGGCTGTCATCCTCGTTCTTATGATTCCGGTCGCCGTATGTTGACTCCAAGAAGAGGAAATCGGCCGTATTGACGATACTCGGATCTTCCATGAGCAACTGGGCGGGACGGCCTATATCGCCGGAAAAGACGAGCTTGACAGTCGCGCCATTTTCTTCAAGTACAAGCTCGATCAGCGAAGCGCCAAGGATGTGGCCTGCGTCCTTGAAAGTTACCTTGAGGCCGCCCATGGGTGCGAAAGCTTCGCCATACGATACGCAATTGAACATCGGAAACACCGCCTCTGCATCTTTCTGCGTATATAAAGGCTTGATTCTCTCTTCTCCCGAGCGGAGATGCTTCTTGCTTTTCCACTGGGCTTCCATCTCCTGAATATGGGCGCTGTCAAGAAGCAATATCTTCAGCAAATCCCTCGTCGGCGGCGTTGCATAAATCTTGCCGTTAAATCCCTTCTTGACAATCCGTGGCAGAAGACCGGAATGGTCTATGTGGGCATGGGTGATGAGAAAAAATTCTATGTCAGCAGGTTGATAAATATCAACATCCCAATTTCTCTTCTCAATTTCCGCATTCCCCTGATGCATCCCGCAGTCAACAGCGAATCTATGGCCATGTGTTTCAATAATGTAGCAGGAACCGGTTACCGTTCTTGCCGCTCCCATGAATTTTATTTTCATAACTATGATCCTTAAAAGTGTCTCACAATTTTCACAGTCGATGGACGGTCATGAAACCCGTCTTCAACGCGATACATTCCGTTGATTTCACGCATATTCGCCACCGCTTCTCCCACCGTCTTGGAAATCCTCAGACAGCGTATCCTTGATGCCCATTTTGCTTTCTATATTAAAATCAGTCCCGTCCACGTAACCTTGTTCTTAATGGGGAAGGCCAGCGGCAATCCTGCCTTTTCCGCAGTAGCTATAACATCGATTCCCACGGCCTCCATGGAAGGCCTCGCCTGGAAGGGAAACCGGCATGATGTGCCGCCCTGTGCCACCACACACTCGTCGCACAAGCGGCAACAGCCTCCGATAAAGCCGGCGGCAAAACGAAACCCGGCGGCAAATGCCTGTCTCTCACCCAAATTAACCAACTCGTGAAGTTTTCTTGCAGGAAGAAATACCTCTTCTGCCGGGGCATTGGCGTGTGTTTCGCGGAGGTCGGCGGAAATCTGGATGAGGATGGCTTGCTTATAGTTAGTAAGAGCTTCGCGAAATTCCGCCACAGGCGGTACATGAGGGGGGCACATGAGATTCTTGTTGTAACTGTCACAGATGGGAACCCGACACTTAAGACGAACCCTTTCGTCAACGACGATGTCGGCAGGATTTGCCAGTACCACGGCCGAAGCCCCTCGCTCCTTGAGAAGCGAGATGATGTCATCAAGAACTTTCTTATGTTTCTGCACGGGCATCTATCCTTGGGTGACGTCGACTACATAGCTGGCGTTGGTCATTCTCTGACCTCCTTTGCCCATAACAATGAATGTATCTTCAACACCGACGACCCCTTCTCCTGGAAAGTTAAACTTTGGTTCAATGGCGATCACCATGCCCGGAGCGAGGAGCGCCTTGCCCCCCTTCACGATCACCGGGTATTCGTCCAACTCCAAACCGACTCCATGTCCGCAGAACCTCAAGCGCCAATTCCCATAACCCAGGAAATGATCACCCAGGTGGTGGGATTCAGCCATGCGCTGTGCTTCTGAAAACAGCTCGCCAACTGCGACACCGGGTTGGATCATTTTCCCTAATCTATAGTGGATCTCCAGGGATACCTTGTAGGCATCGTCTAATTTGTTGGGGAGGGGTCCGAGGCTCAGTGTGCGCGTTTGGTCCACGCAGTACCCATACATAACTGCCCCGAGATCAAAAATGACGGGCTCCTGCCTCCTGATAGTTTTCCATCCCGAACCTTGCGGGAAGGCATTGTAGAGCCCATGTCCCCCGGTTGTGCTTTCAACGAAGTTCAGATCGGCCGCGTCCGGTCCGGACATGAAATGACCCCAGTAGACCTCCTGATTGAATGCCCTCGCACGGACGTAACCCTGATGGCCACGCGTTCTGGCCGCCGCCTCTATCGTGGCAGCAAGCTCTATATCAGTCAGCCCTTCCTTAAGATTGTTCCGGCAAGTGGCAACCATGAAGTCGGAAAGGCATCCCACCTCTTTCATGAGTCCTATCTCATAGTCAGATTTCACGGCCCGGACGGCTTGAACGGAAGGCCAGACGTCAACAATCTCTGCCGGCTTTACAATATCCAGATACCGAAGATAAAGGCTGACCGGCAATACATCAAGCTCCATCCCGAGCCTTTTTATTTGCGAATAGCCATGGTGAGCCAGCAGTGCCGGCAATTCCCTGAGACTTCCGATGGGTATGATGTTATCAAGCTCGGACTCATTCCTGATCCGATCGGCGTTCCTGCGCACAAAAAGAAGTGGCTCTCCTGAAGGCGGTATAAACAGATGCCCCTGCGGCACGGTTCCTGTGAAATAGAAAAGGTCCGCATTTTGAACAATCAATGCGCCTTCCATTTGTCCTGATTCTATGCGTCTCTGAAGCGCTTTGATTCGCCTGTTTAGCTCTTCCTTCGGGGTCTTCTTCATCAGTCTTCCACTCCGAGTACTCTGCAATTCCTTCTTCCCAAGCTAGTATTCTATGCCGGCCCTCTCCTTCAGTCCCGTTGAGTAATGATGCTTAACTTCGTTCACTTCGCTGACGGTATCAGCAATCTCGATAATTTCTGGAGGAGCATATCTTCCCGTCATGACTACGTCAACATTTGCAGCCCTCCCTTTTACCATCTCGACAACGTCCTTTACGGAAACCAGTCCAAAGTCAAGGGCAACATTTATTTCATCGAGGATGACCATGTTATATTCCCCGGAAGCCAGAGATTTTTTGGCAAGGTTTAATCCTTGTTGCGCTAAATCGATATCAACGGGGGCCGGGTTTCCCCTCATTACAAAACTGTCGAGACCGCACGGGCAAATGGTTATAGCGGGAAGAAATTTCTCGCAAGCTATCACCTCACCATATTTCTTTCCCTTCATGAATTGAATTACCAACACCTTCAACCCGTGCCCCACTGCCCGCAGCGCCTGCCCCATGGCGGCCGTTGTCTTCCCCTTGCCGTTCCCCGTATAGACGAAAACCAGCCCTCTGTTATATTTCGCCAGCGTTTCCTCCAATAAGCCGGACATCTTAATTCTCCTCCCGCTTTCAGGCCGATACGATAAGACAGACCCTTTGCTAAATTATGTTTTAAGAAAAATCGTGATCTGATATAAGATATTTATGATGCCGGATAAGTAGCACATTCAGAAGATTCTGACAATTCATTTAAAGGACAAACGCAAAGTCATATTGAGCAAATGCACCTTTCAAGAGAACGGCTTACTACATGAACGTCCCACAAGAAGATTACCCTGAAAAATTTTCACTGAGCCCTATCGTAAAGGCGAAAAATCTAACCAAGATATTCGGTAACCTCGTAGCTGTCGATAGCATTTCTTTCGAGGTACATCCAGGAGAATGTTTCGGGATGCTAGGACCCAATGGCGCCGGAAAAACTTCCACCATCCGGATGATCTATGGCCTCTCCCCGATCACGCGCGGCGCCCTCGAAGTCTTCGGTCTTGATATCGCGCAAAACACGCGTGCCATAAAGTCCAGACTCGGCGTGTGTCACCAGGACAATAATTTGGATCCTGACCTCACGGTAAAACAGAATCTTGAGGTTTTTTCCCGATATTTCAATATGTCGCACACGGCGGCGCAGGTGCAGGCCGAGAGCCTTCTAAGATTTATGGCCCTTGAGCACCGCAAAGACGCGAGGGTTACGGAACTGTCGGGAGGTATGATGCGCCGTTTGGTTCTGGCCAGAGCACTGCTGAATGGGCCAGAACTCTTAATTCTGGATGAGCCGACGACGGGACTCGACCCGCAGTCCCGCCATCAGGTGTGGGAGCGTTTAGGTGAGCTCAAGGCAAAGGGGCTTTCTATCTTGATTTCCACCCATAATATGGACGAAGCGTCCCGGCTTTGTGATCGCCTGATCATCATGGACCATGGCGGCATACTGGTAGAGGGGAAACCGCTTGAGCTCATCAGACAATATGTGGGACACGATATCATAGAGGTGCTTGAGCCGAACGAATCGCTGCGGGCGTTCGTCCAATCGAGAAATATGGAGTATGAGGATCTGGGCCATCGGTTGATCATAAACACCGGCGACGGAAATACCCTGTTCCGTGAGATAAGCAATGAATACTGCAAGGAAGGGTGCATCATGCGCATGGCAACCCTGGAAGACGTCTTCCTAAAACTAACGGGGAGGGAGCTAAGGGAATGAGAGAAATCTTACCACTCCATCTGTCCATGCGCTTCTGGCGGGTCTGGGAGAGAAACCTCCTTGTCTACAAGCAGAACTGGAAGATCAGTTTCGTTCCCCCTCTGCTCGAACCTTTCTTCTATCTGGTTGCCTTCGGAGTGGGCTTGAGCGCCCTGATTGGAGATGTCAATTACCAGGGCTCCGAAATTTCATACATGCTCTTCATCGCGCCGGCCCTCCTTGCCATCAATATCATGAACAATGCCTTTTTTGAAAACACCTATGCCTCCTTCGTGCGCATGTATTATCAAAAAACATTCGACGCCATGATGGCAACGCCGCTTACTCTTGAAGAAATTATCACCGGGGAGATCGTCTGGGGAGCCACCAAATCGGTTATTGCGACATCAATCATGCTTGCGGTTATCAGTTTATTCGGCCTCATCCGTTACCCGGAAGGCCTCTTGATTATTCCGCTCTCTGTTATCGGGGGCATTGCCTTTGGTTCAATGGGAATGATCTTTACGGCGATCGTAGCCAACATAGAACTCTTCAATCTGCCTGTATTTCTATTTATCACCCCCATGTTTCTCTTCAGCGGGACCTTTTTCCCCATCGAGAATCTGCCCGGGTGGGCTCAACACGTCGCCATGCTCCTGCCCTTGACACATATGGTAAGCCTTACCAGGTCGCTAAGTCTCGGTATAGTCGATATGTCGCTGCTCCCGGGCTTCTGCTATTTTGTGATCTCCTGCCTCGTTTTTTTTCCGCTTGCAATCTACAAAATGCGCCGGCGCTTGATCAAATAATATTCCGGAATAGAACTTTAAGAAGATAGAGACATGCGGAGGAATGTCTCTATCTTGGGACGGGCTTAGTGAGCAGACTCGATATACTCGACGGTCTTTTCCGCAAGTGTCTTCATTACGTATTCAAACTTGTCCGCGTCTCTGTCCAGCAATGTCATCCTGAACCCCGGTACGGAAGTAAAGAAAGAAGTGAGCGGAACGACGCAAATTCCCGTGGAACCTAGGAGGTAATAAACAAAGCGTTTGTCAAACTCTATTCTTTCAGACGTCAGTTTTTCAACATATTGTCTGATCTCCGGTTGTTTGATAGGCAGATTCTGCCTGTCATTAAGCGACGCCTCGTTAAAAACCACCGACATATAGAAGGCACCGTTGCTCCGATTTACGATAAGATAGGGGACGTCCTTGAGACTGTTATAGGCTATGTTGGAGAGTCTTTCGTAGTGTCGAACGCGAGAGTCCAGGTATTTCTTGTACTCCGGATGGGTAATGATTTTGGGGATCGCCATCTGCGGAAGTGTGGTCGAACAAACCTCGGACATCTTCTGATTCACGATCGTGTTAAAGTACCTCTCGAATTTCTCGTCCTTATGTACATTGTATACCTCCATCCAGCCGCACCGCGCTCCGGGCCAGGGGAATTCCTTGGAGATGCCCTTCATGCTGATGCCGGGCACGTCTTCGATGATATCAGACAGGTTTACTGTCGATTTTCCGTTGTATACAATGTTGATGTACGTCTCATCGAAAATAAGAAAGAGGTCATACTCCCTGGCAATCTTCACGATCTGCTGCAGCGCCTCGGGAGAATGGACAAATCCCGTAGGATTGTCCGGATTTATAACCAGAATCCCGACGATCGATTTATAGCTTCTGACCTTCTGCTCGAGTTCGCGGATGTCCGGGGCCCAGTCCCGATAGGGATTCATCCGGTAAGTGTTGGGGGGGAACGAGGCATGGAGCACTTCCGCCAGCAGATGTGTCGAATAAGTGGGTTCAGGCATGATGATCCTTGCATCAACCCTTATGGCGCTGTAAGCCCGGGCAATCGCATCGCCCAGTCCGTTGAAAAAAATTATGTCTTCAGGCGTTATCTGCATGTGGCCCATCTTGTTTATCCGGTCTGCCAGGAACTCACGGGTCGTGTCAACACCCTTGGTAGGACAATAACCGTATGAAAGGTCATCTCTGAGAACTTCAATAAGGACCTCTTTCATCCACTCGGGTATTTTTTCACCTTTATGAATGGGGTCGCCGATATTCTCCCAGATTACCTCGATACCGTACTCTTTCAGTTTATTGGCCACGTTCACGATCTGTCGTATTTCATAAACCAGGCCGCTGCCGTCTTTAGCAATATCAAACCTCATAAACACCTCAGTTCATTTCAAAAATTCTGCATCTCAGTATAATATAATTAATATAAAATTTCCAATATTTTTTGTGGCTAAGACTTTTCAGATTTATCATTCAAGCTCGGAGATGATGCCCATCTTGATATAAATGGGACGAACCTTTTTTCTTATGTGAAGAAGCTTCAGGGCAAAGAGGAGCGATCCGACGATGCAGGCGAATCCGCTTATGATGATGGTCTTAGGGGCGCCTATCAAGGACGCCAGTGCGCCTGCAAAGAGGTTGCCCATCGGTGCCATACCGAAAAGGGCTGTCGCATATATGCTCATCACGCGGCCCCGCTTGTCCTCCTCCACGATACTCTGCAGGATCGTGTTGCTCGAAGCGAGCTGAACTATCATGCCGAATCCGGCGACAAACATCATGAGAAGAGATACGACAAGCACTGTTGAAAAAGAAAATGCGATAACGCCGGCGCCGAAGATAGCGGAAGCAATTGAAATGAGTCGTCCCAGTCCCAGAATCGTCTGCCGCGATGCCAGATAGACGGAGCCTGTCAGTGCACCGATGCCAGATGCCGCCATGAGAAATCCCAGCGTGTGAGGCCCGCCGTGGAGAATATCCTTCGCAAAAATGGGCATCAGGACAGCGTAGGTCATGCCCATGAAGCTCATCAGTCCCAGCTGCAGAAGGATGTAACGGATCGGCGCAAATCCGAAGGCGTAGGAATAGCCCTCCTTCAAATCCTGCCACAGATGGGCCGCATGCGCCGCTTTCTTTCTTTTTGGCACCCTTATCGCCAGTAGGGCGGCGATGATGCCCATGAAGCTCAGCCCGTTGATCAAAAAGCATACACCTTCACCAAGAAGTGCGATCAGTATGCCTGCGACAGCCGGCCCTACGAGCCTTGCCCCGTTGAACATGAAAGAATTCAGAGCAATCGCGTTTCCCAGATCCTCCTGCCTTTCTATCATCTCCACGATAAATGACTGGCGCGTAGGCATATCAAACGCGTTGATCACTCCAAGACATATGCTCAAACCGATGAGCTGCCAGACTTGTATGGCTCCGGTGAGGGTGAGAAAGGCAAGGGTCAAGGCCTGGATCATGGAAAGGGCCTGTGTAACAACCAGTATGCGATGGCGATTCCATCTGTCCGCATAGACGCCCGCGATTGATGCAAAGAGGAAGACGGGTATCTGACTCGAAAAACTCACCAGGCCTAAGAGAAAGGCCGAATTGGTCAGACGGTATACCAGCCAGCTCATGGCAATCTGTTGCATCCATGTCCCAATGAGCGAAACGCTCTGACCGCCAAAGAAGAGTCGGTAATTCCTATGGTGTAGTGCCCTAAGAATGAATTTAATGGTGACTTCTTTGTTTGATCCGGATGCTCTCATCTAACTCGACGCATTACATTGATCTCTGCACGGACTCTACCAATTGAGACTGAACCTGATGGCAAAAAATATGCTCGTCGCAAGAATCAGTGTGACAAGCATCAGGGCATTTGCCCTTACTATATCGTTCTTCCCGAGCTCTTTGACAGGATCTCCCAGGGTTGGTCTCAGGGAGGGTTGCCCGAAATAATAGTTCAGCCCACCAAGTTGAACCGAGAGCGCGCCTGCCACAGCAGCTTCCGTAAGGCCGGAATTAGGGCTGGGGTGTTTCTTCCCATCCCTTAGCAGCATTCTGAGAGAATTCAAAGGACTCAACTGCAGGATGATGGCAGCAAAGGGAATTATCAAAGCCGTAAGTCTTGCAGGTATATAGTTGGCAACGTCATCGAGCTTCGCCGAAACCCATCCAAACTCTCTGTAACGTTCGTTCTTGTAGCCGAAAGTGGAATCAAGCGTATTCACGGCCTTATAAAGTATAGCCCCTGCGGGTCCGGCAAGGAAGGCAAAAAACAAGGGCGCCGTAACTCCGTCCACGGTGTTTTCGGCAACGCTTTCCACGGTTGCTCGGACGATGCCGACCGTGTCGAGGATGTCAGTGTCCCGGCCTACCAGCAGGGCAACCTTCTTCCTGGCCTCTACAATATTTCCCGCTTTCAACTCACGATAGACATTAAGACTATGCCGTGAGAGATCTCTGGCAGCAAACGTCGTATAGAGAAGGACAACGGAAACGACATCAGCGGCTAGGGGATGCAGCAGCCCTGCACCGATAATGACCGCGTACGTTGCAAGACCCGTAACGACAAGGACAGTCAACACCGCGATCGCGCCTGCCGTCCGCGCATTTGCGAACATCCGCCTCAGTGGTGTCTCGACGAAAGAAGCGAAACGTCCTATCAGTTTCACGGGGTGAGGAAGCGATGGTGGGTCGCCTGAAATAAAGTCCAGAAGTATGGCGACAACAATCTGATATTCCAGTCTCATGCAAAATTTTCAGGCCGGGAATTTGATTTTGAAAAATATATCCCAGTCCTTCCGTTAACTCAGTAGACAATGCCCATTAAAGCCAAAGCTGCGATGGCCGGGACAATTTCCGTAATCTCGCAACCGGCTCCCAGGGTATCACCAGTATATCCGCCAATCTTGCGAAAACAGTAGACGGAAAACAGCGCCGCCATCAGAAGCGCAGAAAAGCTTGCTGCGAGTCCCAGCAAGCGTCCTGCAAGCCATCCTGCGGCAAGGAGAAACGCCGATGTCCAAATGACATTTAGCCATGACTTTCCAACGCCGAAGGCAGTAGCCAGGCCGCCTTCGCGTCTGACGTAAGGCAGAGCCGTCATCATCACAACGAAAGAGCACCGCCCCGCCAGGGGCATGAGGACAATGATTCCGGAACGAAGAGGAGGGAAGAGTGATATCAGCACAGAGACTTTCAGCACAATTACAAACACCACAGCGAGAACGCCCATGACGCCTGTCCGGCTGTCTCTCATAATTTCGAGAACCCGCTCACGTGGACGGGCGCTGAAAAAACCATCCGCCGTATCCGCCAGGCCGTCCATGTGTAATCCCCCCGATATGCCTGTCATGGCAATCGCTGTCATCACGCTTGCAGCGAGCGGTGGGAGAATTAAGCCCATGACATGATCAAAAGCCGCTATGATAATGCCGATGAGCAAACCAACCACCGGGAAGAATGGCATACACTTCTCGAGTTCCTTTTCATCCCCCACGAAACTCCTTGGAAATGGGATTACTGTCAAGAACTGGATAGCTGCCAGAAGGGGTCTCATTTGTCCGCCTTAGATACTGCCGCTTCCTCAAAAGTGGCCACTTCCGTGAGAATCCGGACGGCGGCCTCTACAAGATTCATGGACAAGGCCGCGCCGGTTCCTTCGCCGAGTCTCATATCGAGATCCAGCAGTGGTTTTTTCCCCAGGCAGTCGAGGGCAATCTGATGCCCCCTCTCCATGCTGCGATGAGAAGCGATCATGTAATCACGAGCAGCGGGAGCCAACTGCGCGGCTAAGAGTGCGCCGGCAGTGGAGATGAATCCATCCACGAGCACGGGCTTTCTCATGTAGGCAGCGCCCAGGATTAAGCCAGCTATCCCGCCGATCTCGAATCCTCCAACCTTTGCGAGGACATCAAGGGCATCATTGGGGTCGGGCCTATTCATCTCCAGGGCCTGTTCGATCATCTTATTCTTATGCACAAGCTGCGCGTCATCGATGCCTGTGCCGCGGCCTACAATCTCGACAAGCGGTAACCCGCTGAACACGGCAATGACAGCGGCACTGGGCGAAGTGTTGCCGATCCCCATATCACCCGTACCGAAGATATCAGTCGATGGTCCCAGCTCCAGGGCCACCTCGATTCCGCCTTCCAGGGAGCGAACTGCCTCATTCCGAGACATGGCCGGTCCGGTCGCCATATTCCTTGTTCCCGCCCCCGTCCGTTTGGAAATAATCTTCCCCGATTTGACGAGTTCACCCAAGTCACCTGCCACACCCATATCGACGACCACCACCTTCGCACCGACAAGCTTGGCCAGGGCATTGATACCGGCGCCGCCCCGCACAAAATTATAGACCATCTGAACAGTTACTTCCTGCGGATATTTGCTGACACCCGCTGCGGCAATTCCATGATCGCCTGCCATGGTAACCACAGTCTTGCGACCCACGGGCGGCTTTAGGGAACCCGTCATTCCTGCTAATTCTTCGGCTAGGTCCATCAAACGGCCCAATGCCCAGTGCGGCATAGTGAGTTGTTCGAGCCTTGTCCTCGCTTGCGCACGCGCATCCGCGTCCTGAGGGATTATTTTATTAATCGTCGATTCCATTAGGTTCATAAGATTTTTTCTCCTTTAATATAAATGGGAATGCCGCTTATCATGAAAATGCAGGCATCTGCGTGACTCGCCATAATCTGATTGCAGCGCCCTGCCAGGTCCCGGAACAGCCGGGAGCCGGGATTTTCGGGCACGATGCCCATGCCTACTTCATTGGCTATAAGAATAACCGTGCCGGGAAGATCGCTGCAGACCCCCACGACATCCTCGCACCTTGCACCAATCGCTTCTTCATCGAGACATCTCTTTTCCTGCTCAGCTTCGTACATGAGATTGTTGACCCACAAGGTGAGGCAGTCAACGAGCGTTACCTGGCTTTCTCTTGTCCTGCGCAGGGCTCCGGCCAGATCTGTTGGCTCTTCGAGAGTCTCCCAAGACGCTGATTTACGTGCTTCTTTATGTTTTCGTATGCGGTCCTCCATTTCCTTATCGATGACTGGACAAGTCGCAATATACGTTCGGGTGCCGGAGAGCGACTCTGCAATACGTTGGCCATAGCCGCTCTTCCCGCTCCTGCTGCCCCCTGTTACGAAAATGATCTTTGCCATTCGATGCGACCCCTTACTCCATCTGCCCTGTTTCATTCAGTCCCGCAAGGATACCGGACCCGTCAAAAAGTTCGATAGTTGTCAACGAGGCATGTTTCACCTTGAAAAGTATATACTGCCGCGCCCTGAGCCCCAGGAAATGGCAGATGAGGAACCGGATTACGCCCCCGTGCGTACAGACAACAATGGTATCGGCAGCATGCGTCTCGAGGCGACGAGCGGCGACGATTATTCTTGACCGAAAATCCGCAATCTTCTCCCCTCCCGGAAAAGTGAAATCGGCCTTCAATTCAGCCCACTTGTCCATCTCCCCGGGAAATGCCGCCTGTATCTCATTGAAGGTCATACCTTCCCACCGACCAAAGTCGATTTCTCTCAGATCGGGATCGACGGTAAAGTCTATATCAGCAGTTTCCATAACAACTGCTGCCGTTTCTCGGCAGCGTGTCATGGGACTCGATATACAGTTGCAGGGCTTTTCTTTGCCGAGCAGCACCCGGACGGCCCTGACCTGCTGATGCCCCAGCACGCTCATGGACACATCCGTGCTCCCAATATACCGGTCTTGATACTGTTCGCCGATATCTCCGTGTCTCAGGAACAATAACTTTCGTGCCATATTAATAATAAAAAATCCACGAACCATTTTATTGATCCGTGGATGCCGTTTTTCATCTACGGTTAATTAAGTTTGCCCGTACCGCGCACAGGCCAAAACTATTTTTGTTCCACAGGCAGGTCTTCTGACTCCCGGCTCTTCCTACTCGCCGCGCCTTCCCATCCTGAGAGGAAAGTGGCCCCTGCGGTTTTCGTCCCCGGTTACAGCGGCGGGCCCGTGGCGGATTTTCACCGCCTTCCCTAACGCCCTTGCGGGTTACCTGTGATTGAATGGATGCGTAACACACGCATGTGAAGTTTGTCAAGAGAATCGATCCTCCAGTTTTATTTGGTGCACGGGATTTGGCTGCTTTTTGGCAATTTGCTTTAGAGCCCCAAATCAAGTAAAATGAGAGAAATAGATACCATAGAGAACTTAAACCGACACAACGGAGTGCAGGAAGTCTCCCGGATATGATTTTTCGCGTAAGCCAGAGAATGCAGCCGCATAACATAGCCCGTTCGCTGGGGCTGAAAAAATCTTCCGACGATCAAATCGAGACAGTCTGCTCGAAAATATTGCAGGAAACAGAAACAGAGGAAAAGAAAGAGTCAATCATTTGCAAGAACTGCAGAAACGAGATCACAACGGTTGAATATAGCATTGCCGTAAACGGTCAACATGCACATATTTTTAAAAATCCCCTGGGCATTAGTTTCCATATCGGCTGCTTTTTCAGGGCAGGGGGATGTTTCCTCTACGGCATCCCCACTTACGAGGCTACGTGGTTTGCCGGATTCGCCTGGCGCATCGCCGTGTGTGCAAATTGCTTCACCCACTTGGGCTGGCATTTCCAGTCCGGCAGGGAAAGTTTTTACGGTCTGATAATGGCCAACCTGCTCAAGGGTCACAAAATCCACTGAGGCTCGGATATGCGGGCCAGCAATGCGGCCTGTATGACCATTCCCACTGCATAAGCCTCATAGCCGCCTACGACGTCCGTCTGAAGATTCGCGCATCCACGACAAGCACGCCCTGTTCATAGACGAGCACGGGGTTCAGATCAATCTGATCAATTTCTGGATTGTCAATTACCAGTCTAGATACACCTCTCATAACTTCTATCAGCTTCTTAACGTCTTTCGGGCGTTGGCCCCGGACGCCGGCCAGTAGCGGATATCCGGTGATGGTCTGTATCGTCTGCCGCAGTTCCTCATTCGAGGCTGGGAGCAGGCAGAACTGTACATCCCTGTAAATTTCTGTAAAAATTCCTCCCAGGCCGAACATCAAAACAGGCCCGTACTGCGGGTCCGTGAAAACACCCACAATAACTTCCTGGCCGCCTGCTTCGCCCATGGGGGATACGGTTACCCCCTCGATGCGGGCATGAGGGGCGCGAGTGGCGGCGCTTGCCATAATTTCGTGATAGGCGGTACGTATCTCCTTATCGGTAGATAGATTAAGGCGTATACCGTCAACATCGCTTTTATGGGCTATATCCGGCGAGGCTACCTTGAGGACCACGGGGGTGTCAAACGTGCGGCCTAATGCTGAGGCCTCCTCGGGCGATTTGGCCAGTCTCGCGGCAGCCACAGGAATGCGGGCCTCATCCAGCAGCATCACTGACTCACTTGCACTCATTAGTTGCAAGCCGGAGGTCGATGCCTGGGCTGAAGGGGCAAGGATGGCACGGCTCTCAAATCGGAAGAACTGATGCAAGGCCTTGAGGCCTCTTTCCGGCGTGGGAAAGACCGGTATGCCCCGCTGGTGGATCAGGAGCCGCTCCTCTCTTTCGATATCGGCCCCGCCCAGGAAGACAACCACTTCCGAGGTGCCCGGAGTGACAATCTTCGATGCTCCAGCAATCGGGTCGCCAAAAATGATGACCATAGTGTCATAGTCGCCTCTTGCCGCATCAATCACTTTGCTGTACAACGTCGGATCGCCTATCACGTCTCCCGTAAGGTCTATGGGGTTATCAACTGAACAGTGCGTGGGTAATATCGCGCGTAAACGTTCCCTCAGGGCAGCCTTCGGCCGCGGCGATTCGAACCCGAGTTTTTCCGCCTGATCTATGGCCAGGATGGCAGAGCCTCCCGAGCTGGTAATATTGAGCAGGCGTTTCCCCGGGGGCTTAAACATGTAGGCTAATGCCTTGGCGTAGTCGTAGAGTTCTTCGATGGTATCTGCGCGGTGAACACGGTATTTTTTGAAGATCGCGTCATAAACGGCATCCACTCCTGCCATTGACTTGGTGTGCGATTCTGCCGCAACACGGCCTCTCGGAGTGCGCCCGGATTTCAAAATAACTACCGGTTTCGTAACCGCGGCCAGGGCTTTTTGAAATTCAACGGGCCGCTTGACGCCTTCCACATAGAGGGCTATTACCTTGGTGTTGGGATCATGGTTAAAATATTGGATGCAATCTGCTTCATCGACGTCGGCGCGATTGCCCAGACTTACAAAGGCGCTTACCCCCAGGTGCTCCTCACTCGCCCAATCCATGAGCGCCGCTCCGACCGTCCCGCTCTGCGAAATAAAGGCCATGCGGCCCTTTCTGGTAAGCAGCGGCCATGAGGCGCAGAGATTATGATGAGGATTATTCACGCCCTGACAGTTGGGGCCGATTACCCGGATGCCATGGCGCCGCGCAGCATTGGCCACCTCTACCTGAAGTTTTTCTCCTTCCTCTCCCGCTTCCGCAAACCCTCCCGTAATGACCACGGCGGCCTTGACCCCGGCCACGCCGCACTGGTCGATTGCCCCGGGCACCGCCTTTGCCGGAATGATTACCACCGTGAGATCCGGCGCCGGCGCAATATCGCCGATCTGTTTGTATGCGGGGCGACCCAGAATCTGATCCGCTTTCGGGTTGACCGGATATATTAGACCGGCAAAGCCTGCATGGATCAGATTGTAGACAACATCATAGCCAAGTTTGCCGGGGGAAGGTGAAGCTCCGATCACCGCGACACTCTTAGGTTTAAAGACGGCATCCAGTTGATTTATCAGCTGCATGGGTTCTCCTTTTCACGTATGGTCAATAAGATAATGAAGGGTGTTAAGCGGAGAAGATAAAAGAGTATAAGAAAAATGCATTTACGTGTCAAATGGAAAGAGGCCATACAAATGTCGTGCACAACTTTAGTCGTGCTAATGTGGCCGATCTCACGGGCTGCACCATGTTCTATGATATTATTCCCGGAAAATATCCCGCAATCTCTTCAAGAAACTGTTCACGGTCCCTGTAATGGATAACCTGCAACCCCGCCTGTCTCGCCCTTTCACAGTTTCCCGGGTCATCATCAATAAAGAGTACCTTATGAATCTCAATTCTTAATATACGGACCACATCCCTAAAATGACTCGCGTCCTTCTTGCTTTTCCCCATATGATAGCTGTTGAAAACATGATCGAACTGTCGGAAAAAATTGTCGCGGGCATCGAGTTCATCAAGCCAGTTTGTCTGGTCACTGAGTATACCAACACAGACTTTAAGCTCCTTGAGCCTCTTCACTGTGTCGATCATCCATCCTCTCAATCTGAAACGGGACAGTATTTCATTTCTCAGGAACTGGTCATCACCCCTGATTCCCGTAGTCCCCCTCAGTATCTCCCAATAGGCGCTTTCAGAAACTTTGCCGATAACGTATCCACAGGCATGGATCACATCGTTGGCGGTCTTGATAAAGGTATTTTCGTCCAGGCCGTTTAGCCTCGCTATTGCCTGGAGGCCTTTCTTGAAGCCTTCTTCAGAGAGAACCCCTCCGAAATCAAACAGTACCGCTTCAATGCTGCCGGTTTCACGAAACGAATTTTCCATATGATAAATTTAAGAAATCTATTGAGTTCAATGCAATTGATTATTACAATAATCCCAAAAGAATGATAGAAAAATCTGATAAAGGGCAATTAATTTTTTGATCCTCATCTTCTTCTGCGCATGAACAGTCAGATTAGATTCGTCATTTATGTGTGCGTGGCCGAAATATTCTCCATGGCCGGGACGATGTACTTCCCGGCCCTTCTTCCCGTCTTTCAAGCTGAGTGGGCTCTCAGCAATACCGAGGCTGGTTGGATCAACGGAATCTTCTATGGGGGATACGCGGCCTTTGTGCCCATCCTTGTGAGTCTCACCGACAGGATTGATCCGCGCCGCATCTATCTCTATTCGGCCTTTTTCGGCGCAGCCTCGATGGCAGGATTCGGGTGGCTTGCCGAGGGAACTCTCACGGCAATGTTCTTCAGATTCTGCGCGGGTATAAGCCTCGCCGGGACGTACATGCCGGGACTGAAGGCGCTCAGCGATCACATCACGGGAAGAACTCAGAGCCGGTCTATTGCCTTTTATACGTGTTCGTATGGCATCGGTACGGCCATATCGGTATTTCTGTCAGGGTGGCTGGTCACCTGGCTTGACTGGCGCTGGGCTGCTGCGATGCTGGCCATGGGCTGCCTCGGAGCCGTGCTAATCTTCGCTCTTGCCGTTCAGCCAAAAACGCCTGATCTGCCACGAAGAGAACCTCTCCTGTCATCCTTCAACTTTCGTGGAGCTCTCCGAAACCGTTCAGCCGTGGGCTACATGTGTGGATATGCGGTTCACTGCTGGGAGCTCTTTGGATTTCGTACATGGCTCGTCGCCTTTCTGGCTTTCAGCATAAGCCTGCAGATTGTGCGTGAATATTATATAAGCCCGCAGAACCTGGCCACGATCGTTCTTTTCGCGGGCGTCCCTGCCAGTGTTCTGGGCAATGAACTGGCGCTGATTTCGGAACGCAGGCGCGTCATCACCATTTTTATGCTTGCCGCCGGACTCATCGGCTGTGTCATAGGCTTTACCGCCGCTCTCCCTTTTATCATGGTCGCGGGACTCTGCCTCCTCTATGGGATTGCCATGATGCTCGACAGCGCCGCGCTGACAGCCGGTGTCGTTGCAGCCGCACATGACTTTGAACGCGGCAGGACTCTGGCGCTGTATGCGTTTGTCGGATTCGGCATGGCATTTCTTGCACCTCTCGCCTTCGGTTTCGTGCTCGATGTCTCCGGCAGCGGAACCTACGGATGGGGATGTGCCTTCGCCATACTCGGCTTGGTCTCCATGAGCGGACCCATCTGGCTCAAACTGTTTCGCGACAATACCTGATTCCTCACCGTCCTTCCCCTATACTGTCGCAGTGTCATGCCGTCGTTCCTGCGGGGACGGGAGTCCCGCAGCTATTGTGTGGTTCTCCCCTTCATGATAAATACTTATCAGTGAATCTTGAAAGAGGAGGTCTACGCCATGAAGTCCTATCGTGAGGAATTATGGTTTAATACGCCCGGCAGGCGGGCATTCATCAATATTACACCGCAGGTGGAGCAATGCCTCAAAAAGAGCGGGATCAAAGAAGGTCTGGCGCTTGTTAATGCCATGCACATCACGGCTTCCGTTTTCATCAACGATGACGAGTCTGGCCTCCATCAGGACTATGATGAATGGCTGGAGAAACTGGCGCCCCATGAACCTCTATCGCAGTATCGTCACAACCATACCGGTGAGGATAACGGAGACGCCCACCTGAAACGTCAGATCATGGGAAGGGAAGTCGTCGTAGCTATTACGAACGGCAAGCTCGATTTCGGCCCGTGGGAGCAAATCTTTTACGGAGAGTTTGACGGCAGGAGAAGGAAAAGGGCCCTCGTAAAAATTATCGGTGAGTAGACAACTCCTGCGATTCGAGCAGGCAGGCGCTCGGTTACTCGCGCTAGTTATTCTTGCTACTGTTGAGATCCCCATTTGACGGTAGCGCGGAGGAATTCCAACCGCCGCCGACCGCTTTAACCAGGAGGACGCTGGCGGTCATCCGGCGGCCGAGGATATTGATGGCGGTTATATCGTTTGAGAGCAAGATTGCTTGCACAACTATCACGTCGAGGTAGCTGATGGTTCCGGCTCTGTACTGGTTCATGCTAAACTCCAGGGATCGTCGCGCGGCGCTTACCGCCTCCCCCTGGATGCGAGATTCCTCCTCCAGTATCCGAAGTGCAGCAAGATTGTCCTCCACTTCTTGAAACCCCCCCAGCACAGTTTGACGATAAGCCGCCACCGTCTGGTCATAGGCTGCCCGCGCCTGGTCCGTGAGGGCGCTCCGCAGACCCGCATCGAAAACGGTCTCCGTCAGACTCATGCCGACCGCCCATAGACGGCTCGGCCAGGAGAGCCAGTCGGAAAAGTGTGATGATTCAAATCCGCCGGCTGCATTCAGGACGACACTCGGGAAATAGGCCGCCTTGGCGACACCAATCTGGGCATTCGCTGCCGCAATACGCCGTTCCGCACCAGCAATGTCCGGTCTTCTTTCCAGAAGCTCCGATGGAATGCCGACAGGTACGGCGACCGGCGTCGCCGCGAGGGGCGTTGCCGGGATGGATAAACCAGACGGCGGTTTGCCGACGAGTATCGCGATAGCATGCTCCAGTTGCGCGCGCTGCACTCCCACGTCGATCGCCTGAGCCTGCGTGGTTTTGAGCTGCGTATCCGCCTGAAGGACGTCGGCCCTGGATGATACGCCGCTTGCATAGCGCCTATTGGTCAGTTCCAGCGTTTTCTGGTAGGCGGCAACCGTTTCATCGAGGAGCTTCTTCTGGGCGTCGAGGGCGCAGAGTTGGAAATAGCTCTGTGCCAGTGTGGCCTGAGTGCTGAGGCGAAGCGATTCGAGGTCTGCTGCGCTTGCCTGGGCGGTTGCCTGGCTCGCTTCGACGCTCCGGCGGACCTTGCCCCAGATATCAGGTTCCCATGACGCGGTTCCCGTCAATAGCAGGTCGGAAACCTGGTTCGTCGTGCCGAGAGAGCTGGGGGCATTAGCCGATACCAGGGAACGCGTTGCCTGGGCTCCGAGAGATACAGTCGGAAAATATCCCGCGCGCGCCGCCTGCACGAGGGCTCGCGCCTGCTGGAATTGCGCTTCTGCTGCAGCGACATTCTGATTCGAGATGTTGACCTGTTCTTCTAACGCATCAAGCTGAGGGTCTTGGAATGTCTCCCACCACGCACCGCGAACGACCGCCTCCTGCGGTTCTGCTATCTTCCACTCCGCTGCTTCCTTGTAGGCAACCGGTACTTCTGTTTTCGGCCTGACATAGTCAGGCCCGACTGCGCAAGCGGTGAAAATGGCGAGGATCCCTGCAATAGCGGCAATTGCCAGGCTGCGTGTCTTTATCCATTTTAGATAACCCGATTTAACACGAATCATATGTTATTCCCTCTGCGGCTCATCTTACCAAGATGTACTACCGCAAACAACGAGTTTTTTTGCACATGCCGCCGTCCGAATCACATCACCGCACATCCGGCGCCCCCGCAGCCACACTGTGGGCAGCCGGCCGCTTCCTCGCCGCCTTTCTTCTTTCCAGGCGGAGCCGCAGACGATCGAGAGAGAGATATACGACCGGCGTCGTATAGAGCGTGAGCATCTGGCTGAAGATCAATCCGCCGACAATAGCGATACCGAGGGGACGGCGGAGCTCCGACCCCACGCCGAATCCAAAAGCAAGCGGCACTGCTCCGAGGAGGGCCGCCATGGTCGTCATCATGATCGGCCGAAACCGGAGCAGACATGCCTGATAGATGGCATCTTCCGGGCTTTTCCCTTCATTGCGTTCCGCCTCCAGGGCGAAGTCCACCATCATGATCCCGTTTTTCTTCACGATCCCGATGAGCAGGATGAGACCGATCAGGGCGATGATGGTAAGGTCCGTGCGCGAGATCAGCAAGGCTATGAATGCCCCGACACCCGCCGACGGCAGCGTCGAGAGTATCGTGAGGGGATGGATGTAACTCTCGTACAACACGCCAAGGACGATGTAGACTGCTGCCAGAGCGGCAAGAATCAGCAAAGGCTGATTGGCGAGAGACGCCTGAAAGACCTGGGCCGTACCCTGAAAGCTGCCGCTAATGCTCGACGGTAATCCCATCTTTCGGGTGGCGGACTCGATCGCTTTCACCGCATCGCCCAAGGCTAGCCCCGGCGCGAGATTGAATGACAGCGTCACTGCGGGGAATTGTCCCTGATGGCTGATTGCGAGTGCCGTCTGCGTCATTTCGTAATGGGTGAAGGCGCTAAGCGGAACGAGCGCCCCTGTAGATGACGGCACATAGATGTAGCGGAGTGTCTCCGGACGCTGCCAGAAACTTGGTTCTACCTCCATCACCACATGGTACTGATTCAACTGCGTATACATGATCGAGACTTGCTCCTGGCCGAAGGCGCTGTAAAGCGTATCATCTATTTCCTGCGGGCTGACGCCCAGGCGTGATGCTGTGGAGCGATCGATAACAAGCGATGCCTGAAGCCCCTTGTCCTGCTGATCGCTGTTCAAGTCGACAATGCCGTGAATCTCGCGCAATCGCTGTTCTATAAGGGGGCACCATGTCATGAGATCCGCCAGGTTTTCCCCTTCGAGTGTGTACTGGTATTGGCCCCCGCTCTGCCTCCCCCCGGCGCGCACGTCCTGCACGGACTGGAGGTATGCAGGGGCTCCCGGAACGCTGCTGATCTTCTTGCGAAGCCTCGCGATTACCTGGTCGGCGCTGAGGTTCCTCTCCCCTGCCGGTTTCAAGGCGATGAACATCCGGCCCGTATTGGTCGTTGCCCGCCCGCCTGCGCCGCCGGTGAATGCTACAACCGCATCCACGGCAGGATCATTCCCGATGATATCGACAATCGCCGCCATTTTTCCTTTCATGGATTGGAACGATATATCCTGCGCCGCCAGGATTGTACCTGTCAAGCGACCCGTATCCTGCTGGGGGAAAAATCCTTTCGGGACGATGACGAACAGCAGGATGCTGATCACTACCGTGGAGAGCATAAGGGAAAGCATGAGTCGCGGGTGTTTCAGCGCCCAGGACAGGCTTCTTTCGTAACCGTGATGCATCCCGTCAAACAGGCGTGAGCTTAAATTAAACAGCCGCCCATGTTTTTGGGCCTTTTCCGTTTTCAGAAGGTAGGCGCACATCATGGGTGTAACAGTCAGCGACACCACAAGGGACACCATAATTGCAGCAGACAGCGTCACGGCGAACTCACGGAAGAGACGTCCCAACATCCCTCCCATGAGTAGGATGGGGATAAACACCGCCACGAGAGAAACGCTGATCGAAAGGACGGTGAACCCGATCTCTCGCGCGCCCAGTAAAGCGGCCTTAAAGGAAGAAACGCCTTTTTCCAGGTGACGGGTGATATTTTCGAGGACAACAATCGCATCATCCACGACAAAACCAGTGGCGATTGTGAGCGCCATGAGGGAAAGGTTATCTAGGCTGTAGCCGCAGAGGTACATGACTCCAAAGGTGGTGATGAGCGATACGGGTATGGCAATGGTCGGTATGAGGGCGCTCCGCGCGTGCCTCAAAAACGCGAAGACCACCAGGATCACGAGTATGCCGGAAATGACCAGTGTGCGCTCGACATCCTTCAAGGAGGCGCGGATTGTCGTGGTGCGGTCGAGAACGACAGAGAGGTTGATTGCTCCGGGAATGGACGCTTCAAGCTGCGGCAAGAGCTCAATGACACGGTCTACAGTCTCGATGATATTTGCCCCCGGCTGACGGAACAAGATAACCATGACGGCGGGTTTGCCGTTTACCAGACCCGCGTTGCGTATATCCTCGACCGAATCCTGCACGTCGGCAACATCGGACAGTCTTACCGCCGCCCCCGACTGGTAGGCAACGATGATCGGTCGGTACAGTTCCGCCTTGTATAGTTGATCATTCGTTTTGATCTCCCATGTTTTCTCGCCGTTTGCCAGTTGTCCTTTGGGCCGGTTCACATTGGTGTTGCTGAGGACAGTCTCAACATCGCTAAGGCCGATCCCGTATTTGCTCAGCGACAGGGGATTCAACTCCACGCGCACCGCCGGCAATGAACCTCCGCCGACTATTACCTGTCCGACACCTTCCACCTGAGAAAGTTTCTGCTGGAGGATGGTCGACCCCGCGTCGTACATCTGCGCCCTTCCGACCGTGTCGGAAGTGAGGGCCAATATGAGTATGGGCGCCTCCGCAGGGTTCACCTTGCGATACGTCGGGAGCGAAGGAAGCGCCGCCGGCAGGTAGCTTTGGGCTGCATTGATCGCAGCCTGGACGTCACGGGCCGCTCCATCGATGTTGCGGTCCAGGTCGAACTGCAGGACGATAGATGTGGAGCCAAGGTAGCTGGTCGACGTCATCTCGGTGACGCCCGCAATGTGCCCAAACTGCCGCTCCAGCGGCGTCGCTACCGATGTCGCCATCGTCTCCGGACTTGCCCCCGGCAGGGCCGCAGATACAGAGATCGTCGGATAGTCGACCTGCGGCAAGGGGGACAAGGGAAGCAAACGCACGGCGATCACCCCGGCGAGAACCATTCCTATAGTCAGAAGGGTAGTCGCCACCGGCCTCCTGATGAAGGGGGCTGAGAAATTCACGCCGCTCATGTTTCGCTATCCTCGTTATTTGCTTCGCCGGAGCGATGCCGGGCGAAGCGTAATGCCAGCCGGTCAAACCAGAGATAGATGACCGGCGTCGTGTACAGCGTGAGTACCTGGCTCACAACCAGGCCGCCGATGATGGAGATACCCATGGGGCGTCGAAGCTCTGAACCAACGCCCGTGCTGATTGCCAGAGGCAGTGCCGCCAAAAGGGCTGCCATGGTCGTCATCATGATCGGCCGGAACCGGAGCAGGCATGCTTGATAGATCGCATCTTCCGGGCTTTTCCCTTCCTTGCGCTCGGCGTCAAGGGCAAAGTCCACCATCATGATGCCGTTCTTTTTCACGATGCCGATAAGAAGGATGATACCGATCAGGGCAATGACGCTGAAATCCGTGCGGCATATCATCAGGGCAAGAAGAGCTCCCACCCCCGCGGAAGGGAGTGTGGAGAGGATCGTGACAGGGTGAATATAACTTTCGTACAGCACTCCTAAGACGATGTAAACCGTTATCAGCGCCGCGAGGATCAAGATAGGCTCATTAGCGAGAGATGATTGAAAGGCCTGGGCGGTGCCTTGGAAGCTCCCCCGGATGCTCGCCGGCATTCCCAGCTTCTTCGTGGCTGAATCGATTGCCTTCACCGCATCCCCAAGGGATGCATCCGGCGCGAGATTGAAGGAGAGGTTTGTTGCCGGAAACTGGCCCTGATGGCTGATGATAAGCGGGCCCGTGGTTTCCTTGAACTGGGTAAACGCGCCGAGCGGCACCTGCCCGCCGCCGGTGCTTCGTACATAGAGGGCTCCCAATTTTTCGGGATTCACCTTGAATTCCGGTTTGACCTCAAGGATGACTCGATACTGGTTCAGCTGTGTGAACATCGTTGATACCAGCCTCTGGCCATACGCGTCGTAGAGCGTATCGTCGATGAGCTGCGGGGTAATTCCGAGGCGTGACGCCGTGCTCCTGTCAATCATAAGCGAGGCCTGCAGTCCCTGGTTCTGCTGATCGCTGCTCACGTCGCGAAGTTCCGGCAGCTCACGCAAGGCGTCGACAAGTCTTGGAGCCAAAAGACCCAGTTCGTCGGCGCTCGGGTCTTCCAGGCTGTACTGGTATTGCGTCCTGCTCACGCGGCTTTCGACCGTGAGGTCCTGAACCGGCTGCATGTAGAGGCTTATGCCGTTAAGTTTCGCGACTTCAGGTTGCAGGCGGCGAATAATCTCACTGGCGCTCGCATCGCGCTGTGAGAGCGGTTTTAGGTTGATGAGGACGCGTCCGCTGTTTAGGGTCGTATTGGTGCCATCCACCCCGATGAACATGGACAGGCTCTGCACGGCCGGGTCGCGGAGGATCGTCCGCGCGAGGGCCTGCTGCTTATCGGCCATTGCCTGAAACGATATCCACTGCGGCCCTTCCGAAATGCCGAGGATAAGCCCGGTATCCTGGACGGGAAAGAAACCTTTTGGTATGACAATATACAAGAGAACCGTAAAGACGAGTGTTGCCACTGCCACGACGAGCGTTGCCGTCTGGCGTTGCAACACCCACTTAAGAGACCTGCCATAGGCCGCAATTACCCGGTCGAACATATGTTGCGATACACGGTAGAGCCTCTTTTGCTGTTCTTCCGGTTTGTGCTTCAGCAATCTTGCACACATCATCGGCGTCAACGTAAGGGAAACGACTGCGGAGATCAGGATCGTAATGCCGAGGGTGATGGCAAACTCACGGAAGAGCCTCCCCACGACATCACTCATGAAGAGAAGCGGGATAAGAACGGCGACAAGGGAGATGGTCAGAGACACAATGGTGAAGGCAATCTGTTCCGAGCCCTTGAGCGCCGCTTCGAGAGGAGAAACGCCATGCTCTATGTAGCGGGCTATGTTCTCTATCATGACGATGGCGTCATCGACGACGAAGCCTGTCGCGATTGTGAGGGCCATGAGTGTCAAGTTGTTCAGACTGAACCCGAGGAGATACATGACCCCGAAGGTGCCGACGAGAGAGAGCGGTACGGCAACGCTCGGGATGGATGTTGCCGACAGGCTACGGAGAAACAGAAAGATAACCATCACCACCAGGGCAATCGCAAGCATTAATTCGAACTCCACGTCGTGTACTGATGCACGGATTGTCGTCGTGCGGTCCGTAAGGATGGAAACCTGAATGGCAGAAGGAAGCGAACTCTGCAATTGCGGCAGCAGCTTCTTGACGCGGTCGACAACCTCGATCACGTTGGAGCCCGGCTGTCGCTGTATATTGACGATTACGGCAGGCGCATCATTCATCCATGCCGCGAGATTTACGTTTTCCGCATCGTCGATGGCATCGGCAACATCGGAAAGCACCACAGGGGCATTATTGCGGTAGGCAACTACCAAAGGCCTGTACTCTTTGCTCGACAAGAGTTGGTCGTTGGCGCCGATAATGGAAGACTGGCGTGACCCGTCGAAGCTCCCTTTTGCCTGATTCACGTTGGCCGCGGCAATGGCCGCGCGCAGGTCTTCTAAAGTCAGGCCATAGGCCGCCAGGGCCGTGGGGTTTGCCTGTATTCTGACAGCCGGTCGCTGCCCGCCGCTGATGCTGACAAGCCCCACGCCGGAGAGCTGCGAGATCTTTTGGGCGAGTCGTGTATCCGCAAAGTCTTCCACTTGCGGGAGGGCCATGGTATCGGAAGTCAGGGCCAGGGTAAGTATCGGCGCATCAGCCGGATTAACCTTGCTATAGACCGGCGGGTTCGGAAGATCCCTCGGAAGGAAGGTGGCGGCCGCATTGATAGCCGCCTGCACCTGCTGTTCGGCAACGTCCAAACTGAGGTCAAGGGTGAACTGAAGTATAATGACCGAACTGCCGCCGGAACTCGTTGACGTCATCTGTTTGAGACCGGGCATCTGGCCGAACTGACGCTCGAGGGGAGATGTTATGGATGAAGCGATGACATCGGGACTCGCACCGGGATAAAAGGTGAATACCTGGATGGTTGGATAATCCACCTGCGGCAGGGCGGAGACAGGCAATAGGCGGTATGCGACGAAGCCGGCCAGGAGAATAGCCACCATCAGCAGGGTTGTCGCGACAGGCCTCAGGATGAAAATTCGCGAAGGGTTCATCACTTGCCTTTGCCGGAGCCGTTGCCGCCTTGACCCTGCAACTCGACCTTGTTGCCCTCCCGCAGCCTGTCCGCCCCTTCCACGACAACGAACTCACCAGGCGACAGCCCCTCGTCGACGGAGACGTTATCGCCCTCGGCAGGGCCGACTTTGACTGCACGCACTGCCGCGCTTAGTTCCGGAGTCACCACGTAAACGAATGTCCCGCGGGTGCTTTGTTGCAAGGCCGCGGTGGGCACCACCGTCGTTCCTTTCTTGATGCCGATAAGCAGGCGTGCATTGACAAACTGGTTTGGGAAGAGCTCATTGTTCTTATTGGGAAACAGCGCCTTGAGGCGGACTGTGCCGGTGGTCGGATCGATCTGGTTGTCAACAGTCAGCAGGTATCCCTCGGCGATTTTTTTTGTCTGCTCACGATTAAGTGCAATAACCGGCATGCGCTCCCCGGACTTGAGCTTAGCGAGCACCTGGGGAAGATTGTCCTCGGGAATCGTGAAAATGACTGTTATGGGTTGCAGCTGCGTGATGACGGCGAGGCCGTTGGTATCGGTCGCGTGAACGATGTTGCCGGGGTCAACGAGGCGCAGTCCGATCCTACCGCTGACGGGTGCGGTGATGCGCGAGTAAACTATCTGCAGCTTGGCATTGTCGATCTGGCCCTGGTCGAACTTAACAGTTCCCTCCAGTTGCTGCACTAAAGACTTCTGTGTGTCATACTGCTGCTTGGCGATAGAATCCGTCTCAGCCAGATCCTTGTAGCGCTGAAGGTCCAGTCTGGCATTTGCGAGAAGGGCCTGATCACGGGCCATCTGCCCGACGGCTTGGGTAAGTTGTGCTTCATACGGGCGCGGGTCGATCTCTACCAGAAGAGCGCCGCTGTCCACAACCTCCCCCTCCTTGAATAAGACCCTCATCAACTGCCCGTCCACACGGCTCTTCACGGTGACGGTATTGAGCGGTGTG
Organism: Syntrophales bacterium; assembly: GCA_052144335.1. GTDB lineage: Bacteria > Desulfobacterota > Syntrophia > Syntrophales > UBA2185 > Fen-1135. The sequence goes on from JBKQQP010000040.1 coordinate 66,946, forward strand.
ACCGAACCGAGCCCGGTGAGATAGATATTGATGTCGCCCTTTGCCGCAGTTGCCGTGACAACCGGAACAGCGCGAGCCGGTGGTGCAGTCCCTTGTTTACGCGCCGAGTAGACAAAGTACGCGTAAACCCCGATGGCGAGAAGACATGCAACAAGCAGCCAAACCCACCTGCGTCCGGAGAAAACCTTAAGAATCCTTTTGATTGGGGCACTCTTTTCCTGTTTCGTTTTCGTTTCGGTTTCCGTTATTTCCGTTTCATCCATCAATCGATAACCCCCAAACCCGTTCGTCGTCGTTAGAAGAGCGAAAAATCAACTATATTTTTAGACAAATAACATCTTGAAGACAAAATTATCAAGGAAAATTGTACGTTGTCTCAGCGTTGATTGTTGCCGTCGTTATCTATGTAGTGTCGGCCTTTAGTCCCGCTGATACAGCCGACCTTCAGGTCGGCACTACCTTTCATCAAAGATATGCCGCATTCTTTATTTTAATGCAGTACAGGACTTTAGTCCTGTCCGATACAGCAGACCAGAAGGTCTGTACTTATTTGTCCGATGATCGCCGGCGAATATTTGTCAATGCTACAATGACCGCGGGTGATGACCACAAGAACCGTCACTGCCCTTCTTCTGCCTTTGTATTTTTTTTACGCAAAGTACCGTCTGCTGAATTTAGCAAGAAATATACCGGGAAGGGCGATAAACGACAAATATGCCAAATTAAGACAATTTACTGTAACTGGCGTCGGGTTGATCCCGGCAAAAGTGGATAAAAAGTATCCGGATTACAGTATCCAGTAGATTAAAAAGTATCCAGGACAATTGTTCAATCAAAACAGAACATTTATTCCATTTATGAGAGCAGTCTGTCGTAATTGCTTCCCACGTGAAAGCGATGTCACGCTCACAAGCGCAGCCTTATTAGCATTCAGACTGCGACGAATATTTATTTAAGCAAGATTTCTTTGGCTCGGCAGGAAATCAAAATGACGGAGGCCAGAAATGCAGATGCCCGGGGCTTTTCTTGACTCGATTAGTACTTGCATTAACAAGTGGTATAATTTAAATAACGCAATCACAGCGCATATCAATGAGGAGGATAGTATGGCGACGCGTTCAACGAATATCCTGCTTGTCTCAATTATCGCAATCGCATGCCTGAATTTTATGATGCCCGCCGCAATCCCGGCTGCGGAAACCATCAAGTTGGGAGTCGCCGTCCCATTGAGTGGCGATATCGCTTCCTACGGTATCCCCAGCGCCAGGGCTGCGGAGCTGGTGGCAAGAGACATCAACGAAAAAGGAGGCATCCTCGGCAGGAAAGTGGAGGTTCTCGCTGAGGATGATGTCTGCAAACCCGAGGTCGCCATCAACGCCGCCACGAAACTCGTTTCCAAAGGCGTTAATGTAGTTCTCGGACATATCTGCAGCGGCGCCACCAAGGCAGCCCTCGGCATTTACAAAGAAGGTCATGTGATCGTGATGTCGCCTTCTGCTACAAATACAGAGCTCACATTAAGCGGCAAATACTCCAACTTTTACCGGACAATCGGTTACGACAAGAACCAGGCAAAGCTGGCCGTAGATTTTGCCATCAAGAATCTCAATCTGAAAAAGATAGCGGTCCTGCATGACAAAGGCGACTACGGCAAGGGATTCGCGGAAGAAGTGAAGAAGAATATCGAGGATTCGAAAAGAGCTTCTGTCGTCCTCTTTGAGGGAATCACCCAGGGTGCTGTTGACTATTCTGCCGTAGTTCAAAAAATCAAGCAATCAGGTGCGGAAGCAGTCATATACGGCGGTTATCACCCGGAGGCCGCCTCGATAGTCACACAGATGCGCAAGAAAGGTTTGAAGACACTCCTTATCTCCGATGACGGCGTCAAGGATAATACATTTATCAAGGTGGCCGGAAAGTATGCTGAAGGGGTCTATGCGACGAGCCATAAGGACACATCGAAAAACCCGCTGGCCATCGCTGCGATAGAGGCACACAAAAAAACATACGGCTCTGAACCCGGTGCCTTCTTCCTGAACGGCTACGCGGGCGCGCAAGCCCTCCTCTTTGCTATCAAGAATGCCGGCTCTACAGATTACGAGAAGATAAGAAAAGCCCTCCGCACATATTATGTGGACACACCTCTCGGAAAGATTAAATTTGACAATAAGGGAGATGCCATAGGCGTTGGATTTTCCGTCTACCAGGTCAAGAACGGGGCTTATGTGGAAGTAAAATAGCTTTGTCCGTCCGGGGAGCCACACTGTCATAAAGCTTTTTATCGATATCGTAGCAATAAGCCCCTCCCTCGATCCCTCCCACCAGGAGAGAGAAGTGCAGTAAGCTCAAGCCCACAGCCTTGCCCACGGCGGGAGAAAGAAATGCAACTCTGAGACGCTCCACCGGTAAAACATAAAAAAGGAGAAGGCATGATCGTAACAGCCGGTAAAGGTAAGAGAAGAAGTTTTCTTGGCGTAGATTTTTTGGTTCTATCCCATGGGCAGGATACTATGATAACTAAAATGCTGTACAAGAAGGAGGATCATGTCCCGTTTCATAAGCATCCGAACGAACAAAGCGGATACGTAATATCAGGAAAATACAGAATCCGGTTTGGCAATTACGATCAGATTATAGGACAGGGAGATACATATTCGATCCCCAAGAATGTTGAACACAAGATAGAAATAATGGAACCCGGAGAAGTGTTGGACTTCTTCTCTCCGCCAAGGGCAGATTATTTGTGACTTCTGACAGCCCGCTGCATCGAGCGTGATTCGTGCAGTATATCTCGGCATTGGAAGACATTGTCATTGACAGCTTTTTATTAAGATGAATTATTTTTTTGAACTTCTCATCGGTGGGCTCACGCGGGGCAGTATCTATGCCCTCATTGCCCTCGGCTACACCATGGTCTACGGCATCATTGAGCTGATAAATTTTGCCCATGGTGAGATCTACATGATCGGCGCCTTTACGGCCCTGATTGTTGCGAGCATCCTCGCCATGTCGGGGATGAGCGGCCTCTCCATCCTGATCCTTGCGTCCGTTGTCGCTGTAATCTACTCCGCTGGCTACGGCTTCACGGTAGAGAAAGTCGCCTACAGGCCTCTCCGCAATGCTCCCCGTCTTTCGCCTCTGATTAGCGCAATCGGCATGTCCATCTTTCTTCAGAATTACGTCCTTCTGGCCCAGACCTCGGAATTTCTTCCCTTCCCCAATCTTCTGCCCGATCTTCCGTTCATGGCGCCATACGTCGGTCTCATCGGCTCAACGGAATTTATAATTATTGCGACTACGGCAGTTATCATGGGACTCCTGACCCTGCTCATCAAATTCACAAGAATGGGGAAAGCCATGCGGGCTACGGCACAGGACAGGGACATGGCCATGCTGGTGGGCGTTAACGTCAACCGCGTAATCTCCAACACTTTTATTATCGGTTCGGCGTTGGCCGCCATAGGAGGGGTGTTGATTGCGTCTCATATCGGGCGGATCAACTTCTACATCGGATTTCTTGCGGGAATCAAGGCCTTTACCGCCGCGGTTCTGGGCGGGATCGGCAGCATCCCCGGCGCGGTTCTGGGCGCCCTGGTGCTGGGTTGCACGGAAAGTTTCGCCACGGGTTACGTATCCAGCGATTACGAAGACGTGTTTGCCTTCGTCCTTCTCATCTTTATTTTGATTATCAAACCCTCAGGACTTTTGGGCCATAAAGCGACGCAGAAGGTATGAGTACGCCGAACAACACAAAATACATGGAAGGCATGATACAATCCGTCATTGTTTCGTTGTGGTTCATGTTTCTTACCTTTCCCATCATGGTAATTAAGGTCAATACCATTGAGAACGTCGTCGAATGGCGCTGGATGAACATGATTTATGTCGGCGCCAGCAGCTTTGTCCTTTCCTTTTTCTGGCGCTATCTCTTAGGAAAGGAAATATCCGGAAGGAAGAAGAACATCGATGCGCGGGAGGGATACAAATCTTTCCTGCAACGTGTTGTGAGCGAGAGGAGGCTCTCTCTTCCAGCCCTCGCAATTGTATTCGGTATCGCTGTCATCTTCCCCCTTGTCTCATCCACCTACCAGACAAATATAATGACCACCGCCCTCATGTATGTCGTTCTGGGCCTCGGTCTTAATATCGTCGTGGGTCAAGCGGGTCTTTTGAACCTGGGCTACGTGGCTTTCTATGCTGCAGGCGCCTATACGTATGCGCTTCTCTATTACCATTTCGGAGTTGGTTTCTGGCTGGCCTTGCCACTGGGCGCCTTTGCCGCTACCATCTTGGGCATCCTCCTCGCTTTGCCGGTGCTGCGACTTCAGGGAGACTATTTGGCCATCGTCACCTTAGGCTTCGGTGAAATCACCAGATTGGTCCTGGAAAACTGGAACGAGTTCTCCTTCGGCCCCAGCGGCATCTCGGGAATCCCGCGGCCAGGCCTTTTCGGCATAGAGATGGATATGCACGATGCCACAGTATACCTGTATTTTCTCATGATACTCCTCTGTATCATCACAATCTTTGTCGTGAACCGGCTGCAGGATTCGCGGATAGGAAGGGCGCTCCTTGCCCTCAGGGAGGATGAAATCGCTTGCCAGGCCATGGGTATTAATAAGACCATGGTCAAACTGACTGCCTTTGCCTTGGGTTCTACCTGGGCAGGCCTTGTCGGTGTTATCTTTGCGGCCAAGACCACTTTCGTTAACCCGGCAAGTTTCACCTTTCTAGAATCGGCCATGATCCTCTCCATTGTCGTCCTGGGCGGAACAGGGTCTATCATAGGCATTATCATCGGCGCCCTCCTTCTCATATTGCTCCCGGAATACCTCCGTGCCTTCAGCGATTACCGGATGCTGCTCTTCGGAATCATCATGGTGATCATGATGATCTTCCGTCCCCAGGGGATTGTTACAGGCGCCCGCAAGACCTATGAGTTTCACACGGAGGAAAAATAGGAAGTGTGTTTAATTTTTATCGTCAGTCTCGTGCAGGCGCAGGCAGAAAATAAATTATGAATGCCATACTTGAAGCAAGAAAGCTAAGCATGAATTTCGGCGGTTTGAGGGCATTGGACCGCGTTGACATCGAGGTCCTGCCCGGACAGATTACCGCCCTTATCGGTCCCAACGGTGCGGGCAAGACGACTTTCTTCAATTGCATCACCGGCATTTACTCTCCCACGGAGGGCGATATCTTCATTACCCCTCCGGCCGGGAGGCAGAAGAGGATCACCGGTCTCAATATTCACAAGGTGACGGAAAGCGGCATTGCCAGGACGTTTCAGAATATACGGATATTCCCTGACATGACGGTTCTGGAAAATGTCATGATCGGTCGTCACTGCCGCGCGAATGCCGGTGTCCTGGGTGCCATCCTCAGAGACAAGGGCACAATGGCGGAAGAAAAGACCATTGTTGCCAGAAGCTATGATATCCTGAAAAAGATCGGCCTCGCGGAGCACGTGAATCTGTTGGCGAGAAACCTCCCTTACGGCTTACAACGCCGCCTGGAGATCGCAAGGGCTTTAGCCACCGATCCCTTCCTGCTCCTTCTCGATGAGCCCGCCGCCGGCATAAATCCTTACGAAACAAAGGACTTAGAAGCACTGATTATCAGCATCCGCGATGAATGGGAAATATCCATCTTTCTTATTGAGCATGATATGAGACTGGTCATGGGACTTTCGGACTCCATTTACGTCATGGACTACGGCGAGATGATCGCCAGGGGAACACCGCAGGAAATCAGACAAAACCCGGCGGTGATAAAGGCCTATTTGGGGGAAGACGTCAGTGCTTAAGCTCTCCAACGTCCAGACTTTTTACGGTAACGTCCAAGTACTGAAAGATCTCGCCATAGAAGTATCCCCGGGAGAGATCATCACCCTCATAGGCGCGAACGGCGCCGGCAAGACAACGACTCTCATGTCCATCTCCGGCATAGTGCCCCCGCGGGCCGGTGAGATTCTGTTTGACGACAAACCAATCCAGAACTTGAGTCCGGACGAAATCGTCGCATTGGGGATATCTCTCGTGCCTGAGGGGCGCCGCATATTCCCCCGCCTTACGGTCACGGAAAATCTGGACATGGGGGCCTTTCTCAGGAGAGATAAGGCAGACATAAGAAAAGACATTGATCACATCTTTGAACTCTTTCCCATCCTTGCAGAAAGGCGCAACCAACCAGGCGGCACTCTTAGCGGGGGAGAACAGCAGATGCTGGCCATCTCGCGGGCGCTCATGGCAAGACCGCGCCTGCTCCTTCTCGACGAGCCGTCCTTGGGTCTTGGCCCAATTTTCGTCAAACTCATTTTTGACATTATCAGAAAAATCAATACCGAAAGCAGGACCACGATTTTCCTGGTGGAACAGAACGCCCACATGGCGCTCAAGGTCGCCCACCGCGGCTACGTCATGGAAAACGGAAGGATCGCCCTGGAAGGTTCTGCCGACACCCTCCTTCATAATGAGGACGTGAAGAGGGCGTATCTGGGAATATGATGTGAGGGCAAGACGAAACGCCATTAGAAAAAAACTTGACTTTATTCCCTAGCCTATATATAAGCACGCATCGGTTTTAGCATACCGGAACACGGTGCAAATCCGTGGTGGACCCGCCGCTGTAATCGGCGAGGCTCTTCACAATAGCTGGTCACTGCCGGGGCTCACCCCGTTGGGAAGACAGTGAAGGGCCCTTGACCCGAAAGCCAGAAGACCTGCAAAAACCGAGATAACCGGAATCCGATGGTAAAGGGTTCCGACTGACGCAAGTCGTCCGTCGGAACCCTTTTTTTATTGTCTAAAAATTACAGGAAAGGAGAATGGAAATGAAAAAGAAAACAAAAAAGGATGTTATCGCGTATCGAAAGGGCTGCAAGGCCAAAGGAACCGGGCTTTCCCACTACATTCTGATGGACAGGAAAGCAAAATAATGACGGTCACGAAAAAGAAAAAGATGAAGGATGCGGCGGCCCCCTCGCGGGGCCGCTTCGTCAACACCGGCAACGGCCCCACATTTCAACCAATAGATATCGGCCACCGGGAATACATGGCCGTCATCGAACCGGATACGGCCTTCTGGTCTCTGGTCAAGCGGGAAAAAATCGCCGATGTCTTTTCCACGAGCGATCTCACCAGAGCCTTTACCGGAAAATCCAGGCAATTTGCGCGAGAGATGGACAGACTGCGGTTTGGACTTACACCCTCGGCGGTCTACTTCAATCCTACCGAACGTTGCAACATGAACTGCGCCTATTGTTACATACCTGAGAAGATGAGACGCAAGGGCAAACACATGCCCGAAAAGAAATTGCTCGAGGCCCTGGAGCTACTCAAGCGGCACTTCGGCAAGACCCTGTCCAAGAGATCCATGCCGCAGATCATCTTTCACGGGGCGGAGCCCCTGCTCAATCGTGATGCGGTCTTTTCCGGCATCGAGAAATACGGGAAAGATTTTCTCTTCGGCATCCAGACCAATGCCACGCTCCTCGACGATGAGGCCGTCAAATTCCTCACTAGCCGCAAGGTGAGCATCGGACTTTCGCTCGACGCTCCCACCGCACAGATCGCCGAGCGCACCCGGAAAAACTGGGAAGGCCAGGGAACTTTCAAGCATGTGCTTGCCGCCATGGAGCGGCTTGGTGGCTACGAAGGCTGGAGCGTCATCTGCACAGTCACCGCCGCAAACATGCGGCACCTTACCAGGCTGGTAGATTTTTTTCACGAGCGGGATGTGCCTACATGCCTCATGAACATCCTTCGTTGTACGCTTCCACCCTCGCGCAGTTTGAAGCCCGGCGATGCAGCAGCGGCCAAGCATTTCCTCGCCGCTTTGGACCGTACCTACGAACTGTACAGAAAGACCGGACGCAGACTGACGGTGGGAAATTTCGCCAATATCATCCTTGCCATCATCGCGCCTGCGGCGCGCAGGCTCATGTGCGATATCTCTCCCTGCGGCGGCGGCAGATGTTTCTTTGCCTTGGCCCCCAACGGCGATATGTTCCCGTGCAGTGAATTCATCGGGCTTGATCGCTTCCGTGCGGGAAACCTTTTTGAGGATGATATTTCCAGGGTGCTGTACTCCGAACAATTCCGTCTGGTGACAGGCCGCACGGTTGAGGATATCGAGCCATGCCGGCGCTGCGCCATCCGGCACTTCTGCGGATCACCATGCCCGGCCGAGGCCTATGAGATGAACGGCGGCATGGAAAGGACAGGTGCTTTCTGCGAGTTTTATGAAGAGCAGGTGCGCTACGCTTTTCGCGTCATCGCGGACGGAAAGGCGGATGCCTACCTCTGGGACGGCTGGGACGAGGAGATGAAAGATACATTCACCATGGGAAGCTCTTGAGGATTTGCAGTCAAAAGATTTACTTTAGCTTCTTTTCTATCTCTCTCCAATTCTCAACGGCTTCTGCATCCTCCATGGAATCAAAACTGAAGGCAAGCGGCTTATACGCCTGGGCGGATTCAATCACGTCCGGCCCGCCGATTACCGCCTTAATCTGCAAATCCTTTTCTTTGATATCCCTGAATACTTCGCCCTGACTCCAGGGGAGCACGGGCGCAACAGGGAAACTATTTTTCTTCAGCCATGATCTCACAGATTCCACACTCAAAAGACCTTTTATGAGATAGACGATGGGAAATCTCTTCTGGATTTTTGTCACGGCCTTACTGCTCTCCGGCTTTTCTTTTTCTCCGAACGGCCCTTCCAGCAAAGAGCCACCAACATCAATAAAGACTATCCGCGTTTTTCTCTCTAGTGCCAGGAGCAAACCGCTGTTCTTGTCTTCGTCGGATCTCACGCTTATTTTGTAAATGCCTATTCTTGCCGGGACAAATGTCTTGACAGCAAATCCGTCTCTGCCCGAAAGGTTCTTTCCTATAGACCTTCCATCGACGATAAATTCCACAACCTCACCGCCCTTACTGAGGAGCGTACCCCTCGTCTCGGCTCTGAGCATGACTTCGTGGCCTTTCAGAGCCACGTCATCATAGACTAAGACCCTGGATAGCGCCGCAGCCGGACATATGCCGAAGAGAGCAGCAGATAAAATGAAAGTTAAGAAAATTCTCATACAGTGCCTTAGCTCAGAAAATATATAGGCATTCTAACACATAACGCCGTTGGCAAGAAGATTCCCGAAGTTTTCAAATTGAATTAAGGTTCATCGAGTCATGTCTGATTAAGTCAGGGTGCGACTGTCCTTGTTACATTGGGCAAATTTTCTGCACCTGTATAAAAAACAACCAGTTTGACCGGGATTGTCCCGGTATTTTTGCCACAGTGCCTGGTATTGGCTACCTCGATGATCGCGTCTCCAGCTTGAAAAACTGATGCGTTCTTGCCTTCCACCTCAACTGTCAATGACCCTGATATTATGTAGGCATAAACGGGGACGGGGTGGGTGTGCCATCCTGTTTCAGCCCCGGGGCGGAAGTTCCACAGTCATGACCGTCACCTCAGGGTTGTCGCTTCTTAAGTACGTGATGGGTTGACCGTTGCTCATGTTTTTTGTTTTGAGGATAACCCGTGCCTGAACGCCGCCACTGTATTCGTCAGCACTTACAAACGAAGACATGCAGAATAGAAAGGAAAGGCACAATGATACTAAAGATACTCTAGTTTTCATTAAAACCCCTTCGTCGACGTGGTGGTCTGCAGTCTGAAACACGTGTTCTTCAGGAGGTGCAATGTCGTGTCATTAAATAAGCGATTCGACTATTCTTATATTAGATAACGCAGGTTCAGGCAAGGTGAAATTGGGAAGGGCATTGACATTGATCGATTTCTGTAATAGCATTTCTTGTCTATATTATTTGATTATGAAACAACTAATTGTAAGAAATATAATCGAGCCGAACGGCAACAAGAAAGGCAGATGCCTTGCCTGCGGCGCCACTCTGAATTCGGCCAGGCGCAAATACTGCTCCATGGAATGCCGGAAACGTCTCCATTATAAATTGGAGGTGAGAACAGGCCTGATAAGAGCCTTGAATGCAAAGTACGCAACATTCTATTTTTCCGAAGTCATGATAATAATGGACATGCTCCCCTATGGATCTGAGCAGATATTTAGCTTCTTCTATCCACGCTCTCCCGGAAGCAAGCCTGCGGAAGACTTCAGCAGGATGGCCGACATGCTGGGAACTATCTGGTGGAATGAAAGAAAACGAACAAACAAGAGATACCTCGCGTCATTCCATGTCCTTGGAAAAGCCGTCAAGAACGGCGCGCCGTTAATTTCTGTTAAACCATCGATGGTAAAGGTTCCTTCAGTCAAGGCGGCGCACTTATCTCATCTAAAACTCGACAAGTCCCAATTGAACGCGGCGGAACTGCAAAAGAGTGTAAAAGAAGCGTATCGCAGGCAGGCGAAGGTACATCACCCCGATCTCGGAGGCGACGCAGCGACGTTCAGAAAACTCAACCAGGCTTACAGAGAGATGACTTCATGGGCGAGGAGACCCTCTTTCACAAAACGCCGCGGATTCCCTGATAAGTGGTTTTACGATGGGCGTACGAACAAATGGGTGCAGCCGATACCCTCGCAAATGCAAAGGTGACGCGCACGTAAAAAATATGCCCCTGGTCTTTCAAACTACGGATGACGGAAAGTGATGTCGCCCCGTGTCATGGTTTTTTCTTTCGCTGTTGGCGGCGCTCAGTCTCGCCACATCCGATGCCCTGACAAAAAAATTTTTCAGCAATCTCCCACCGCTTATGATGGGGATTATCAGGCTCGGTTATGCCCTGCCCTGGCTCCTCGCGGCCTTATTCTTCATACCCTGGATAATTCCTGACACGACATTCTGGCTCTGCATCGCTATTGGCCTGCCGTTGGAGGCATTGGCGTTTTACTGCTACATGAAGGCCCTCAAGGTTTCACCCTTGTCTCTCACGGTGCCGTTTTTGGCCTTCACCCCGGGGTTCATCGTCTTGACAGGATGGATAATCCTAGGTGAGGAAATCAGTCCCGGCGGCTTCTGCGGGATAATTCTCATAATAATCGGGGCATATTTTCTAAATCTTTCCAAGACCAGCTACGGGATATTGGCCCCGCTCATGGCTGTCTTCAGGGAGCCGGGATCACGTCTGATGCTTCTGGTATCTTTTCTTTACGCCTTTACCTCAACGATTGGCAAGCTCGCCATCATTCACTCCAATCCGTATATCTTCGGCATTATTTACAATGCGGCTCTTGCCCTATTGCTGACCCTTTTTCTTCCTGCCGTGTTAAATGCCGAACCTGTGAAAAATCTGATCAGAAGGCCCATCATCGGCCTGATCCTCGGCGCACTTGTAGCAACGACAATCTTCAGCCATATGCTTGCCATATCGATGACGAATGTCGCCTACATGGTATCTCTGAAGCGCACCAGTCTTTTATTCGGCGTTCTGTACGGTGCACTGTGGTTCAAAGAGGAAAAGATTGCGGAAAGGTTGAGCGGTGCCATCATCATGATAACAGGCGTTTTCTTGATAGGATTATACGGATGAATAGTCGCCATTGTTTTGGCATTAAAGTTTTTTCACCAAAGAGCCGCTATAGGTATACCATTATTGCTTGGAGGTGAAAGCATGTCGGACGCATTTAATACAGCCCTCTCCGCCGTCGGTTCCCTTTCACGGAAAATGGATATCACAGCCAATAATATCGCAAACGTAAATACGAACGGCTTCAAGAAAAGCCGGGCAGAATTCGAGAACGTCGATCCTTCAGGCGTCAAAGTCTCCATAAGTCAAGTCGATACGCCGGGCGATCCATTGCCTCCCGACGAAAAGGGCAAAGAGCAGGAATCATCGAACGTTAACCTGGCTGAGGAACTTATAAATCTGATTACAACGGAAGACGAGATGAGGAAAACTCTCCTCGACACCATCTCCTGATGCTCGTCAATTAAATCCCCGTCAATTAAATCTTGACAAAGAAACCCTCCTTTGTTACTCATCACTTGAATAACAAAAAGAAACGGATGGATGTGTGGAAGAGGGGTTAAATGCCCCCGCTGCCCCGCAGCCGTGAAGGGAACGAAAGCCTCAAAAAGCCACTGTCATGAAAAATGCATGACGGGAAGGCGGGTGAGTAGGGAGCCCGAAGCCGGAAAACCAATCCATCGCGGTTCCTCGAGGGGGGATTTTTACGGTTACATTACTTTTCTCAATTATTCCATCCCTGCTTTACCAGCCCGCCATCCCGGTCTGCAAAGATGCCTGTGGTTCGTTCAAATCTGCCAGCTCGCCTGACCATACTGTAATTTCACCGTTAGCATTCCGCTACCATCACGCTATTGCCGGAGTGTGCGGCGTTAATAGAGACGGATACAGGAAAAGGAAATGACATTATTCAAACACGGTGGAAACCTGAGAAAACTGGCATCGGCGGCGGGTCTCCCCCCGGACGATATCCTGGACTTTTCCGCCAATATAAATCCTCTCGGTCCACCGGAATGGGTCAGGCCTCTCATAAGCCGGACGATTGCATCCCTCGCCCATTATCCGGACCCGGACTGTGGAGCGCTCATCAAGGCCATCTCCACCCGTTATGGAGTCCAAGAAGATGAGATTGTTGCCGGTAACGGTTCTACAGAACTCATCTACCTCATACCACGGGAACTTCCTGTGAGACGCGCCGTCATTCCCATGCCCGCCTATGCAGACTACGCTCGAGCATCGGAACTTGCCGGGCTGACGCTGGAAAAGATTATCTTGAATGAAGAAGACGCCTTCCGGCCCAATCTGGCAGCCATTGAAGCGCGGCTCCGTGAAGGCGACATCGTGTTTATCGGTCAGCCGAGTAATCCAACGGGCTTAGTCTGCAATGCCGATGCCTTGAGAGGCATGGCTCTGAGAAATGCGTCCGTCATTTTTGCCATCGACGAGGCATTTGCCGATTTTGTGGAGGGCATGGACAGCCTTACTCGTGAGCGTCCACCCAACATCATCGTACTTCTCTCATTCACCAAGTTCTTCGCCATACCGGGGTTGAGGTTGGGCTGTTGCATAGCGGACCCTGCCGTAATCGAGCGGATAACAAATCTGATTCCCCCCTGGTCGGTCAATACATTCGCTCAGGCCGTTGGAGAAAAGGCCATGCTGGATGAAGAATATGCGAGGAAGACAAGGGCATATTGCCAGAAGGAGCGGAAACTACTTACGAAGCAATTGCAGTCCATCCCTGGGCTTTATGTTTATCCGGGACAGGCAAATTATCTCATGGTGCGGATTGACCGAAAATGGCTGAGCGCCACGGCGCTTGCAGAAGAACTGCTCCCCATGGGAATCGCGATCAGGGTCTGCGAGAATTTTGACGGGCTGGATGAAAGGTTCTTCCGCGTAGCCGTAAGCACAGCTGAAGAAAATGAGCTTCTCTTGAACAAGCTCCGCCTCGCCCTTGGCGTGACACACACTTCGCCCCGCAGGAAGACGAAACCTGCTCTCATGATCCAGGGGACAAGCTCCAATGCCGGAAAGAGCGTCATGGCCACAGCCCTCTGCCGGATCGTGCTCCAAGACGGCTACAGCGTCGCTCCCTTCAAGGCGCAGAACATGTCACTGAACTCATACGTCACGCTGGATGGAGGCGAGATGGGCCGTGCCCAGGTCGTGCAGGCCCAGGCCTGCCGGATTGACCCGGATGTGCGGATGAATCCCATCCTTCTCAAGCCCAGCAGTGACACGGGCGCCCAGGTCATCATAATGGGGAAGCCTGTGGGGAATATGGATGTGGGACAGTATATCCGCTACAAGCCCGAAGCGTTCCGAAGGGCTTGTGAGGCATACGATTCCCTCGCCTCCGAGCACGACGTCATTATCCTCGAAGGGGCGGGCAGCCCCGCGGAGGTAAATCTAAAACACCACGACATAGTAAACATGGCCATGGCCCGCTATGCCCGCTCGCCGGTCATTCTGGTGGGTGACATCGACAGAGGCGGAGTCTTTGCATCATTCGTCGGGACGATGGAGGTTCTCGCGGAATGGGAAAGGGCGTTGGTCGCGGGGTTTGTAATCAACCGTTTCCGGGGGGATGAATCGCTCCTTGATGATGCCATAAATTATGTGGAGCGGCACACAGGGCGTCCTACTTTCGGCATCGTCCCCTATCTCAAAGACCTGGGACTCCCGGAAGAAGACTCCGTCACCTTCAAGAATGGCCCGAAAGAAAAAACGCGCCCCCCCGGAGATGCAGTGGAGATCGCGCTTATCGACCTTCCCCATATATCAAACTTCACAGATTTTGATTCGCTTCGTTTAGAGCCCGACGTGCACCTGCGCGTCATTCGGTCTTCCCGCGACATCGGCCACCCTGACGCCGTGATCCTGCCGGGGAGCAAGAATGTCATCGGCGACATGGAATATCTAAAGAAGGATGACCTCGCTGAGAGGATTGCAGACCTGGCGCATAACGGAAAGACGGAGATTGTCGGCATCTGCGGCGGGTTTCAGATCCTTGGGAAGGAGATCGCCGACCCTCACGGTATCGAGTCCGGAGGAAGAACCATCAAGGGACTGGGACTGCTGCCGGTCACAACGACGCTGGCCGTAGAGAAGACCCTCGAATGCGTCTCGGCGCGTCACGCCGATTCGGGCATTGCCTTGAAGGGATATGAGATACACCATGGATTGACAAGCGGCGCGGACATATCTGCCGCCGTTGTGCGTGCAGACGGCGCCGTAGTCGGCGTAAGATCGGAAGACGGCCTGATGTGGGGAACATACCTCCACGGGATATTCGACGCCGACGAATTTCGCCGGTGGTTTATCGACAGGTTGAGGACCCGCCGCGGTCTGGCACCTGTGGGAAAGTTGCTCGCTGCTTATGACCTTGAGCCTGCTTTCGACCGCCTAGCTGATATCGTCCGCAGGTGCTTGAACATGGATGCAATCTATCGGTTGATGGGATTGCGGTGAGAGGAATGTCAGTGTGAAAGACAAGAAGCGGATTCTGCTCTTCACAGGGAATGGCAAGGGAAAGACGACGGCCGCCCTGGGCATGGCCCTCCGCGCGAGCGGACACGGCATGAAGACCATGATAATCCAATTCGTGAAGTCGGATCCCGCGACGGGAGAGCTGGCGGCATGCAGGCATCTCCCCGGTTGCGAGATCGTCCAGACAGGGAGAGGTTTTGTCCCGGAGCGAGCCGATCCGGCATTCAGGGAACACCTGATGGCCGCTGCAGAAGGCCTGAAACTGGCTGTAGGAGCCCTTTCGTCAGGCATCTACGATCTTGTCATTCTCGATGAGATATGCACCGCCGTCGCGAAGGGACTTCTCGACGAGGGTGAGGTCGTCGAAGCAGTCCTGCGCGGAACGACCGGCAAATGTGTTGTCATGACGGGCCGGAACGCCACGATGGGACTTGTATCCATAGCAGACACAGTAACGGACGTGCGTATGGTCAAACATAGTTTTCAAGAAGGACGGGAAGGGCAAAAAGGAGTGGAATACTGATTATGGACTGCCCCCGGATTGTCGAGGATTGCCTATTCCACAGGTCGTACGGTATTTCTTACCACAGGAGTGAAGAACCTCAAACCATATGTGAATGAAGCACAGAGAACGGGAAGCAAGCTGATTGTCCGGGTGTTTCCCGTAAAGTCGTCTCTCGATGCCTGCCGAGCTCTCAGTATCGATGAAAAATGCATTATCGCCAAGAGGGGGCCACTCTCCGTCGATGAAAGCAGATCAGTGATGAAGAGGTTCGGCGCAGGCGTGCTCATCACCAAAGATAGCGGTTCTGCTTGGGTAACGCCGGAAAAACTGGAGGCAGCCCGTCTTGAAGGCTGCTCCGTTGTTGTTGTCAAGCGACCTGATGAACCAGCTCATGACGCCTTCGAGAAACATGCCGATCTCATCTCCGCCGTCGCCGAGTGCGTTCCTACGTAAGACGGTTCTCAAGCATTCCTGCTTCTAATCTTTATTATCTTCCCTGCGCTTTGATCCCCGTTTATTGGGGTCAAGTTCCCTCTTCCTGAGGCGTATGTGCTGCGGTGTAATTTCTACAAGTTCGTCCTCAGCGATAAATTCAATCGACTGATCCAGGGAAAGCGGGCGTGGCGGCCTTAAGGTAACGGTCGCTTCCGCCGTTGAACTCCTGATATTTGTCAGTTTCTTTTCTTTGGTGATATTCACCGGCATGTCACCGGTGCGATTGCGTTCACCGATAATCATCCCGCCGTATACCTCGGTTCCCACCTCCACGAAGAGCTCACCGCGGTCCACCATGGCCAGGCTGGCATATGTCGTCACCCTGCCGTTTCTATCAGCCAGAAGGGCGCCGCTTGCCCGCTGCGGAATCGGCCCGAACCACGGTTGATAGTCTTCAAAGAGCGTATTCATCACACCCGCCCCCTTGGTATCTGTCAGAAAGTGGCTGCGGAAGCCTATCAGGCCACGGCAGGGAACAAGAAACTCCAGGTTGACCCGGCCGCTTCCCTTATTGATCAGATGGACCATGCGTCCTTTTCTCACCGAAACTTTTTCCGTCACTATGCCGACGAACTCTTCGGGGATATCGATAAAAACGCGCTCCACAGGCTCTAAGATTTTGCCGTCTTCTTTTCTCGTGATAACGTTTGGCTTCGATACCATAAGCTCATAGCCTTCCCGGCGCATGGTCTCGATCAGCACGGCCATCTGCAGCTCTCCCCGCCCGCAGACCTCGAATGCGTCCTTACGCTCCAACGGTTTGAGTTTCAGCGCCACGTTCCGGAAACTCTCCTTTTCCAAACGTTCAAGAAGGTGACGCGTCGTGAGATACTTCCCTTCCCTACCGGCAAAGGGACTGTTGTTGACATAAAAGATCATGGAGACTGTCGGCGCATCTATAAGTATCCGGGGAAGAGGCACAGGATTGTCCTGCGATGTAATCGTATCGCCGATGCTGATGGCCGGGACGCCGGCAACAGCTACAATGTCGCCTGCCTCCACGACATCCACCTGTTTTTTCTTCAAGCCGTGAAAGGTATAGAGAGCCGAAAACCTGACGCCCTGTGTGATCTCATCTTCTCCACAAAGTGCATATGCCTGATTCATCGCGAGTCTGCCGTTGATCAACCTCCCGATGCCGATCTGACCCACATAGGGATCGTAATCGAGATTCGTAACCAGGAACTGGGGAATCTGTTCATCATCGGCAGCAGGGCCGGGTATGGTGGAACAGATGGCGTCAAACAGGGGTTTCAGATCTTCCGATTGATCTTCCGGCTTCAGATGTGCAATCCCCCGTTTTGCGTTGGTATAGAGGATGGGAAACTCGATCTGCCTCTCGCTGGCATCGAGATCGATAAAAAGGTCGTAAACCTCATCGATGACCTCTTCGATCCGGGCGTCACCGCGGTCGATCTTATTTATAACGACCACAATGGGCAGTTTTTTGGCGAGGGCTTTTTTGACGACGAACCGTGTCTGGGGAAGCGGCCCCTCACTGGCATCGACCAACAGGATGGCCCCATCGACCATATTCAGGCTCCGTTCCACCTCACCGCCGAAATCCGCATGACCGGGCGTATCGACGATATTGATCTTAATATTTTCGTACCATATGGCCGTATTCTTCGCCATGATGGTGATCCCCCGCTCTCTTTCGAGATCCATCGAGTCCATCACCCGCTCCGCAACCTCCTGATTCTCCCGAAAGGTGCCGGTTTGCTTGAGCATGGCATCGACGAGGGTCGTTTTGCCGTGATCGACGTGGGCAATGATGACAATATTTCTTATGTTCTCTTTTCGCAAGTGTGTCGCCGTTCCCTTAAATGGCATCCCCCCTTGTGCCAGTTTCAATCGGAGCAAGGGGGGGTGATAATAACGTATTTTTTTACCTATATGTTCAGCTGTTCATATCGGCAATTTTCTTTTTCGTTTCGTCGTTGAGAAAGTCCCATAATCCGACCTTCTTCAGGGTCTCCACTTTCGGCACCCCATTTTCGTTCCAGCCCCGCTCGCGGTAGTATGTCTGTATCAATTCTCGCAGCTGTTCTTTCCTGAAGTTCATCAGGATTTCTCTCTTATCTTTCGTACGCATCTTCTCCATGTCTGCGAGAGGCTCTCCCGATATTTTGCTTACTTCCGCATCGTGGTAATCCCTCTCGGCATCATAGAGTTTATCATCTATAGGTCCTATTGCTCGGTCCGGCACCCAGTCATACTCGCCTGTCTTTTCACGGAAGATCACGGCATTCATGACCCTCTGCAAATTTATGTCCCTGTCTGTCCGTTCGTAGATCTTCTCCCATGTGAGGTCCGTACCCAGCATGCCGTTATAGAACTCTGCATACATCTCCTGGGAGGCAGGGTTTATGTATATATCGGTGTTCTTCATTTTTTCCGAATTCGGGTTGAAGACATCCACCCAGGGAAGCTTGCAGAGGCCCAGATTGTCATTGCCGAGACGAACCCGGGGATAGGTTATAAGGGCCTTAGCTTTATCTTTGAAAGAAGGAAAGGCACCGAGGAGGTCTGCCTTAATCAGCCATGCCGCGGCGTGATGCGCCCCGATATCACTAGCCGCCGCGTACGACGCCTGCATGGAAAGAGACCTGTGCGTCCTGTAAAGGGAAAATGGAAGGCCTTTTACCTGCATCGCAAATTTCATGAGCTCCTTCTTGGCATTTTTGCGGCCCGTTCTCTTGGCATACCGCATGGAAACCCAGTCCAGTAAGCTCCGCATCCCTTTTCCCGCTTCTCTCGCGCACTCCGTCTCACCATAGCTAATCTGGCGCAGAAAACTGAGCAACGCTCCTTCATTTCCCCATACGAGTTCCAACCCGCCCGTGTCGTCCTTCGTGAGATAATCTCTCTGGAAGCACTCCATTAAAAAGGCGATAATAACGGCAGCAGTTATGGTATCGATACCGAAGTTATCGCAATGCCAGTTGGCTTCCATGACGGCCTCAGCATTCCATATTCCTAAATTCGATCCGAACCCGCAAGCTGTCTCATATTCGGGTCCGTCGACCCAGACCTTGGTGCCTTTTTGATCACCGAATGACAGGGTAACCCAGCCGCCTTTGGTGCACCTGAGAGGGCAGCCGGGGTAACACCCGTCCATCCCTTTATGGTCGAAGAGATTATCCGCGTAATATTTGCCGCTGATCTGTTCCGCTCGCGGATCGGAGCCATACTGGTAGTTCTTTACCGGCAGAGACTTGTAATTTTCTTTGTTCATGAAGCTGACGAGGCCCGCACTTCCCTTACGGTACATCTTAAGTGATACCGGATCAACCTCCCTCACGACCTTTGAAAGCCTCGACCCGGCCTTCTTCGCCTTCTCCCAGTCCGCTGCGCCATAGGGATTTTCGCCGTGCGGATATTCCGCCATGATGATGACGGACCGTATTTTTTTGTCTACCATCACCGAGCCGAGGCCGGTTCTGCCTGCCTGTTTGGTCCTGAAAAACCCTTTCTGGCCGTCAGTCGTCTTCGTCGGGTCATAATAATGGCTGTTGATGCATCCATATGTCGTCCTTGCCGCACCTGCACCGGTTGTGACAAAGGCCATATTCTTCTTGTCATAGCCTTCCTGTGTAAATTTATCGACAATGAATTTCTCCAGCTCAAAGACCTGTTCTATCTTCCGGGCTTCAATTATCCTTACCTCGTTCCTGAGCCCATCAATGACAATAAAAACGTCTTTCTCGGATTTTCCCGTGATCTCAATTACGTCGAACCCTGCGAATTTCATGTGGGCCCCGAAATGTCCCCCGAAATTAGATACCCCTGGGATTCCGGTGTGCGGGGACATAGAGAGCGCCATGCATTTGCTCGTGCCGGGGAAATTGGGGACACCTGCCAGCGGCCCCGGCGAAAAGATCAACGGATTCTCCGGAGCGTAGGGGCTCATTTTTGGGGTTACTTGCCTGTAGAGTAGATATAAGCCCAGTGCTCTTCCCCCGACGAAATAATCACTCACGCGCGGATCAAGGCCTTTCACATCTATCGCTCCGTTACGAAGATCAATATTGAGAATCTTATTTGCGTATCCACGCGTTAAATTTGATTTGGCATACTTCATTCAGCTCTCCTTATACATGGCTCCTGCGTATGCCGCGTTTTCAGATTCAAGGAGATACCAGGAGCCCGTTTTTTAGAAGGGGCACTATAAGCCAAAGCAAATTATCTTGTCAATTGGAAAAGTTAATTAGCTTGACATTCGCGGCAATTCGTGGTTGAGGCTCCCTTCAGTTAATAGTCGTTATTGGGATGGCAGGAGCACACAGGAAGTCGGCATGGAAATTAATCACCAGTGGGTCTGGATTGACACGCAGGCAAGAATGGATAGTGCAAGGAGAGATATCGCCAACGCATCCATTATCTGTGTTGATACAGAGTATGATTCCTTCAGATATTTTCGCGAAGTCCTCTGTTTAATCCAGATAGATGCAGGTGGAAAGACTTACCTCTTCGACCCGCTCGGCAAGCTTGATTTTTCCTTCCTGGGAACGTTTTTCAAAGATCCCGCGGTCCTCAAAATTATGCATGCGGGTGATAACGATATTCGGCTTCTAAAGAGGGATTACGGTTTTGAATTCAGGAATATTTTTGACACACATCAGGCTGCGTCCATCCTCGGTTGTCACCATCTTTCTCTCTCGACATTGATAAGCCAGCATCTCGGCATTGAACTCAAGAAAGACAAAAAAATGCAGCGTTCCAAGTGGGAAACACGCCCCCTGACGGAAGAACAGATACATTATGCCGTCGAAGATACAGCGCACCTCACGGCCCTGTATCGAAGGCTTGACTCCGAGATCCATTTACGGGGTCTAAAAAGAAAAGCAGCAAGGGCTTTTGACAAGATCGCGGCTGTGACGTGGAATGAGAAACTCTTCAATCCTCAGGGATGCAAGGGTATCAAGGGGTACGAGTCCCTTTCACCGCAACAGAAGCATTACTTGTTGAATCTCTACCGTTGGCGTTTCCAGAAGGCAAAGAAGACAAATATGGCGCGGTTCAGGATATTGCCCGATCAGATCCTGCTTGACTTAGCAAGATCCGAGGCATCTTCTATAGAAATGCTGAGACAGACAGAGATACTTTCTCCGGAAAAGATAAGGCTTTATGGACGGGAAATTATCGAGACCATTACCGGCACGGCAGAGCCTTGAAATAGTACCTTGGATAAGACAACTCACTAAAGTAGGAATAGAATGGTTTGCAGTCTCCGCAGAGCAAGATATTTAGAGGGATGGATCAAACTGCCATACTTCGTCTTCACCTTTTAAATCCCTCGCGCGCCAGATAATCCTGTGCCGCTTTGAGTCCCAGCCATGCCGCGGATATCATGTCCTGGAGGGATTCATCAAATTCCCATAGCTCCTCGTAAGCCCGCGCACGGATGTAGTAGGCCATGGCCTCTTTCCTATTAATGGCTATCGCCATGCTGCAGTACTCAACAGTCTGTGAGAAATTCCCCAGTTTCCCGGAGGCCATGCCCCGGTAGAGATATGGCTTGATGTCTTTCGGGGCCAGTGTCATGACCTTGTTAAAATCCTCGATAGCCCTTTCGTAGTCGCCCAATTCCCAGAATACTATCCCACGGTAAAGGTAGCTCACAGTATCAGCGGGTTTTATCTCCTTTATTTTTCTGAACTCGCGAATGGCCCTCGCGTAGTTTTCTGCGTCTCCGTAAAACTTCGCGAAGGAACCGTAGTCCAGGATTTGGCTCGGGTTAATCTCTAAGGCATTTTGGTAATCATTTAGCGCCTTCTTATAATGACCCAGTCGGCCGTAAGCGATCGACCGTAGCAAATAGACCCTTTCATCCCGCGGATTTATCTCCAGAGCGGTGTCGTAGTCCTTGATGGCCTTCTCATAATGGCCGGCCGCCCACTCCGCCACGCCGCGGCCGTAATAGGCACTCATCTGTTTTGGATCATGTGCGATGAGGCTGTTATAGTAATCCATGGGAGTTTCCTTGTTTCCCAGTTTCTGGTAAGCTTGGGCAAGGCTTGCTTTGGCCTGCTGGTTTTTCTCACTCTTTTCGATTGCACGATGATAATCATTGATCGCAAGGGGAAGTTTGCCGCTTTTTTCATACATTCTGCCCCGCTGATAGTAAGCCTCGGATGATCCCGTGTTGATTTCGACAGCCTTTGTGGAATCCGCGAGCGCCTGATCAAGATCTCCCATCTTATCCTCGAGAGAGGCGCGCTTGAGGTATAGAGTCTCGTCCCGGGGGCTCAGTTCAATGAGCCTGTCTATGTCTCCCTTGGCCTTTTGGTAGTCGCCCATTTTCTCAAGGACCCTCGCCCGGCAAAAGTAAAAGATCTTTCTTTGTTTTTGAAGTTCAATGGCCTTCGTAAAGGT
>JBKQQP010000041.1:0-14471 GCA_052144335.1 Syntrophales bacterium
GTTTTCTGTGGTCATCTGGTCCATCGCTATCTCCTTTCCTCTAATTCAACAGGAAATACAGATAGATGATGAACCTGATAACCTTAAGTTTCAATCATCATTTTTGTTACGGATAGCACCTACTTATCAAGCATTTTCATGTTGGAATTGGAGTGTGGATTACCACTTGTAACAACCAGTGCTTATTCGAGCCATCAAACATCCTAAAAAATCGATATCGGGAAGGATTGAAAAGGAGGATATCCCAACCCTTCCCCGACACTGCAGCCAGATGTTCACCCTTGGGTCATATAAAGATCTGCCTTTCCGGTTTCAGTTGTCAGAGGTTATCTCTCTATTATGGAGTAAATATATAAACTGGTTGGTGACCTTATGCTGCCTCACAAATAATTGCCGTCTCCTGGTCGCTCACCACTTTGTCGATATCGAGCAGGATCTTGACTCCGCCTCCTGCCTTTGCCATACCGAGAATGAAATCTGTCCTCAAAGCAACTCCGAAGGTCGGCGTGTCCTCGATATCGGCGGCTTTGATATTTAATACTTCCGATACAGAGTCCACCACGATGCCCATCAGGACACTGCCTGTATTCGACTTGATTTCCATAACGATGATACAGGTCCTATCCGTGTATTCCATTTCTTCCAGACCGAACTTAAGCCGGAGGTCTACCACGGGAATGACTTTTCCCCGCAGATTAATAACGCCCTTGACATATGCTGGCACCTGGGGCATCTTCGTGATTGACATCATCCCGATAATTTCCTTGACCTTCAGGATACCAATTCCGTATTCCTCTTCCGATAGAGAAAAGGTTAGATACTTTCCCTCCCGGTCAGTCATGACCTTTAACCGGTCCGTTGTTTTTGTTAATTCTGTCATTATTTCGTATCCTCCACTGATACAGTACTTGATTCTACGGATATTAGTATTGATAAAACCTATCGCCTCTCAGCATTGATAGGGATTATGAAATTTTGATGGAGGGAGGATGCCCTCCATCTTCTCTACATAAAGTCTACAATTAGAAGTCCTTGAATTCGCCTTCTTCCAGCGGGATCATTCTGTCAGGGCGGACTTCTTTTCCTTTTTTATAAGACACTGCATCTTTGCCTTTCATTTTTCTGGCAGTTACTGCCGCTAAAGCTCCGCGTAATCCCTTTTTCATCCTAACATCCACCTGGTTACCATTCCCTGCACCATTTGCACTTCCGCCGATGATATTGAGCAGTGTTGAGGATATGTGTTTCATCTGTTCCGCCTGGGCATTCATCTCCTCGGAAGCGGAGGCAGACTCTTCGGCATTGGCAGCCGTCTGTTGCGTCACCTTATCCATTTCCGCCACAGCCTTGTTGATCTGATCTATTCCCTGGGCCTGTTCTTGTGATGCCGCCGCGATCTCGCCGACCAGTTCGCCCACCTTCGATGAACTGACAGCTACCTCGGCGAATGCCTCATTTGTCTTTGTTACCAGGTTAGAGCCGTCTTTTATCTTCTTCACCGTACCTTCGATCAAGGCGGAGGTGTTTTTTGCAGCATCCGCCGCTCGCATGGCCAGATTTCTAACCTCTTCAGCCACTACCGCGAAGCCGGCTCCCGCCTCTCCCGCCCGGGCTGCTTCCACGGCGGCATTCAACGCCAGTAGATTGGTCTGGAAAGCAATTTCATCAATGGTCTTTATGATCTTTGATGTCTCCTCACTTGCTGTGATAATTTCTTTCATGGAGCCGGTCAGACTTTGCATAGAGTCATTTGCCTTCTGGACCACCTGGTTTGCCTGTTTCATAAGGATATCTGCCTGGGAGGCATTCCCCGCGTTTTGTTTTGTCATAGCAGACATTTCCTCAAGTGAAGACGAAGTCTCCTCTATGGCTGAAGCCTGTTCTGATGCGCCCTCCGCGAGGCTCTGGCTTGCAGAAGCAACCTGACTTGATGCGGCGGCAACCTGATGGGCAGCTTCGCCCATCTCATCCACGGAGCCCTTGATTGGCGAAGAAATGCTCCTGGCAAAAAACGCGACGGCTATGCCGGTAAGAACGAGAAATATTATACCCGTTATGGCAATGAAATTGCGTATCGAATGGGCCGATGCCAGAAACTCATCGGCGTTCTGAGTCAGACCGACACACCACCCGGTGAGTTCCACCGGGGCAAATCCTGCCACCTTCTTGACGTCTTTAAAAACATAAGTTTCAGCTCCAATCTGCTTTGCCAGCATTTTACTCATAATCTCATGCATACCTGCTTCTTTGGAGAGATCCAGCTCAAGGATTAATTCCTTATTGGGATGGGCGATGACCAGCCCCTTCTGGTCAGTCATAAATCCGTATCCTGTCTGTCCCACTTTCGATGTCACTTTTTCAGAGAGATAGTCGATCTTAAGTACGATGACCACTGCACCGACAAATGTTTTGTCTTTCATGATTGGCGCAGAGACGGTGGCAACGGGATTACCTGATTTTTTTGATTTGACCACGGCTCCCACATTTGCTTGTCCGTTCTTGACCCTTTGGAAGTACTCGCGGTCCGCAAGAGATATGCCTTTCCATTCACCATTGCTGCCGTCAGAGACAACGGCGCCGTTTGCATCGGTTACCAGAATCGCCTCATAATCTTTCCCGATTTTTGCCATGTCATCGGTAAGCCTTTTGTTCATTGCTTCCACGTTGCCATTAGCAGCAGCATTTATCGTGTCACTGCTCATAGCGAGTTCACTGGCAACCTTGAGTTCTACCGCGAGTACTTCCTGTACCATATCAGCAAGGTTGTGCGCGCCTTTCATGGCACGGTCTTTTGCGGCTGCCTCCAGTGCATCTGATGACTTCAACGCGGCGAATATCCCCACGACGAGGAGCGGAATCAGTACTGCAATAATCCCTCCCGAAACCAATTTAAAACTAAGCGTCCTTTTCTTCATGTATCTTGTCCTCCTAAAAAAGTATTATTGATAAACGATTTACGTTTTTTTTCCTTAAAACAAGAACTTCTTCTAAGCCGTGAACCACGGTAATAGTAAGGAGTATCTGAACATTGCCATCCACCCTATCCATGACGCGGCAAGTCGTTAACAGCACGACGACCGTTTCCTCTACGTTTCGGCTTGGACGTCATAATTATCTTCTTATCTGTTTCCATATTTTCGATCATCCGGCTTAGTACAGCTGCGACATCCTTAAAATCACTATCGCAATAACTCAAGAATCTTGGCCTCAGTATATGCGCTCTTGCTACGGTGTCGGGATTACTGTCTGGCAGTATGACAATTATTTTCAAATCCGACAGAAGATTCCGCAGGGAATTGAGATTGAGATACTGAAGTTCCACCTTGCTGGATGCAAGAAGAATAGCAATATCGCCGTGGTTCCGTGGCCGACGAAGTTCGCTTGAAAGAGAATCGATTGTCCGGTAAATCTTTAAATTCCTCGCCTTAACTACGGTTTTGATAACCCGAAGAAGTCGTTCCTCTACTTCTCCGCATGATGTTGAGAAAAATATGATCATTATCCTCTCCTCGAATCGCATCAACGAAAATCATTAGCTTTCAGACGTGATAGAGGGCAACAACCATGCCAGTAGCGTTGCATGGATACATTAACAATAATTACGGGTGTTTAGATAGTTTAAGGATTAAACAGAAGGGATGATTTATCTAATAATATCAGATTCGGTCTGAATAAAATGGAATTTGTCTGTTTTTTTTAGAAAGATGTTTGGAAGAGACGGGTTAAGTTAATCAGGTATTTTAATCCCATGCTTTTTCATAAGTTGGTACAGCCTCGCCCTTTGTAGACCCGATATCTCACAGGACTCCCTGATATGCCCACCCGTCATATTCATCAGTTCCTGGAGATACTGACGTTCTTCCCTGGCGTAAACGGATTCCCGGCGTTCCTTCAGTGTGCACGTTGCTGCGGGAGGTGTGGTGGTGCTTTTCTTTCTTTGTACGGCTGTTCGGGCCAAATGGACGCGGATGTGCGTGGGCAGGTGTTTAGGATACAGGATAGATTCGTGGAGTGCTGCTGCAAGAGAACTCTCCAGGGCATTGACCAATTCCCGAATATTCCCGGGCCAGTCATAGGCGCAGAGGGTTTCAACAAATTCGGGCGAGAAACCTTTCATCTCTGTACCATGACGCATACAGATTTTGTTAACATAGTAAAAGATGAGTTCCTTGATGTCCTCGCTACGCTCTCGTAGCGGCGGCAAGTCGATGATGAGAGCTCGCAGGCGGAAGAGGAGATCTTCTCTGAATTTTCCCTCCTGAATCATTTTATTAAGATCCCGGTTCGTCGCGGCAATCACCCTGAATTCACTTTTAACTTCCCGTTTGGCTCCCAGGGGGCGCAGGCGATGTTCCTGCAATACCCGAAGGAAGGCCTTCTGGGCGGAAAGCGGGAGATCGCCCACTTCATCGAGGAAAAGACTACCACCGTCGGCCTGTTTGATCAGACCCTCGCGGGATCTGTCTGCCCCAGTAAATGCGCCTTTTTCGTGGCCGAAGAGGATGCTTTCGATGATGGTAGGAGGAAGGGATGTACAATCCACGGTAATAAAAGCCATACCTGCCCGTTGACTGTTGTTATGGATAGCCTGGGCAAAGAGTTCCTTGCCTGTTCCTGTCTCACCCGTGATTAGGACGCTGGCATCGCTGGCAGCCGCTCGGGCGACTAGTTCCATGCAGGTTTCCATTGCTGCGCTGCTTCCGATGATGCCCTCGCGCTTCATTACCAGGGGTGCTTTTTTCTCCTCTTTTGCCTCCCTGTACTGAAGGGCGCGTAGCAAGGGAAGCTCTATCAGTTTCTTGACCAAAGGTTTTTCAATAAAATCCCACGCACCGTTTTTTATTGCAAGCTCAGCTCCATCGGGGCTGCCGTACCCGGTGATGATGATCACTTCGGGGGCTGAAGGTGCTGCATGGATATCTGGCAATAAGATCAGTCCGTTGCCGTCAGGGAGGTGTATATCCAGAAAAACAACATCAAAACTATGAGATAAAGCTACCTTAAGACCCTCTTCGGCCGTGTAGGCACAGATAATATCGTGCCCCATATCGCTGATCATATCGTGCAATGTTTCAGAATTGAGCCGGTCATCGTCAATGATTAATACATTTGCCACTGAAAATGTCTCCCGTCATTCCTTATAATCGAGTGCTTGCTTGATTGCTCGGGCAATCTGATTTTTAATGATGGGCTTCATTATAAACTCGTGTATGCCAATATTCTTTGCCTTGTCTTCAGAGATCATCTCACTGAAGCCTGTGCAGATAATAATTGGGATGCCCGGTCTGATTTTCAACAATTCCTTTGCGAGATCATCTCCTCTAATATTCGGCATGGTCATGTCCGTGATAACCATGTCAAATCCATATGGGTTGGCACGAAATGCCTCCAGCGCCTCAATGCTGCTCGTCCTGGGCGTAACTTGGTACCCAAGGGAGGTCAGCATCGTGCTCCCCAATTCAACAAGCATTGCTTCATCATCAATGAAGAGTATGCGCTCACTGCCTCCCGGAATTGCTTCAGGCATCCTCTCCTCTATTGGCTTTTCTGCCTGAATCAGAGGAAAATACACTGTTACAGTTGTTCCCCTGCCAGGTTCACTGGATACGTCAATAGTTCCGCCATGGTGCCTGACAATCCCATACACTACAGAAAGACCCAGACCGGTTCCCTCCTGAGGCCCTTTGGTGGTAAAAAAAGGATCAAAAATACGATCTATAATGGATGAATCAATCCCATGTCCGGTATCACTAACGGTCAATTTAGCATAGTTACCTGCGGTGAAATTGAGTGGCTGTGATGTGCCAACGGAATCTATAACTTCGCGAACCAATTGAATGTTCAGCGTGCCGCCTTTCTCACGCATCGCATGGGCGGCATTGGTGCATAGATTCATCAATACCTGATGGATCTGCGTGGGATCAGCAAGAACCATTATCGATGTGTCTTTAATATTTTGACTAATCTTGACGGTAGTTGGTAGTGACGACCTGAGTAGCTTGATCCCTTCCTTGATGATGGGTACAATTAGAACAGGTTTCTTTTCCTGCTCCTGTTGACGGCTGAAGGTGAGTATCTGTTTAACCAGGTCCCTTGCCCGCTCGCCGGCCTTGTAAATCTGCTCAAGATAATGCCGGTGAGGGTCGTCCGCTTTACGGTCGGTAAGAGCCATATCGCTGTAGCCTAGGATAGCGCTGAGGATGTTGTTAAAGTCGTGAGCAATACCTCCCGCAAGCGTTCCAATGGCTTCCATCTTCTGGGCTTGACGGAATTGGGCCTCTAAACGAATGCGCTCAGTGATGTCCTGTCCTGTTTGGATAACACCTATAATCTCACCTTTGGTTCCGTATATCCTTCTAGCCTGTATAGACATTATCCGTTCTTCACCACGGAGCCATATATTTCCAACAACTTCCAGGGCTCCAGCGAGAATTTCACTACTTCTTGCCCCTTTGTGAGCGAATCTCTTTATAATCTGGTCATCCGTCATCTCAAGCATCAACGCAGCTAGTGTCGGACGGGCCTTACCTTTGTGGAGGAAACTGAGATCCAACCGTTTCCCCAACATTTCCTCTCTTGTTCTTCCGGTATACGTCTCATTGCTTTTGTTCCAGAGAATCACATTTCGGCCTCGATCGATTACGAAAGCAGGGACAGGAGTACCATCAAGGATAGAAGCTAGCCTTTCCCCTTCTGCCAGTAATTTTCCCTCCATCTTCTTCCGCTCAGTGACGTCTTCTATAGTTGTTTCGTAATATAGCGTTCTACCCGCGTTATCTCGCACCGCCCGCGAACTTAAGACTGTCCAAATCTTGCTTCCGTCTTTACGGTAGTGCTCCGATTCAAAACCCTCAATGCGACCCGTCCTTTCCATTATCTCCTTTAACTTCGCCCTGTCTTCCGGGTTGGCGTATATCTGCTGGGACATGTCTGTTACAGATTGAATTATGTCTTCGGCGGATTCATAACCGTACATTCGGGCTCCGGCGGGGTTTGCCCTCAGGTAGCGGCCCTCGGGAGTGGTATGGAAAATGCCCATCACGGCATTTTCAAAGATGTTGCGATAGTTCTTCTCGCTTTCCCGCAATGCCTCTTCTGCCTTCTTGCTATTGGTGATATCACGGGCGACATGGATGCTTCCCATGAGTTTCCCCCTTGGATCATACAGTGGCGAAACGCTTACGAAGTAATCACCACCCAAGCGATCTTCATGGACCTCCACAGAGTGCTCCGATCCATCCTCCAGCAAGGTCCTGTGTGGGCAAAACACCGGTGGTTCGGTCATTCCATGGATAGTGCGATAGCATGTCAGTCCAACACATTCTTCAGGCGTCATGCCCAACCGGCTTGCCATAGCCCTGTTAGCGCGGACAATCCGGTACTCTGTGTCGAGTATGGCAATGAGATCAGGCACTGCGTAGAAGGTTCTCTCCCATTCCTCCTTGGCTTGAAGGATAGCTTCCTCTGCCTGCTTGCGTTCGGTGATATCCTGAAGAGCCGAAAGGAGGCACGGTTCATCTTCAATCTCAGTGACCACTGCAGAAAACAACCCTGTGCGAACGTCACCTGCCTTCGTCTTGAATTTACCTTCCCAGTTCCGAATGAAGCCTTGCTTGTTGATTATCTCTCTGGCTCTTTCAACATTTTCGGAATAGGTAATACCCAGTGTTCCTGAATCCGCACCAAGTAACTCTTCTCGACTATAGCCCGTGACATCAATATAGGCGTCATTAACGTCAATAAAACGTCCATCTTTTAAAGACCTGATTGCCATTAAATTGGGGCTAGCCTGGAATATCTTAAAGAACTTCTCCTCCGATCTCTGCAAAGTCTTCTCCGCCTGCTTGCGGTCGGTGATATCACGGCATAGTGTTAGGATCTGGGCCTTCCCCCCTGATTCGATGCATGTTGCATTGATCTCAATGGGGGTGATACTGGCCTTTGAATCCACATAGTCAATTTCCAGGTTTCTTATATATCCTTTCTTAAGGCATTCCTCGACGGCCGCTACATTTTTTTCTTTTTCGTAATCGGCCGTCCATTCCATGACGCTTCTGCCGACTATTTCACTCAAATTATGGTGTCCGGTGAGACGCACATATTCTTGATTTGCATCAAGCACTAAACCATCCTGATCAATAATGACGAAGCCTGTCCCGGTGGTTTCAATCATTGTTCGGTATTTTTTTTCATTTTCCCGCAGAGCCTCCTCTGCCTGCTTGCGTGCAGTGATGTCTTGTATTACGACATGTATCATTGGGCGGTTGGCAATATGGATTAAGGTGCACGACAACTCCGTCACAATAGGGGTATGGGCCGGATCATGTTTTTCGTGCAACCATTCGAATCTTACTGACCTTTTTTCAAGTGTAGTGGTCCGAATTTTTTTACCCATCTCTGATGACGGTGTTCCATTGAACTGAAATTCGGGCGCAAAATCAACAGGTGTATGACCAAGGATTTCAGACTTTCCCTGCAAGCCAAGTAGTTTAACATGAGCATCGTTACAATCGACCATCTTCCCCTCATGGTCTAATAGAATCTGGGCATCCGTGGATTTCTCAAATAATGTCTTAAACCTCTCCTCACTTTCACGCAACGATCGCTCACTCTCTGCGAGGCTCTTATATTGCGCTTGCATTTGCTCATCTGCCGCTCTGAGCTGCTCATATGCGCTACGCAACTCGTTATCTGCCCTCTTGCGCTCGGTGGTGTCACGCACGATACCCCGGAATCCGGTCGGATGACCCCCCGCGTCCCTGACGAGTAATATGGAAACTTCGACATCTCTGCGATCACCGTCCTTCCGGATAATCTGCCACTCAAAGTTCTTTACCGGTTCGCCGGTTCTATAGACCCGGTTGTAGACTTGATAGACTTTGCGGGCATTTTCTTCATCTGCATATTGGCGGTTATTCATCCCCAGCAGACCTTCTTTTTCATAGCCCAATATCTTGCACGTCGACTCGTTGAAGAACGTAAAGTTGCCTTTGAGATCCACTTCATTGTAGCCCTCTTGCATATTTTCGATGATCGCCCGGTATTTCTCCTCACTTTCCCGTAGCGCATCTTTCGCACGCTTACGCTCTGATTCAGAATACTCAAGTTCCTGGATTCTCTGTCTCAGAGAAGCTAGTTCCTGAATCAGTGCCTGTTTTGTCTTGGATTGATCTTTCATTGTATTATTCCTTTGGTTAGATGATCTGTTGAGGATGGAGAGGTAGCGAGTAACGGGAGTTGCCTAATTGATAGTCCTCAGTAAAGGCCGCACAAATCAGAAGTTAATATTGAATACCATCTGAAAGGTTCAGTGTCCACAAAAATTACGCTACGATTGATTACAGGAAGGACTTAACAAAAAATTCAATTTGCGATTTTTCAACTTCGCTCAAACGGTAGAAGTGTGGACTACACCTACTTATCAATAGATCCTATTGAGATTAGGAATTGATGATTATAGGGAGAAAGGTTTATGGTCTTTTCTGTTCAATCAGAGAGCTGTCACCCATCCATTGTGCGTGTGTGATGAAGGCAGCGAAAAATAGAATGTGGCTCCCTCATCCACTTTTCCTTCCGCCCATACACGCCCATTGTGCCTCCGTATGATGCGCTGGACGGTTGCCAGGCCGACGCCGGTCCCTTCGAACTGTTCCGTGCTGTGAAGTCTCTGAAAGACGCCGAAGAGTTTGTCGTAATAGGCCATGTCGAAGCCGACACCGTTGTCCTTTACATAATACACGCTTTCATTTCCATCGGTGTGGCCTCCCACAACGATCTTGGCGGCATCTTTGTACTTTGTGAATTTGTCAGCGTTGGAAAGGAGGTTGATCAATACCTGCTTGATGAGAGCCCTGTCTCCGTAGCACGGAGGCATGCTCTCCACTGTAAGCTTTATCTTCCTCTCAGGTTCGCTCGTATGCACTTCCTTCCATGCATCCTTCATGAGCAAATCCATGTCCAGAAGCGCTAAAGAGATCTCTTTCCTCCCCAGGCGGGAGAAGGTCAAGAGGTCATCGATGAGCTGTCCCATCAGGTGCGTGCTTGACCTGATCACGTTAAATTTATCGAGGGTGTCTGCGTCAAACTTATCCCCCTGCCTCTTGAGGATCAACCGTGCATAACCGTCGATGGCACGCAGCGGGGCGCGCAGGTCGTGGGAGACGGAGTAGCTGAAGCTCTCCAGTTCCTTGTTGATTTCTTCCAGCTTCGCCGTACGTTCCACAAGGGCTTGCTCCGCTTTCTTGCGTTCGGTGATGTCGTGGGCTACTGCCATCGCCTTAGTGACCTTGCCGTCGATCCAGTGGAACCTAAGGTTCACAAGAACCCACATGAAGCGGCCGTCCTTCGTCCACACCCGATACTCGATGGCCTCGTCGGGCTGCTCTCCGGACCGACCGAGTCGAATACGTGATGCGAAAAGGGCCCTTCCATCATCATCAAGAATGTCGAAGGCGGTCATGGCCAGGAACTCGTCGCGCGTATAGCCGAGCATCAAGCACATCACGTCGTTGACTTCCAGGAAACGCCCCGTGGTGTAATCGAGTTCGCAGATGCCCGTGGGCGCGTTCTGGACAAGGAACCGGTATCGCTCCTCGCCTTCCCTCAGCGCTTTCCCGGCCCGTTCCCGTATCATGAGCATAAATCCAAAGCTGGTGAGGACCACGATCCCAAACCCTAGCATGAGAAGCGCCGTCAGGACAATGGATGGTCCCCAGAACTGGGTCTGATAAATAAACCGCTCGAGGAACCGGACAGACCAGAGCATGGCACCCGCAACAAAGAAACAACCTGTCAACCATTGGGAACGATAGAGATGAAAGGATCCGCCACGGAAAAGGATCGCGGCGATAGAACCCATCTGTACAGCGGATAACAGGGAGACATAAACAGTGCGAAGAAAAAAACTGTCAATATAGGCCGAGAAAAAAGTGATAAAGATGAAGGTGACGATGATCGGAAGAATGAGAATGGCCCGCCTGTAAGATCGGTGCTGGAACTCCCGCACGGCAGCATAGAGCAGGGAATAGTTTGCTGCCAGAAAAGTATTGGCGACAATAATGGATAGAAAGTCCGGGATAAGCCCGCGAAGACCAATAAAGATCCAGTAGCCGCCTTGAAAGGCGTATCCTGCGCTCCATTCCCACACACCGTCAGTCCGAAATTGGCGGGACTGGAAGAAAAGAAACGCACCCGCGACGATAAAACAGGTGACCCCCACAACCATGTACAGTGTACGGATATCCAGCGACATGCTCAACATCACCTTTTTATTGCAACTGGGTCTTTATAAATGGATCATACATACTTGCGGTGTTTGTAGGATGAACAAATGTATACGTCAAGCACGAAATAGAAACAAGATAAAAAAAATTACAGATGCGAGAACTGCGGGAATTTTGTAACTCGCAATCAATACTCCACTTAACAAGGATTACCGTTTGAAAGAAAGTGTGGGAGTCAAAATTGCGTGACGCTTGATTTCAGGAAGAAATAAATGATACCAAAATAAACGGTTTAATTCAAATACCCGGCAAGAAATTGACTCTCTGGGAAGAGGTCGATTCCTTCACAAGAAATTGGACCGGTTTTAGGAAATCAGGTCAGTGCCATATCAATTGCTACTCGTATAAGAAATATATGCTATTTATGACTCTATACGTAAGGGTAGTAGCTTTGGACTACGTCCAGCCTTCCCAATTGTCCGCCACCGAGCCAGATCTGGATAATCTTGCTGTCCCTGAGATATTTTTCCACATGGTAATCGCGGGCATACCCGTATGAACCCATGAGTTCCATAGCCCTGTTACAGACCATCTCGGTGACATCACAGGCGTACACCTTCGCCGCACTGGCGCGAGCCATCAGGTAATCCTCACCGGGATTTCCGTATTTCTTTCGGTTGTTGAACATGGCTGCCACCGAGAGGTAAAAGGCGCGCGCCGATTCGATGCCGATTGCCATATCTGCGATCATGGCGGCCTGCAGGGAATGCTTGCGGACGGGCTTCCCCCCATAGAATCTATTCTTGGTATACTCTATAACAATCTCCAAAACGGCCTGGGCGTTTCCCAGCGTCATGGGAGCGCTCGTCAGTCGCCCCCAGCCTATGTTAGCCCTGAAAAGCTGCCAGTCAATGCCGGGTCCCCCGGCTCTATATTCTTTGGGTACCCTCACGTTATCAAAGTAGATGGCCGTATTCACGTCCGTCACCTTCATACCCATTTTTTCTTCCGCTTTGCCAAAGGAAAGCCCGGGGGTGTCCTTGGGTACATAGATGAGCGCCATGCCCTCTTCCTTCAGGTTGGGATCGGTTGTGCAGACTACACAGTAGAGGTCCGCAATGCTGGCGCCGCTCGGCCACATCTTTTCGCCGTTAATCACCCATTTGTTCCCGTCCAGTTTGGCTCTGGTTCGGATGGTGAGGCCATGTTCTGCTGCATCTTCGATATTGCAGCCCCCGGCTGGTTCGGTAATAGCCAGACAGCCGCAGCGTGGCGTGTCCCCACAGAACATGGGAATGAATTTATCCATGAGGACCTTGTTGCGCGCGCCCATCGCTCCCGCCAGACACCATGGTATGATAAGCGAATGAAGGGATACGCCGCTGTCCCCTCGGGATAATTCTTCAGTAATGGCGCAGACCGTAGTTGCGGATCTAATACCCAGACCTCCATATTCGGGAGAAAACCCCCGCTTCTGAATACCAAGCTTCACCAGGCCCTCATAGACTCTCTCAAAGACGGAGTAATCGTCATCCAACTTGAGACGAACCGGCATCATGTCATTGTCGACATATTTCCGGATTACCGTCAGAAAAGCGAGATCTTCCTCGGACGTGATAAAATCTCCATACCGCTTCATACAGATTTCCTCCTCATGTCAAAAAAATATACTGCCTGGTGGTTCCTTATGCCTTGCTGAGACGCAATATTTCTACGATGACCTCCCGGGTGTAATCTTTCAATCCCCACAGCTTGGCCAGCGCTGCTGAGTTTTCTGATATTCTCTCTATATCAGATTCGGGTATGCCCGCCTCCTTCAGTGATGTGGGGCTACCGATGGATGAAAACCAGCGCTCTAACTGATTGATCCCTTCAGCCGCCGCCTTCAGGTCATCGGTTTCCGGAATATCAAAAATCTCTCTTCCCAACCGGGCAAATTTCGCTGGCCTCTTGTGCATAGCATACTTCATCCAGCCGGGAAATATTATACTGAGCCCGGCTCCGTGTGCGATGTCGTACAAGGCACTGAGCGAGTGTTCGATCATGTGGGCAGGCAGGCTTATCAATCCCATGCCTGCCGAGGTCAATCCGTTAAAGGCCAGCGTTGCCGACCACATCACATTAGCCCTGGCATTATAATTTTGCGGATCTTTCATGATGATCGCCGTGCTTTCCATAACCGTTTTCATAATTCCTTCGACAAGTCTATCCTGAAGAGGGCTCTTCGGTTCTGTGTTGTTAAAATATGCTTCCAGCAGATGCGAGATTATGTCTACGGCGTTGTAAGCGCTGCACTCAGCGGTGAGTGAAAAAAGCACGGTTGGATCTAGGACTGAAGCCCTGGGTTGTATCAAAGGAGAGTTGATGCTGAATTTTTGCGCCCCTTCTTCTTTTGTAATTACAGCTATGGGATTCATCTCCGAAGCGCTGGCGGAAACAGTTACCACCGTCAACACGGGAAGGGCTCCTCGTATTTTTTTCCTGTAGGTGAAAAACTCCCAGATTTCGTCTGCCGGATCTGCCTTTACGCCAACGGCGATCGTCTTTGCCGTATCAATCACACTGCCTCCCCCCACGGCAAGAACAACATCGACACCTTCGTTTCTGGCAAGTTCTATTCCTTTAATGGCATGGGATAGTACAGGATTCGCTTTGACGCCGTGAAACTCCACGACAGGTAGGTCAGCTTCCTTTAGAGAGGAGCTCACTTGATCATAAATTCCGTGTTTTTTGATGCTTCCCTGACCATAGACAAGCAGTACTTTCTTACCGAAACGTCTGACTTCGTTGCCTATGCGGGCAATCATCCCCTTGCCGAAAATGATCCTGGTGGGATTCTCTAAAGTGAAATTTTGCATCGCGTCACTCCCTTTGAATGATGAATTAACCCGCTCTCATTATGAGAACGGGGGGTTTCAGTAATCATGTCCATGATACCCTCACGCAAGGTTTAGGGGTTGGGAACTATATATAGACTACAATTTACAGTGCTTTTCGGATAACACGATTATCATTAGAAATCTACAATGAAAAGAAAAATGATGTGTATATGACTTACAGGAAGCACTTCCTAATCTTGACACTATCAGTAAAGTTAAGTTCTGACTTTCACAGTTTAATAGAGTTCATTTATTGGCATCACGAATATTTCTTTCTCTTAAATCTGGGTGAACACACTTATTCCAGTCGTAAATTGTATTGTCCCCATTTCTTTTGCCGACACCGCAGTCCATTTTGTGATCGCAATCT
>JBKQQP010000042.1:0-56591 GCA_052144335.1 Syntrophales bacterium
TGGATGCCGCATTATGGTTACTCTGATTCACGAGATGAAAAGGCGTGGGAAGACCCTTGGCCTGGCAACTATATGCGGGGGCGGCGGTGTAGCCATGGCCACTGCTTTGGAGATGGTTTAGCTGAAATTTATGAGACAATTATCTGATATCCTCGGATAAGAATATTTTCAGCGCCAAGGAATAAGTCGGTGACGTAATCCTTATCAGCGGATACTACAAGTAATTCATACCAAACATATCTTTTTATCGGGAAGAGCAGCCGTTTCATGCTGCTCTTCCTTTTTTTCCGGTATCTCCAGTAGAGCGAATCAAATCGAAGGAAACCACCGCCGAATCTTGTCATCACGATTTTCATTTATTTAAGGAAGTGCCTTACCAGCCGTCGTGCTTCATTCCCTTGGGGAGGGTCACTCTGATCCTTTCCCTTATTTGCTTTTGAATGGCTCAATAATTACAGGCTAAAAGTTGAACAGCTGGATGGAAATTGAATAACAACATTTGAGGAAGGCAGCCGGATCCTATGCGAACAAGAAATAAGCTGTCGACCATTCACATTTTTCGACCCGTACCGCATGAGAAAGATACAATTGCAATATGAAAGAGATCCATCATTCGCGGCACCCACATATCCCCATATGTCAACAACGCTGAAATTTGATGATTCTGGAAAGTAAGCAAGTTCGCAGCCCTAAAAGAAGCTTTTTGATAGAGTGGCAGACTACTTGCATAACGGTCCGTGTAAATGAGAAATCGCTTCACATTACACAAAAAATCGTCAAAAAATCAGGCTGCTGCGTCAAGAAAATGGCTAATAATATTCCTTTCTAAAAGGCTTTGGAAATAGGCGATAGCAACTAATAGTGATATCATATCAGTCACTTGTATAGAAGAGATTTATAATAAGGGAGGGCACATGAAAAAAACTACGCTTGCTTTCAAATTGGTTTCTGGAGGTTTCATAGCTGTTCTGGTTCCTCTTGTTGTCGTGGGTATATTTGCCGTTATAAAATCATCGGGTGCGCTCGAAGCAGTTGCCTTGAATCAGTCAATGGAAATCGCCAAGGGAATTGCCAACATGTCCCAACTGGCGGTTCAGGAAGAGTTGAAGATAGTATCGCAGTTGGCGCAAAGAGAGAGCATCATCGACGCGGCGTCGGCACACTCAAAAGGCAGTGACGCCGGGGCCGAGATAGACGGGGCCATCAGAGATCTCGAAACTCTCGTAAAGGAAAGCGGGGACGAGTACGAAGTTATATTCATCGCTGGACCCGACGGGAAGGTATTTGCAGACGGTGTTGGCGGAAAATACAAGGGTATCGACCTCTCTGACCGCGATTATGTAAAAGGGGCATTGGCAGGGAAGGTCAGTACAGGGGCGGTAGTCAAAGCAAGAATAAGCTCTCTGCCTGTCCTTACCTTTGGCGCCCCGGTCTATTCAAGATCGCAGGAACTCGTCGGAGTTGTCGGAACGGCACCCAAAACAAGTTTCCTTACTGATAAAATCGATTCAGTTAAATTGGGCAAGACGGGATATGCCTGGGTTATTAACAAGGACGGCATCATCATTTCCCACCCCAACAAGGAGTTTATCCTTACTTTGAATCTGCATGAGCAGGTGGGTATGAAGGATGTAACGGGCAGAATGATTGCGGGTCAGACTGGTCATGAGTCTTACACCTTTCAGGGAGTAAGGAAGGTCGCGGGTTATGCTCCGGTACCGCTGGCAAATTGGTATGTTGCCGTAACGCAGAATTATGACGAGCTGATGGGACCAGCTCATTCGATCCGCAATTTCATCGTGATAATTGGTATTATTTCTCTTGTTTTGACGGCGGTCGCTGTCGCGTTCTTTGCCAGAAGAATTTCTTCGCCAATCAAGAGAGCGGTGGAGGAGATGAGTGAATCAGCGCATCAGGTTGGCTCAGCATCGGGTCAGGTTGCCGCTTCCAGCCACTCTCTTGCCATCGGGGCATCCGAGCAAGCTTCGGCCATTGAAGAGACAGCATCATCGCTTGAAGAGATGTCTTCCATGACGAAACAGAATGCGGGGAATGCCGTTCAGGCGGATAGCTTAATGAAGCAGTCGGATCAAGTGGTCCAGAAGGCAAACGACTCTATGAGGGGTCTTACCACCTCTATGAGGGAAATTACCGCGGCCAGTGAAGAGACATCGAAAATTGTGAAAACCATTGACGAGATCGCTTTTCAGACCAATCTCCTAGCGTTGAATGCAGCAGTGGAGGCTGCCAGGGCAGGGGAGGCTGGAGCGGGTTTTGCGGTAGTTGCTGACGAGGTGAGAAATCTGGCTCTACGGGCACATGATGCCGCAAAGAACACATCAAACTTAATCGAAGACACCGTAAAGAAGATAAATAATGGATCTGTTCTGGTAGCAAAGACTAATGAGGCTTTTGCCGAGGTGGCTGTCAGTGCAACCAAGGTTGGCCAACTGGTAGGCGAGATCGCGTCAGCATCTCAAGAACAGTCCAATGGGATCGATCAGATAAACAAGGCTTTGATGGAAATGAACAAGGTCACGCAGCAAACGGCCGCCAGCGCTGACGATTCTGCCTCCACATCTGAAGAGATGAATGCCCAGGCGGAACAGATGAAACACATATCATCCACACTGGTCAATATCATTGGTGGAAGCAATAATGGCGACACAAATAAAAGCCACCACCAAGACTCCCGGATAGGGAAAGGGATACGCAGCGTTGTAGCGGCGGTAACAGCTAAGAAGAGAAGGGGCACGGAAACGATAGCATACAAAGAAAATAAAAAAATCTAGCCACCAAAGGCCATTCCCATGGGAGAAGAAGATTTCAATGACTTCTAATAATTCAACCGGGTACGGGATAGCCGTCGCCACGTGTTCCCTAACGGCGCCTCAGGGCTTGCTACGGTGCTACTTCCTGGGCTTGTTTGATGAGATTGGCAGGAGTTCAGGGGGAAATTCAGTAATTAGATTCCACATAATTTTTCTAAACGAAAGGCGGCATTAAATTAACCCTGTCTTTTTTTATTTCCCATTTTATCGATTACCAATTCGTAATGTAGTATAAAAAGGCAAAGAGAAAAATCAAGACAAGGAAGAAGCAGAGCGGTCAGTGATGTCACATACAACGTTACACCTTGTTGCATCACTGTGAATCAATGATAACCGTTCGTACTGTTGAATATGCCATCATCTATTTTCTATCCAACTCTTTCTTTACGGCCAGTCCCAGTTTCTCAATGACATAGGGCTTTCTCACATAGGTCCCCGCACCAAGGGACTGGGCGGCCTTCACCCGATCCGTCTCCGAATAACCGCTCACGATAATAGCCTTCCGTTTGGGACGAATTGCAAGGATACTCCGGTAGGTATCAAGTCCGTCCATGCCTGGATCCATGATCATGTCCAGGATGAGCAAGTCCACCGGCTGTTTTTTCACAAACTCTATGGCCTCTTCACCGCTGGCAACAGAGCTCACCTTGTATCCCAGACTATCCAGCATTGCTGATGCTAAAAGGCGTTGACCTTCCACATCATCCACAACCAGAATGTGTTCGCCACGGCCCATGTATGTACTCTGAGGGACAACCTGTTCAGCCTTGGTTAGATCTTCCCTGGTCACGGGGAAATAAAGGGTAAAGATACTGCCCTTCCCCTCCGCGCTTTGTACATCAATGTACCCATCATGGTCTTTCACGGTACCCCATACAACTGCCAGTCCGAGACCAGTGCCGCTTCTGCCCATCACCTTCTTCGTATAGAAAGGCTCGAATATCCTTCCGAGATCCGCAGGTGATATTCCCGATCCCGTGTCTGATACGGTAAGCACGGCATATTCCCCTTCCTTTGCGGTGTCATACCCGTGAATCGGCCTGTCCAGGTAACGGTTCTCGGTCCTGATCAGCACCTCTCCCGACCCGGATATCGCCTCCGCGGCGTTGGAAAGCAGATTCATCACCGTCTTATTTAGATGTGTAGACGAGCCTTTGATATTCAGGAGCTCTGCCTCCAGGGATGTTTTGAACTGGACGCCAGGGTGATGGGATTTGATTGCCTCAAACTCCGGCATCTGCATAAAATCCAAAATAATCCTGTTCAGATTCAATGTTTCCGAGACCAGCACGCCTCTCCGGGTAAGTGTCAGCAAGTCCTGGATGATTGCCGCCGCACGCTGGCCGCCCTTGAAAATCTGCATCGCGTGTCTATGAAAAGGGCTCTCCTGGGGGACGTTTTGCAGAAGAAGCTCCGAATACCCCACCAGGACGCCGAGAACGTTGTTGAGATCATGGGCCACTCCGCCTGCGAGAGTCCCTAAGGCCTGCATCTTCTCGGCCCGCTGCAGACGATCCTCCAATCGTCTGCGTTCGCTCTCGTCACGTTTGCGCTCGGTGATATCAACGCTTACGCTCATGATACCGTACACACAACCTTGATAACCACGCAGTGGCGCTGTCGAGACGCTGATATCTATGGGAGTGCCATCCTTCTTACGGCGGTGAGTCTCAATATCGGTGAAGCCTTCGCCCCGCAGCACACGCTCGCGAAGTTTGAGATGCTCGTCTCGTTTATCCTCAGGAACGTAGGGAGGAAACTGCCCCAAGACTTCGCTTTCAAGCCAGCCAAACATCTTTTCTGCAGCGGGATTCCATCTCGTAACGTTCCCTTCAGGATCAAGCGATATGATAGCAAGCGGTGAGGATTGGATTATTGCGCTAAGGGTCTCATTCGTCTCATTCAGAGCTTCTTCAACACGCTTGCGTTCGGTGATGTCTATGATGGCTCCTCTTATCCCCACGGGCTTATTCTCACGAATTATGGGCGAGGCATATACGAGCCCGATAAACGTGCTGCCATCTTTCCTGAGAAGGGTATATTCCTGGCCGGGAACTGGTGTCCCTTGGAGTACCTTACCAATATTCTCTCCAACTCTCTGCCATTCCTCGGGTAGAAATAACTGAAGTGCATTCATACCCTCTTTGTAATCCTCTTGATTATACCTGAAGACTTCAAAGGCAGTGCGATTAAAGGAGATAAGACTGCCTGCGGCATCAATTTCAAAAATTGATATTGGTAGTAAGTCGGTCAATTCACGGTATCGCTTTTCACTCTCCCGAAGCGCCTCCTCCGCCTGCTTGCGCCAGGTTATGTCGGACACGAGAACAAGT
Source organism: Syntrophales bacterium (assembly GCA_052144335.1). GTDB lineage: Bacteria > Desulfobacterota > Syntrophia > Syntrophales > UBA2185 > Fen-1135. The sequence continues at coordinate 5,165 of JBKQQP010000042.1, forward strand.
AGATGAAGCTCGCCTTCATGGTGAAAGGGTGTAAAACGGCAGTCAAACCAGAGCTCCTTGCCGAAGGTAGTGACTATGTGTGTCTCCAAAACCTGGACTTGCTCGGTCTTAAGAGCATTTTCCGCAGCATCAATCATGCCTGCACTTTTCCACGATTCCAATTGGCGGAAGTTCTGTGCCAGGAGTGCTTCGATGGTGCCACCCGTGATCTTTGATGCAGTTTCATTGGCCGAAACGCATTGACCGGAAGAATTGAATGTCAAGATGCCCACAGGTGATGCCGCAAGTATCGTCTGGTTGAATTGCAGGGCGTCATCGATTCGTTTCTCGGCCGATTTGAGCTCGGTGATGTCTTTTGAAATCACTGTTACCGCAGTAGTGTTTCCCTGCGAATTCTTGACAGGACTGAATGTCCTGAGAAAAAACGAGCCATCTGTTTGACCATGCTGCTCTTTTTGGAAAGATTTGCCTGTTTTAAACACCGCTTCGATAATCTCAGCAAACTGCTTCAGGTCTTCTTCTGAATGGAATTCGCCATAGGATCGGCCTTTAACTTGATCCAGCGATACTCCAAGCCTAAGCAGGTGAGCATCGTTCATTAACTGATAACGGCATTCCCTGTCTATGAGATACATTGCATCCGCACTGGATGCCAAATCTCGATATTTTTCCTCAGTCTCACGCAGTGCAACCTCAGCCTTTTTTCGTTCCTCAATTTCCTCTACAAGCCTGTCCCGGGAAACCGTTGTAGTTTGGAGATTATCGGTCATAACATTGAATGATTGTGCCAGTTGCCCTATCTCATCAGTGCCTTCTGCAACGATCTTTTTATCAAATTCACCGCTTGCAATGGCCTCAGCTCCCTCCTGGAGCCGCTTGATGGGATTGATGATAAACCGAAAACTGAAGCGCATGCCAATGGCAATGGCGAGAGAGACCGTCAATAAGAGTGCAAGAATAACCACAAAGGAGAAAACAATTAACCCCTTGTATGCTGATCTGACTGGTTCCTCCACAATGACACCCCAATGCACTAACGGAATAGAAGCACTCGCTCCAATGACGCGATCACCGGTTAACCCGCTGTAACTGAAAATACCTGCTTTATCGTTTATTAAATCTTTGACTATCTGGATATGTTTCAAATCTTTTTTCTGAAGCACAGTGGCTATGTCCTTATGAATGATCAGATAACCATCATGATCAACAATGTAGGCATAACGTTCTTCCCCTATACGATAGCTCGATACGAGTTCCCACATTCTCCCTACGTTTACAGCAACCTGAAGAACTCCCGTAACTTTGTTTGTTGCAATATCTCGGATCGGTAATGTCATGTAAAGTTGAGGGAGATTAGTAAATTTTGAAAATTCAATTTCACTGATGTGTATTTTACCTTCGCTCGCTGCCAAAAAAGACTCGTCTTTTATTATTGAACCGAGTTCAGAGGAAGCGAAAGAATAATACCGGGAAATCTTACTAATCACGTTACCCTTCAAGTCGGCTATCGTAATTACGTCGACTTCCTTTTCCATATCAAGCAGACTGGAAGTCAACATATCCATTCTCTCTCTATCAACACTTCGCAAATTAGAAATGTTAGCAAAAAGACGAAGGTCATTTAGACGATCTTCAACGTAACTGGAAATATCTGAAGAAATTCTTTCCACGATTTCTTTCTGGATATCCTCGATATGTATTAGCTCTCGCTCTATATAGAAAACGAGGAATACCGTTGCTAAAATCATGAGCGGAGCGACACCAAAAAGGAATAGGAGTGAAATGATCTTTTTGGATACACCGTTTGTGAACGGAGCAGCAAGTCCTGCAAGTCTCTTCATCTAATCGTTTCTTCTCTCTGACCAGGATGGCATTGGCCATATAACGGGCTTCGCGGCTGCCGTCCATGGCCATACGGTATGATATTTACCTTGTTGAATCTGGACGATGATCCCTTTTCCCAAAATGTTTTGTCCGGTTGCAGGGTCAAACTTAACTCCATCCCAGGGCATGATAATCTCTTCGCTTTTAATGTCTGTCTGCAAAAGGGATTTCCTTATATCTTCCGCCTTCAGGGATTCCGACCGGTTTATTGCATCTGCCAGAACGATCAATCCTGTAAAGGCGCGAGCAGAATTGCCTTCCATGTCTCTTTTAAATCGTTTGCTGAAAAGATCATTAACCGTTCCAGCTAAAGGTTTCTTTTTCGCAAGATCATGTGCCCATACTTCCCGGCTCATCACGTACTCTGCATCAGGTCCTAATATCTTTATGAACTCGGGGCTGATAAATCCCGCGTTCATGGCAATAATGGCCTTGGCGTTTATATTACCTTTTTTATATCCTCTCATAAAAAGAACGGCATCATTGAGATATGAGGTTTGTAATATGATGCCAGGCAACGCACTCCTTATACGTTTCAATTCCGCATCTACATTGCCTGTCTCAGGATTGTAAGGAACATCACTCGCAATTCTATAGCCATTTCCTGCAGCTAATTTTTTCTCTGCATGAGAAACGCTCGTCCCGAATAGCTTGTTTTCATAAACCAGGATTATGTGTTTTGGAATCGTTATTCTACTTTGCTTTGACAAATCAGAAAGAAAAGTGAAAAAATTTTGTGCAAATATTTCATCATCAGGCGTGACCCTGAAAAACCATTTGAGCCCCTGCTTTGTCAGTAAAGGTGATGTAGATAAACTATTCAGAAAAGGAATCCCCATAATTTCTGCCTGCTGGCCGGCCCGGGCTGTTACGTTACTTCTATAATCCCCCATAATGGCAATAACTTTATCTTCCTTGACAAGGTTTTCAACCTCCTTAAATGCCTCTTCGGGATCACTTTTGGAATCCCTGTAAACAATCTCGAATTTTGCGTTGCCATGGGAGCGCAGACCAGTTGTCTTTGCCAGTGGAACGGGAAGATCAAAAGACTCGTTAACGACATCCACCGCCAGTTCGATGCCTGCTTTAATATCCTCACCAGTTGAGGAATCAGGGCCTGTCAGAGGAATTATGACACCAATCTTCACCCTTTTTTGCGAAAATGTCGGCTTCTCTTTATCACAGCCGTAGAAACCGATATTAAGCGTCACCGCCACTGCTATCACAATTAGCGATCTCAGAACCGTACCGAATTCCCATCTATTTCCCTTAGGCATGATAAAACTTTAATCCTCCTCATCGCGTCTATTGAACTGGGCAGATTGTTTGTACCACATTTATTATTGCTATTGAATTAAGTCGAGTAGACCCGTTTCTCCAGATACCACAGGTTGAGGTTTGCCTTCTCCGTCTGCTGTCCGGTTTCCCGCCTGTACCGCAATATCTCAACCATGTATCCGTTGACCATGGCCTTTCACAGAATTGGTATTTCATATCACACTTATCGAGTTAATAACATTATTGATTATGATTTGAAATGTTGCATAGAGTAACAAATTGAGAAAAACAACCTTGCAAGGAAGTACACAGCGGGAAAAGATGTAAATAACTTTCCCATGGTCGGTCTGTGGCTATTATTGCATCTTCCACCTACCTTTAATCGCGGGAATTTTAATTCATGGAATCCTTAACTTCTTGGGAGACGAGCGGGGGTGTGGTGTTTGTTTGTAAAAAAATTCCCTCATTATCGGCGCAGTGACTATATCATGCATATCCGCTGGAGGAGTAATTCCCAAAAGCCATAGAATTGTTCGTCCTGTGCTCGCGTGTTGGTACAAAGTATTCGATTGTTGCGAATAGCCTCGTTTTACGGTAGCTCCCAAGAAGGCTGTCTCAATTTGTCCACCGCCATGTCTATTGTCATGTGCCGATTCGTCCCATGTGAAAATATACACCGTATCCTTATAGAATGTGGGGCCGTTAAACAACTGGGCCATATTGTTCTTGATCCAATTGTCGCCCGTTGGGATATTGCTATCATGAACATCATTGATCAAGTTCGGGATTACGAAGGAGAAGGTGGGCAATTGATTATTCTGTAAATCTTTGGTGAACTGAGAGAAATCAACCAGGTTTTGCCGTTGAGCCATATTGTTCTGTACATCTGTCAGATAGGGAATGGCACAGTGACGAACGGCATACTTGCCGGTATTGCCACCGGTATACCCTACACTCGGAATGCTCTCGCAATAGGCCTTCCATGTGTACCCTGCGGCGTTGATTTGCCGTATGAGATTATCGATCGAGATTGGAAAATTCGAAGGTGTTTTGGAAGAGTCATTGGTCAGAATCTGCCCTGTCAGGAGTTCGAAGTAGTTGCCAATGGACGGATGGGTATTCCCGTAGAAATTCGTTGCTATCGCACCATGCTGTTTGATAAGCCCTGTCATATAGGGTGCATTGGACATATTGAATGCGTCGGCAAAGTTCTGGTTTTCGTTGATTTGGATCACTACATGCTTGATCTGCGCATTAGAAACAGAGACGACAAAAAACGTAATGACAGAACAGAGGGCAAAAGATATGAAGCGTAGCCCCATCCATTTTCTTCCCGTGCAAGATCCTTTATCCTGCGATCCTCTTCTTTGGGTGAACAGCTGAAAAAACATTTTAATCATTACCGATTGTAATATAGCATGAAAGGCAGAAATTGAAAAAAAGATTTTACCTACCAAAGTATTAGAATGAAGATTCCACGAATAGTAACGCTTACCATTTGGAAATCTTTAGTTCAAAAAAATAGCAAAAAAGGTTGCCTCAATATCTATCTCTGCACGCGTAATTTGTAAAAAAGCGTAATTGTCGGGATTCCTTACAAAAAGTGCCATAATGCAAGAATGGCGGTGGGCCTTCCGTTCCTGAGCCATCCACCATGCTGTTGCTCGGATGTGGCTTGGCTGGGCTGGCAGGAGTCAGGAGAAAGTTATAAGCAGTAACCAATTCAACGGTATCGTCTATGGCTCTCCTACTGCTTTGCATTGTTATGTTTCGGAATGCGTTCATAAAGGAAATCTGCAACTGTCGCCCGACATGTTGATCATAAATCCGTATCATCATTTAGGATAGATCCCCTTCCCTCTTTCCCGCACATATTTTAACCCTTTTTCTTTAAAAATCAAAACATCTTGGAAGTAATATATAAACAGATAGGGGGTGATAAGCATGCTGATCAAGATTAACGGCAGAAGCATTGCACGTTATTTCATTGCTTATTTGATATTCGCTTTAATGCTCACGCCCGTGTTGAGCTACGCCAGTTGGCTTGACACATGGTATGCGCAAAAAACGTCAGTCGGCCCATCGTATTATAATGGCCAGGAGCGCGGTTACTGGACGGCAGGCAGTTTTTCTGCCCGTGTACCTGTCAATATGGTCTATCCGGTCAGCTTCGCGCCTCCGAGTCTTAAAATGGGATGTGGCGGTATTGATTTCTTTGGCGGCGGTGTCTCGCTGATGAATTTTCAATACCTTGTTCAAAAATTACAGGGAATCTTAGCCAGTGCTGCAACAGTGGCTTTTGACATGGCGCTTAAAGTTCTATGCCCCATATGTTCGGAAACTCTCAAATCGGTGGAAGCTATTGCCAATCAATTAAACTCGGCGGGGCTGGACAGCTGCAAGGCGGGTAAGGCGATAGTGTCTTACGCTGCAGACAAGATAGACGATGCCTTCGTAACAGACCAGGACCTCAGCGACAGGATGACAGATTACCAAAATGATTCAGGCATATATGATTCATACACAGGTTATATCCGAGCTGCTCAGGGCGTCGGCAATAACGTAACCGGCATGCTCGGCAGTTGGGGCGTTTCTCCGGCAACGACCCCGGATAACATAAACACTCCGCCTACGGCGGGAACGGGCATATTGACCTCTGGCTGTCCACAGAACTACCAGGCTATCTTTACGACAAAAGGTTCTTTTCTGGACAACCTTGCCAAACAACAAGGTATATCTACAGATCTTGCGGCTGTGGTGCGCGGCGTAATCGGCGATTTCTACCTGGTTTCCGATCAGAGCCAGGTAATACCCATACCAGCCTGTTCCAGTGCATACAGTTCGCTGGACGATATAGTTGACGGAGTGAGCCAGATCAGAGGACCGGGATGGGCGGATCAATGCACACAAATCTCAAGTGACTCAACCACATTGAGACAGACGGTTACGAATAATATACAGACTATCGCCGACAGCATGACAGGCCGCAGCACGCTGCAACCGCCTCAGTTGGATCTCATCGACAACACCCCGCTGCCGTTGGCGTTATGGCTCAAATCAGGTGTCGCCACGCAAGATGTAAATACATATATCGGCATAATTGCGGATATAACGGCCAAAGCCATGGCGTATAAATTTGTCAAAGACGTTCATGGCACTCTTTACCAGATGCTCCAATATGCCGAGACGGCGCAAGCGGAAGGCGGCACTGGTTCCAATCCAAACTTCTGCAAACCACCCTCAAATCTGACTTCCATCGCAAAAGAAATGCAGGAACGATTAAAGAATTGGGAAGTGAGTATGAAAAACCAGATACTGCAAGTTTATGCCGAGTACTCAATGATGGAAAATATAGTGAGTAAATACCAGGAAAAGGCCGCCGTCTTCAATAGCATGGTAGCTATGAGGTTTGGAAGATCTGTTGCGGGTCGAGCAACTTCAGGTATGTGATAGGGATGAGGACTATGTGTATCCGGACTGATAAGGCTCAAGAGTTGATTAAACGGCTCAACCATCTGATTCTTAAAAATGCCGGGAAGGGATATTCCGATATCCATATAACCGGCGGGCTGCGATTGGCTTTCCGTAAGAACGGTGTTCCGCATTTCGGCGAGACGGACGTATGGAGCACAGAGGAAATTGAGTGCCTGGTAAATAGACTGCTGAGCGTTCAGCAGTTAGAGACGCTTAAAGAAAAGAAGTCTGTTGCCATTGTTATGGATGTAAAACATGCAAGGATAATGGCCGGCGTATATGTCACAACGATAGGCTTGAGCCTGACCGTCAATTTTCTTTCCGGCTGGGATCCTGCGGCCGATAAGAAGAAAAGCGATATGCCGGTATATGAAGGCAGACTTTTAGAGCTTGCCCGCAATACTTCTTTTTCATTTGTTGCGAAGATCGCGCTCGTAACCCTGGTCATAATATGCGTGGCCGCGTGCACCTGGCTGGACGTAATCAGAAAGCCACCCGTGGCAGAGGTCACAATGTCGCCTGACGTTCCTTCCTCTGCCGGAGAAGCCCGCGTCATCGAAAACAACCGTTCCATCAACGCTGTAACGGCAACGGTAAACCTGCAGAATACTCCCGGCAAGGAGGGTGGAACGCCGCGGGTGACTGTGTCCCCTGGTATTTGCAGGGACGAATATGGCGGTACGGCCATTGAAGCTGTTCAGGGACAAATGTATGTTATCACGGGAGGCAATGAGAAGATCCCGCCTTTCCTTCCCATGCCGGAGAAGCGGCTTATTGTACCGCTGGCCATAAGAATGTCAGAAGAAGCAAGGCATCAGGTCCCTACTGCCAAGATCTCCTCGAGCCCTTCCTCTTCCAGGCCGATGCCGGCGCCAGGTGAAAATACTGCCGGACTTGTCGAGGGGACAGCAAAAACGTCAAAGCGGAGTAATGCGGCCCAGACTACGATGTCGAACCCATACGGTAAGGCAGTCATATATTTCCCTGCAAATCATTACCTGTTGACGGACAGTGAAAAGGACCAGATCAAACTCTTCCTGCCCCACCTGAAGATGGCAACCAGCGATGGCTATACGGCGTTGGTACAGGGTTATACCTGCGATCTCGGGAGCAAAGATAGGAATGATTTTCTGGCAATGGAGCGGGCCAAAGCAGTCGCCGGCTACCTTGAACAAAATGGTGTAAAAATCGGGGGCATCAAGGGCGAAGGCAAGCACGGTTACATTTCAAAAAACAGGAAACTCAACCGTCGCGTTGAAATCGAAACTTCTAAAAAAACAGAGCCACAAGAACAATCCTGAAAACCGGAGCACTAAAATAAAGGAGACAACCTGTCATGAAAAAAAGAACTTTGGGGATTCCATTTATAATTTTTATGGCTGCGCTACTGACTTATACGTGTGTTATCGCTGCGACTAGCAAGACACAGAAGGACATGTCCGATGCCGAGGCAATGGATATATTTAAGAAGACTTTTCCCAACTTTAAGGTTTCCGATATCAGGAAGGCACCCGTAAGCGGCCTTTACCAGCTTGAAGGCGGCGGGAATATCATTTACTTCGATCCCAACGCGGTTCTTCTTATCTTCGGCGAGGTACTGAATAAGGATGGGAAAAACCTGACTCTCGAAAGAAGAAACGAGATAGCGGCAAATAAGCTTGAACAAATTCCACTCGATAAAGCCGTGAAAATAGGAAACGGGCGGAAGACGGTGGTCCTCTTCACGGATCCGGATTGCCCGTATTGCAGGAAAGTGTCCGAATATTTCAAGACAGCGAAAGATATTACTCAGTATGTTTTCTTTTATCCCCTTACGCAGATCCATCCAAATTCAGAGATGAAAGCGAAGTATATACTGAGTCAGAAGGATCCCGGGAAGGCTTATTATGAAGTGATGTCGGGAACGCTGGACAAGGCCGATGCAAATAAGATGAAATCCGATGAAAAAGCTGCATCCAGGCTGGCAGAGCACATGGCATTGGCTTCCAACGTGGGCGTAAACGGCACGCCGGTAATGTGGATCAATGGAAAATATGTCACGGGGGCGAACATGCCTCTTATTGAAGGTCTTTTGAAATGAAACAGAAATCTTAGCCGCGGCTATTGCCTGTATCACGCATATATATAAAACCAGAAATGCGTAAAATCCCAGTCTCTTTTCTTACCAACGTCTTTCTTTTGCTGTTTGCCTCCTCTGCATTTGGATACGATGGCGATTATTACACCTATGGGACGATTAACATCGTCGGTCCTGCTTGGCAGATGATGACACTGATATTCAGTGCCGTCAGCTACGGCGGTCTTATCGCTATCGCGGTTCTAACCTCAGGAGTAGTAGTTATCATCGCAAACATCTATAGCTGGTACACTAAAGGCCATGGCTCTTACTATGCATGGCTGCCCCGCTTCCTCCTTGGCTTCCTTTTGTTCCTGCTCATTTTCAGCGGATATGGAACACTGACAGTATATGATCAAACGATGAACACCTTTAAACAGTATCCCGGCGTTCCAAACGGTATCGTTTTCATTGCAAATGCAATGTCCCTCATAGAAAAGGACGTTGTTGACATAGTAACGACAGCGGGAAGTCCGTTAATACCGTATGCCGATGGCGGCAAAGGGATGGGCTTAAACCTTTTCCTGGCCGCGTACGATCAAGAAGTAAAGGAAGTGCCGGCATTAAGCAACCTCAGCAAGAGCCTCGACCAATATAACAAAGACTGCCTTTTCTTCGAGCTTTCACAGCCAAATCCGCTCATAACCATAGACCAAATCAATAACGCTGCGGGTAACCTTACGGATATATGGAGCCAGGCGGGTAACCCGGCAATTCCGACGGTATATTATTCCAATAGCAATCCTGCCGGTGCCATCATGACGTGCGATGCAGCATGGACAAATATTTCGACTGACCTGCAGTCTTTTGCAGGATCGTATGCATCTACCGTTCTTCCGCCAATATGCCAGTCACAGGGCTTCGACAGTACAGACCCAAATCAAATGGCCAGCTGCGGGGCGATCCTGAATGAATATATACCCACTCTGTTGGCAAATCCGGGTCTCAGCACACCAAATTTTATCATACAGAACAAGATAGCGCAGGACTTTGATTACACTGTAAGGAATCTTAACCCGATCTCCGCGACGGCGGCGGTGTCGACCTACAACATGATGAACTCTATGGTGGGGGCCGGGGTGACGGCGGCGCAATGGATGCCTGTTGCGAGGGGCGTGCTCACTGCAATTGTCGTCAGCTTACTGCCTATCCTGTGCATAATTATCCCGACCGGATTAGGCGTCAGGGGAATAAAAATGATCATAGGGTTTTTTATTTTCCTTTGCTGCTGGGGAGTATGCGACGCTGTACTGCATACCTTGATGTTAACCTTATCGCTTAACCAGTTTACACTGGTGCAGCAGCATAACATCGGTTATACCGCCATGATGATGATACCGGACACAACGACCAAAGCCATCGCCATGTTTGGTTATATGCTGTCCTTTTGTATTCCGTTAGCCCTATTTATCACTACCATCTTTGTTGAGTTCGGCGGCTACGCCTTGACATCTATGATGATGGGTGTCGCCGGGATGGCGCAAACCCAGGGGGCAGAGGCATCAAGAAAGGCAATCACGCCTGAAGGACAGGCCGCATCCCTCGAAAGTTGGCGCACCGCAATACCTACGATAGCCAACGCGAATAAATTTGATTACACGCACGATGTGATGCAAAGGACAATGACAAAGATGGCTCAGACGGGAGCCGGCCTGCTGACTTATAATGCGCTTGGCTCCGGTATGGAAGGAGCGTCGTCCAGGTTAGCAAGTATTGATGCGGGCAAACGTTACGGCGAGACATTTGGCGTGGAACAATATGCCAGGGCTACGAATCAAAGCCCCATGATGGCGCAATCCGAAATAAGCAGGATAAATGCCAACAGGGGCGCATGGGAAGCGAATAGTGTTGGAGAGTCGGTCAGTAATATAGCCAATCAATATTTCGATGGCGACATGAATAAAGGAATGATGGCATATACGGCCATGGCTCCGGCTGAACAGGCGGCAAAGTACGCGAGATTCAGCGCGGTAAACGACCTGTTGGGAAATAGGTTCGGAGGCAGCTATGAAAGCTATGCTGACTGGGAAAAACAGGGCTCCCGCCTCTCTGAAAAAGACGCCTCTTATCTGACAAGTCAGGGTTACGGTCAGTTTTACGGAGGGCAGAACCTCATTGTTGGTTTTACGAACGGTAAATCCATAGTGTCCGCATATGGTGAGAACATTGACATTGGCAACGGCTTGCGAGCGAAGGTCACTACGGACGGTAAAGGCACAGCAACGGAATGGACGAAAGACGGCTTGACGCACGAAAGGATAATCGGTGCGGATGGCATAGTTTCTTTGGAAAAGGCTCACGGAACGGTGAATAAAGAGTCTCCCTGGAGGCTTAATGACAGATACAGCGTTACCGGCGGTGAAATAGAATACAAGGGCGGTCAGATCTCAGGCTGGCGCGCCGAAATATGGGATAATAATCTCAAAAGACATTATTACGGTAACTTCTCACAGGATGCCGCAACCGGCAAGGTTAATTACATATCGGGGAATTTTGGAGAAGAGTTACAGGACAAGAACGTGCATAGCAGTATATTCGAAAGATTGAATCAGATAAGGACGGGAACCAGAGTAGAGGCAGGGGTTAAGAAGGATATGTTCGATATTGATACAACGACAGTTGCAAGAGGCACAATATTTGGAGGCGATGTATATGGCACCGCACTCACGTCGGACGGCAGTCTGATTGTCTCCAGGCATATACTTGCGGCAAAAAATATCGAAGAACGAAATCAGATAATCAATGCTTACGCGGATAGCTATGCAAAAAGCGCGGTGCTCGGCAGGACGGGTCAAGATCAGACATACTCAAAGGGAGATGCCGGGGCTGATGCGGGAATCCATTGGGGTAAAAAAGACGGTCCTGCCCACATTGGTATAGGAGGCAGGGTTGAGGTAGGAGGAGTATCACAAGATACCAGAAATATAGATCTGGTGAGAAATGAAATTACCCGTAAAATAAATGACCATATTAGTGAAGCAGAAAATCTGCACTTGACAGGTCGGGCAAAGGAAGGCTTTCTGGCTGATAAGATAAGGGACTATGCGAGCGGGCAATTAAAGGATTTTCGCCAGGTAAATGAATATAACTATGGGATATCAAAGTTGCCCAAGACGGTAATGGATACATTCAAGGATCAAGAACCCCCAATAGGTCCTTAATGCCGATCGCGATCCACGTGATATATGTTCCCCTTGGTATTGGATAAAATTGGATCGAAAATAACCGGATTCGACTTTTCTTTCGATTTGTATTCAGGTTCATCGTATCCACGGGAATTGAAATCACCCCTGCGCCACGAACGTACAAAAGAGCTAAAAACGATTATTAACATACTCAAGAAAAATGAAACAAAGACAGCATCGAAAAGCGTCCTGTCGAAATGGAAAGAGGAAGGATTATAACGTGATAAAACACGCCCGATAAACCACGCCGATACAATGAATGATATTATCACACTGGATAAAGGAATTAATGATGAAGATCGTTTTGAAAGTTTACTTTCCTTATATAACATTCCCGCATTTTAAGCCGCAATCTGCATATTTACATCGGTAGTCATGAGAACCACCTCGGGCCTGGTTTCTTTTATTTTTAACGCCGTCCCGACGATTACATTGTCCGCGTAGCTTGCCAGCATATCAGCCGTGGGGTTAAGATGAAAAGCCCATTAGAATTATTGCAGGAAGTAAACAAAAATAATATTGGCAGACGCTCAGACAGTAAAGTGACAATTGTCGGCAAGGGAAGCGAACTGCCGCCGACTAAGGTCTTCCAACTGGATGATAACCTACCATCAAACGACATTCTCATTGATGATGACATGAGGACCGGTCACGTAGGCTGTTTCGGTACTACCCGTGTAGGCAAGACAAAGCTTATCGAAAACCTTATCAGTCAGGACATCGCGAAAGGATATAATGTCGTCGTAATCGATCCCAAAGGCGATACGGAATTATGTTGCCGAATTGTTCAAACGTGTATGGAGTACGGCAGACTCGACGACCTGATGATGCTTACCCCCATATTCCCCGATTGTTCGATGCGTCTTAATCCGTTAAGTCATTGGTATATGCAGGATGAGCTTGTCGATCATGTCGTATCCGGGATCAAATCTAAAGAAGACTATTACATCGCTATCGCCACTTCCGTTACCCAGGCGATCGTTCAAGGGCTGATACTGCAATCCGACAGATTCCAAAAGAGACCCCAAATCAATTTTAACGAAATCAGGAGGCGCGCGGACTTCGTCAGCCTGAAAGATTTTCGTGATCAGTTTGTCGCGTACAACAAGGCAAAGGACTTGACCGAAGAATTGAACCAGATACTTGCCGCTCCGCTGGATTTTTTTGCAAAAGTGAGCTCTTCTCTGTTGACCACATTGCGGGCCCTGACAACCGGCAATGTCGGTGAGATAATCGGCAAAGCCTTTGAGAACGAATTCCTTTCACGGATTGAGCGTAAACAGGGTGTTGTTTTGTTTTGCAACACGGGAAGTTTGCTTGCTCGCCGGACAGCCCATATTGTCGGCAAGGTTATCGTGAGCAGTATTCAGAGTCTGATAGGCCGATGGTTGTCCAGTGGCAAGAAGCTTAATCCACCATTGTGCCTGCACATCGATGAAGCCCATAATGTCATGTACAGAGGGATACAGGAGTTGTTTAACAAATGCGGCGGCGGCAATGTGTGGGTGCACATCTATACGCAGAGCATAGCGCAGATAGTGGATGAAATAGGCGAGGAGAGCGCGATAAGCATACTGGATAATATCAACACGTGGATCTATATGCTTGTGAATCACCCTGAAACAGCAAGGTACATTGAAGAAGCGACACCTGAAGCCAGGCAGTTTGAGCCGACGTTCCGATTTGATGCCGGCTTGATGATGCGGAGCGACGCTGTCCCGATGATAACAAGCCAGCAGTTACTGAGTTTGCAGAGACGCCAGTTCTTCATGCGTCATTATGGCAGATTTTTTTATGGAAGAACCGCCGACGTGAAACCGTTACTCGTGAATGTCACGTATCCTGAAATCAACCGGCAGTACGTGGAATATCTACCTGAGATGGTGGATGATTCAGGCCGCGAAGCAGATATAGAAAATAGATTATTTGAAGCTTCGGAACCGGAATCACGCATACAGGAATGACTGAGCAAAAATCCGACCACTGATTTGATCTTTCAAGATAATCTTACCGAGCGGAATTTCTGACTGTACCGAATGTTCATTGCGGGATTAACAGCACACATCGAATTTTAATTGAAAACAGTAAGGCTTTCTTTTCAACCGATATGCAATATTTCACATGGTATTCATTAAGACTGATCTTATTAAAATTCAGGCACGGCCGAACTCTCGTTCACCTACAGTCCTTGAAGACGGTGTAAATAAGAATTAACAATTACCGACGAAAAGAAGCGATAGCTTATCCCTAATTTCACCACCAGATACCCGACCAATACCTGCTGTAAAAATAGGAATGGAAATTTCCGATAATATCTTCTATTTTGTGTCCGGATATATTAATGATTTCCCAAAGAAAGTGGATGATTTTTATGAGCAGATACTGGAGTAATAAGGTAAAAAATATCAAACCCTACACCGCCGGGGAACAACCGAAAGACCGGAGATACATTAAACTGAACACGAATGAGAATCCTTATCCTCCTTCTTCCCGGGTGATCGAGGCAATTAAGAATGCGGCCGATGAAACTTTGCGGCTCTATCCGGACCCGATGGTAGAGGAACTGAGAGAAACGATTGCCGGATACTACCGACTCCGGGAAAAAAATGTTTTTATTGGCAACGGTTCCGACGAATTATTGGCCTTTTCCTTTCCGGCCTTCTTTGAACCGGTAGGCAAACCTGTTCTGTTCGCTGAAGTGACCTACAGCTTTTATCCCGTTTACGCCGCTTTCTTTAATATCAACTACAGGCTTATCCCTGTGGATGAGGAATTTAATATTCCCGAGGAAGGATACTGTCAGGACAATGGCGGGATTATTATTGCGAATCCCAATGCGCCCACCGGAAAAGGTGTTTCCGAAAAAACCATAGAAGCGATCCTCAGCCGGAACGAAAATAGTGTCGTCATCATTGATGAGGCCTACGTAGACTTCGGCGGGCAATCTTCGGTAGGGCTAATTAATGATTATCCGAATTTGCTGGTTATCAAGACTCTGTCCAAATCACATTCACTTGCGGGACTGCGGGTAGGGTACGTCTTGGGCAATGAAGAGCTGATTGAGGGAATAATTCGGGTCAAAGATTCGATTAATTCATATACGGTTGACCGCCTGGCCCTGGCCGGCGCCCGGGAAGCAATTAAAGATGACGATTATTTTCAGAAAACAAGATCTAAAATTATGAAGAGCCGTGAACGGGTATCCGCCCGGCTTACGGAAATGGGATTTAAGGTGATTCCTTCGCAGGCAAATTTCATCTTTATTAGCAGTGATCAATGCCCGGGAGGTCTCCTGTTCCAGCGGCTGAGAGAAAAAGGTGTTCTTGTCCGGTATTTCAATAAACCTAAGATTGATAACTTTATCCGGGTTACTATCGGAACCGATGCGGAAATGGACTGTTTTCTGGAAGTGATTAAGGCTATAGCGGGCTCATAAGATGCTGGCGCCAAAATAACGTGTTCATCTCAGGAATAGGCATGGTACCGACAAAAGAAATTGTCATTGATTTCTGATTGAAAGAATGGAGCCCCATCAAATTTACCTCATGCTTGATTACAAGGACCTACAAAGCATTAGAATCAAAATTCTATGAAATTAATGCTTACCATTTGAAATCGTTAGTAATCCCCGCGCCACATGACGTATTGTCCATAACTAACGTAAATCTTAATGGGCGCTTTTTCGGCGGTGATTGCTCCGACATGCAAATCGTTTCGGGGGATCATATTACCGCACCCCCCGTCCCCATCCCCGCCGTATTATTTTGAGGAGATTTTTTGACCGAATGTCTTGATCTGATCACCCATGCCTTTCAGAGCCTTCTCAGCTTCTGCGGAGGCCGAGCTGGCGCCTTCCTTCAGCTTTTTGGATAGCTCCTTCGATTCACTAATCACCCTCTGTGTGCCAGCTTCCGCTTTCTGCCCAGCCCAGGCAAAGCCTTTTTCCAACTCGCCAACGGCTGCCTCAAGATAATCTCCAGCCTTCTTTGATTCCTTCTTCGACCATGCCTCGGTTGACTTCACATGCGAATTCATTGCGAGGGCCTTGTAGGCACGGGCAAACGCCATCTCCATTTTCTTCACGGACTTGACGGTTCCTTTCTCCAGTTCCCCGGACAGCTTCTGAAGTTCACTGTATGATGTCATGAGAGCTTCCTTGGCTTTGCCCTTGGTGGCAGAGGCCTCTGCTTTGACGTAGGCGGCGCCATTGCGAACTTCATCGGCCGCGGCTTTCATATCTTTCTGCAGATAATCCTGCCGCGCCTTTTGAAAGTTCTGCTCTACCGATTCTTTGGAAGCTACCTCTGCAGCGGCGGAAAGCGACACGGAAATAAACACGATTACGATTACCAAAGCGAATAGTCTAAAATACCTCAATGCCATAAAGAATTTATGTGATCTCATTTCTCTATTACCTCCTCTTTCTGATTTTTAACCTTCTTTCAAATTATTTGTTAATAGCCGGCCCTCATCGGGGTTTGGTTATTAATTGGTCGGTTTAATCTTACTCCACACCTGAATTAATTCAAGGTAATATTTCAGACAATCGGGAAAATACCTAATTCCGGGTTCGAAATTTCTGACGTTACATGAAATGAACAAACGAAGGCCGCCGAACCCCATCATATCGACCCAGGTCCGGTATCGTTGAATCTCCGAATGTCTTTCCCGTAGTTATACTAATATATTTAGACGTCTAAAATACGTGAACCCCTGATATTGAAAAATTATCATTTATATTAAAAATAGAAACAATTGGCAGCTCCCGAAGTATTCATTTTTTTACAGAAGGCAGCGGCTTCCAATTACGTTGATGCATTCACTCTACGACGAATAAGGAATGTTCCTGAGGACTGCCGGTGTCTCCTTTTGAAGCTTTAGTCTATTCTTTCTCCCTCGGGTTGCTCCATGGAATCCTTCCCGATGAGCATACCTGGCCTATCACGTTCAGTTACGCCATTGGAGGCGCGAGTGGAAAGGAGGGAATGAAAGCGGGGCTCTACTTTTCCTTAGCCTTCACCGTGCAACGTATGCTGGTTTCTGAACTTGCCTATCTCGCATTAGCTCCTTTCCTCCTCTCTCAGGTGTTCGAAGGCGTCGTCTATGCAGTCGTTGGTTTTGTAATGTCCGTCGCTGGTTTGATTGTGTTACGCAAAAATCGCTACCGCCCATTTCCATGTTCTTGGCGACACGGATAGACCGGTAAATATAGATGCTCTTCAGGACTTTATCGGTATCGTCCTTCTCCCTTGGCTCGGAAAAGGGTGAGATGGGGACTTATACCTCCAAGAGCATAACGAGGGTTTGCTGAGGTCGTGGGATAGGGCTTGCATGGGATAAACCAAAAGATAAAGGAGATAAACAATGAACCGCCATACGATTCCATTGGGGCGTATTCTGGGTATCCCCATTGGACTGGATTATTCCTGGTTTTTGATTTTCGGACTGATCACCTGGACCATGGCCGTTGGCTACTACCCTGCCGAATTCAACGACTGGCCTAGAGCGCAGTATTGGATCATGGGCGCGGCAACAGCCATCATGCTTTTTGTCAGCGTGCTGTTGCACGAGTTGGGACATTCAGTGATGGCGATGCACTACAAAATCACGGTGCGAAGCATCACCCTCTTTATTTTCGGAGGCGTATCGCTGATGGACACCGAACCGCCCACTGCCGTCGCCGGATTCTGGATCGCCATTGTTGGCCCTGTTGTCAGTTTTGTTTTAGCAGTTCTCTTTCTCCTGATGGAGCCTTTCTTTGCCGGTATTGTCCCATTACTCGCCCTGTGCAAATATCTGGCCTATATCAACGTTGCGCTGGGCGTGTTCAACCTCATCCCGGGCTTCCCCCTGGATGGCGGCGGCGTCTTTCGGGCTATGGTCTGGGGTGCCACTCACAGCATGCGCCGGGCCACTCTCATTGCCGCCAACGTGGGGCGATTCGTCGCGTTACTCTTCATCTTCTTCGGTGTGTGGCAAATATTTGCCGGCAACATCTTCAATGGCATGTGGATCGCCTTCATCGGCTGGTTTCTGGAAAGCGCCGCGAGGGGACAGGTTCAGCAACTTGGGCTCCACGATATGCTGGCAGCCCATAAGGTGTCACAAGCGATGAATCGGCAGTATGCCGCCATTCCTCCCGACATCACTTTGCAACGCCTGGTGGACGACCACATTTTGACAAGCGGTAGCCGGAGTTTCGTGGTCAAACAGGGCGACGCAGTTGTCGGCTTGTTGACTTTGCATCACCTCAAGGAGGTTCCACGTTCCGATTGGCCAAAGATCACAGCCACCAAGGCCATGATACCAGCTGAACAGATGAAGAAGCTGCGGCCAGATGAGGAGCTATGGAAAGCTGTGGAAGAGATGGACCGAGATGGAGTCAATCAACTTCCCGTGATGGCCGACGGGCAAATCCAGGGTATGCTTAGCCGGGAGGATGTCGTCAGCTATCTACGCACCTTGCGTGAACTTGGCGCTGCTTAGTAAGAAACTTTCTTCATGCTCCATTCGAACCGTGTCCGATCACAGACTATCATAACAACAGCGCATCTTGTTATGGCTATCACAAAAGAAGCTGAGAGGTCAAAATGGGCTCTCAGCGTTATGGGTTCTCATGGGATGGTTGAAATATTTTGGCCCTGCCTGGAACGAGGCTGAAGAAAAAAAACAATGAAAAAATATTTTATAGTATTAATAATCGCGGTATTCGCATTTCCATCCGTTGCATTGTCCGCAGGCACGCCTCTTGACGCTATTCAGACGAATATCAACCAAGTACTCGACGTTCTGAGCAACCCCAAACTCAAGAGCCCCTCGGCCGAAGAGATCAAGAAGGAGAAGCTCAGGGCCATATACAAAGTCATGTTCGATGAGATTGAACTTTCCAAACGATCTTTGGGGATGAACTGGAACAAACTGACTGCCGACGAACGCCAGGAGTTTATAAAACTATATCGACAGATATTGGAGAAGGCCTACATCGACAGAATTCTTTCATACACAAATGAAAAGATCGTTTTCAATAAAAAGCCCCTGATATCGGCAGATCTTGCCGAGGTACAGACAAAAATCGTCACGTCCTCACGCGAGATTCCGATCGACTACAGAGTCATCCTGACTGGAGGAGCGTGGAAAGTATACGATGTCGTTATAGAAAATGTGAGCTTGGTAGAGAACTATCGAAGTCAGTTTAATGATATCCTCGCGAATAATACACCGGAACAATTGCTTTTGATCTTGCAAAACAAGGTGAAGGAACAATAGAATACAGGGAGACAGGAAACGGAGCACCTGGTGCAGGAGGCATTTTATGAAAGGTAGATGGTTGATGTTAGGAAGTATCCTGATCTTGCTGTGTGCGTGTTTTGTGCCTCAGGTCCATGATACAACTCAGAACCGCACAATTTCACTTAAGGCTGATGACCTTCCTACATATGGAGTGGCCTTTATTACACCATCCACCGTAACCGGCCAGGAAGAGGAAAAACAGGAGGTTGCCCTGACCTTTGCGGAAGTTCTAAAGAAAGAACGCCCTTCTATTCGTTCTCTCTCTCTTCCCGAAACCCTTAATGCGATAAATCAGGCCGGACTTTCGGAAGATTACAAGCGCATGTATGATGATTATCGTGACACTGGGCTTTTCAATCGTGATATCCTGCAAAAAGTAGGCGCGGCAACAAAGACCAGGTATGTGGCGCAGATAAAACTGATGGCTTTTTCTCAAGGATCGGATAATCGGTTAGGCGTCTTTGGTCTCCGCATGATTAATACAAAGTATGCCGACCTGAGGCTCTTCTTTCAAATTTGGAACACTCAGAACGGCACCATAGCATGGGAAGGCGTTCAGGAAATACACTACGCTATTGATAGAGTAAGTGAAACGCCGGTGACACAGAGAGTCATCATAGAAAAGGCGGCTCACGAGATCATTTCGAAGCTGCCCTAGCCGGCTGATGCTGATTCAACCTTAGGAATAGACCTGCCCCAGAACCTGTTCAATATCAAGGGTTAGAATTCTGTCATTTTGAGAGTTCCTATCATCTGTGAGAGCCGTTTCTATTTATTGCCAATTCGAAATCTTGTATGCAAAGGCTAAATTAGGAAATCAACATTAGAGGAAGAACAAAGTGACCTGCCCCCTTGATCACGATCCAACGTTAGCAGAAATTCTAATATAAAAACTGGACCGTCTTTTGCGGGGCAGGTCAAAGGCTCACTAGCATATAATCAAACTACTAAGTGTAGGATGGCCATCCCTTCCTATCACCTCTAAGGCAATTTCTTCACTATCGCTGCAAACTCTTCCTTCGTGAACGCCTTCAGCGTCGTCGTCCTGACATTTCCCAACGAGCTAATCCCCAAGGCGAAGGCTGTAGCGACCTCATCACTGGGAAATTCACCAATAGCCACGTAATCGTATTCCCCCATCACCACGTATAAGCCAAGTGATTTACCACCCATTTTTTCAGCACCCTTAAGGGCTGCTTCAAGCCGCGCAGGTGCATCCTTGATAGTCTTGACCCCCTGGTCTGTCAATTTATATAACCCAATATAGGTCGGCATCGTGTCTCCCTCCTTTTTCTTGTTGATAAAAACTTTTTAGGTATTGTGATCGAACGGGGATGGCCCCAAAGGGATGTTGCTGTCCCCTTGGAGGCTTCATATTGGTACCTTTCGGATGCTCACACTTACTTATATGAAGCGATTAGGCATTACGCAAGAAACAAAATTACTTTATTTCTATTGAGAAAATAGGGGGATAAAATCACTATTATCAGCCCAACATAACGATTGAACATTACCTAGAGAAATCGTGGATAATTATATTGTCGCCGGGATTGTTAAAACAAGGAAGGGACTTAACAAAAAATCCGATTCGCGATTTTTCAAGATCACCTGACCGGTAGAATCGTAGACTACACCTATTACTAGACAGCTCGCTCAAATAAAATAATTGATGATTTGTACAGGAAATGTACAAGCATCTAAAATCAGCCACCGCTCTTGATGGTGAAAATGCCACCTATAAGGATCTTGCCGTTTGCCCCCAAAATGAAGGAAAAGACAGTACCGTCTGCATCGAAGTCAAATCCTTTATCGAGGGTGCCATTCGGGTTAAGCCGGGCGATGCTGTTCCTCTCGGACCCGCCCACGGTGTTGAAAGCGCCCCCTATTAGAATCTTGCCGTCTGCCTGTATGGCGAGGGAAAAGACAGGTCCACTCACATCGGGATTAAATCCCTTATCGAGAGTACCGTTCGCGTTAAGCCGGGCGATGTAGCTTCTCTCTGTCCCTCCAATGGTGATGAAAATTCCCCCTACCAGGATCTTGCCGTGGGCCTGCAAGGCAAGGGAGCGGACAGGTTTATCCACTTGGGGGTTAAATCCCTTATCGAGGGTGCCGTTCGGGTTAATCCGGACGATGTAGTATCTCGAGACCCCACCCATGAAGGTGAAATCTCCTCCTACCAGGATCTTGCCGTCTGGCTGCAAGGTGATTGAATATACAGATCGATTCGCTTGGGGGTCAAAACCCTTATCGAGGGTGCCATTAGCGTTAATTCGGGCTATTAAGTGTCTCGAGACCCCGCCTATGGCGGTGAAATCACCCCCTACTAAGATCTTGCCGTCTCGCTGTATGACGATGGAATTTACAGGGTTATCCGCATCGGGGTTAAATCCTTTATCGAGGGTACCGTCCGCGTTAAGCCGGGCGATGTAGTGTCTCGTAACCCCTCCAATGGCGGTGAAATTGCCCCCTACTAAGATCTTGCCATCTCGCTGTATGGCTATTGACTGGACACTGCTATCCGCATTGGGGTTAAAGCCCTTATCGAGGGTGCCATCCGCGTTAAGCCGGGCGATGTTATTTCTCGTCAACCCGCCAATGGTAGTGAAACCTCCGCCTACAAGGATTCTCCCGTCTGCCTGTAAGGACATGGACCAAACAATGTTGATCGCATTAAGGTTAAAGCCCTTATCGAGGGTGCCGTCCGAGTTAAGCCGGGCGATGTAGTTTCTCTTGGAACCGCCAATGGTGGTGAAATGTCTACCTACAGGGACCTTCCCGTCTGCCTGCAAGGCGATGGAAGAGACAACTCCATTTGCATCGTGGTCAAATCCGTCGAGGGCGGAGACAGGATAGGATTTACCCAGCAGCAACACTACCATTAAAGAAGGCACTAAACATAAAACCGTGTACACCCTTTTGCCCATGATCGTTCGTCCCTTTTAGGCTACCTTCTTAATCTTTTTTATATTGCACTACGATAAATGTCAATCAGGCAATAAGAAATTCGCTATTACCAATTGCAACGCGGTATAAACTAAATAGCTGTGAAAAACTCTATTACAAGGAAGTGATCATTTGTTGGGCTAAGAATTTTCAGAAATTAAAAAGCGCCAAATTCGAAGATTACGGTTTACTCTGTTTTATCTTTAATCAAATATACTATGCATTGCGAGATGGATCAAAGCAGAAATACAGGCTGACACTGGGATGGTTAATATCCATGCCCAGATGATATTTCCAGCAACGCCCCATCGAACTGCAGTCATACGTCTTGTTGCGCCCACCCCAACAATAGCGCCTGTAACTGTGTGGGTTGTGCTGACGGGTATACCGGCGATGGACGCCCCTATGATAGAAATCGCCGCAGCGCATTCGGCACAAAATCCACCAGATGGTTGAAGTTTTGTAATCTTTGTGCCCATTGTCTTAACAATTCGCCATCCACCGGACATGACCCCCAGAGAAATGACGGCATAACAGCTAATCACGACCCAGATTGGCACGTAAAATGTAGGGCCAAGCAATCCCTGACTGAAAAGAACGATGGCGATTATGCCCATCGTTTTCTGTGCATCGTTGGCACCGTGTCCCATACAATAAATAGCCGATGAGATCAGCTGTAATCTTCGAAAAAGACCATTTATTCTGCTGAGGGAAGAAAATCGGTTTAAGTTGAAGACAAGAATCATGAGAAGAAAACCGAGTACCAGCCCGATAGCAGGCGAGAGAACAATAAAGATGGCTGTCTTTGTTATACCACTCCATACGAGGACGCTCGGGCCTCCGTCCACCATGCCTGCGCCGATAAGTCCGCCAATCAAGGCATGAGAGGAACTGCTGGGTAGTCCAAAATACCACGTGACGATATTCCAGATGATGGCACTGCTTAAGGCTGATAGAATGAGAAGATTGTTTACAATTGCTGGATTAATAATGCCTGTGCCGATAGTATTGGCTACTTGGACACCTACAAAAAAAAAGGCCGAGAACTCGAAGAATGCTGCCCAAATGACCGCATATCTGGGTGGGAGAGCCCTTGTGGAAACGACTGTCGAAATCGCATTGGCAGAATCGTGAAATCCGTTGAGGAAATCAAAGACAAGGGCTACCAGAACAAGAAAAATAACAAATCCAAAGTAATCAGGCATGTTTCAGAACAATACCTTCCACAATGTTGGAAACATCCTCACAGACATCTATGGCCTCTTCTATCCGCTCAAATATTTCTTTCCACTTGATGAGTTCGATGGGGTCTTTTTCCTGCTCAAAGAGGCGGGTCATCGTCATCCTCATGACAATATCCCCTTCGTTCTCCAAGGTATTGATCTCAACGCAGGCATCGATGATCATCTTGGCGTTTTCCATATTTCTCATGGAATGAACGATCTGCTTCACCTTCTTGATCGACTTATTCAAAATCTTAGCCTGCTCAATGATTTCCTTGGCGGGAACTTTGACCTTGTAGAGAGACATCCTGGCCGCTGATGCCTCGATCATGTCCAGGATGCTATCCATTTTATTGACGAGAGCATATATGTCTTCGCGATCGATGGGAGTAAGAAAAGTCTTGTGCATCTTTTCATAGGTCTGGTGAGTGATGGCGTCGGCTTCATGTTCCATCTCTTTCAGTCTTACAATCTTCGGTTCTGAATATTCATAATGCTCGACCATGTCGAGAAAGAGTTCTCCCCCATCTTCAATTTTGTTCACCAGCTCTTCAAATAAATCAAAGAATTTCTCTTCTTTGGGAATCAGTCTCATCGGTTATAGCCTCCTCGATGATTCGTCAGGCAAGAAGCACAGGTGTTTGTATTGCCTTGCATCTCTCACGTTAAAAAATGATTGATGTAATGCGATTCCTTTTCATATCTTTCCTCTTGAAAGATCAGAAGTCAAATGCACCTCACAAGGTACCGAATTCGTCGGTCCTCTTATTTGGCCGGTTTGGGATAAAATCTCTTTTTCAGGCTGTCCCGCAGCTCGCCTCGCAGATCCGGGTGGGCAATGTTAATCAGCTCTTCTGCCCGCTGCCGCCGCGACTTGTAGCGGAGATGGGCGATGCCATATTCAGAAACAACATAATCAGCAAGGGTCCGGGGAACCGTCACTGGAGATCCGACAGGCAATTCCGGAACTATGGCCGATAGCAGGCTGCCGTCCTTCAGCGTCCGGGCGGCGGAGATCAGGGTGATGCCCTTTCCGCCTTCGGAATACGCCGCGCCAATCATGAAATCCAACTGACCGCCCGAGCCGCTGATCATGCGGTGCCCTACACCCTCGGAACATATCTGCCCGCTGAAATCTACCATCAGCCCCATGTTAATGGCAACCAGATTTGGATGCTGTGCGATCAGCGCTGGGCTATTGGTATAGGAGGCAGGGAAAAATTCACAGGCGGGATTTTCCCTGACATAATCGTAGAGCCCCTGATCGCCGATACAGAAGGTGGCGACGGTGATCCCCTTGTGCAGAGGCTTTCGGGCGTTGGTCACGATGCCCTTTTTTACCAGATCGGGAAGTCCGATAGGGAACATCTCGGTCAGGACCCCAAGGTCGTGCTTGCCTTCCAGACCGGCGACCACGGCTTCAGGAATCCCCCCGATGCCCATCTGGAAGGTGTCACCGTCCCTCATGAGTTCTAAAACATGGCCGGCAATCTTTCTCTCCCGTTCACCCGGTTCGGCCCGCTTAAAGGCTGGAATGGGTGTGGAATGCTCCACAAAGAAATCAAATTCAGACACATGCAGCCAGTTCGATCCAAAAATCGTCGGCATTTGATCATTCACTTCGGCGATGGTCACCCGCTGCTTACCTGAAGCCCGACCTTCGCGGACAGCCTGCATGGTATAGAAATTTGTCAATCCGAGATTGACATATCCTTGCTTGTTAGGAGGCGTTGTCATACAGGTAAACACGTCAGCAAGCTTCCCGATTTTCCGGCCACTGTCGGAACTCATAATCGGCAAGAAATCCGGCTGCAGGGTGGCGTTTATCCTCCGGATGGTAATCATCCCGAAGGCAGGCATGTAATTGATACGGCCGTCGATGCCAGCCATGAACTCTGGATCGTAGAGTTTGCAGGGACGTACCTGCACGGCATCCATCATGTTGACGCCCTGCAGTTCTTTATGCCGGTTCAGTATTGCATGGTACATATCGGTGGAACAGGCGCCGATGCCCAGAGCTGTGACGACTGTATCTCCCGATTTGACCTGTTTGGCCGCTTCTTCCATTGAAACAGTTTTCTTCTGGTATTCACCCTGCCATTCCATTCCTCGCACCTCCTGATTTTATTTGATTTATATTTGCTCTTTTCCAAAGCGCTCACTGCCGGGACGCTGGCAGGACAACACTTCTGCCAGATCCTATCAAATCGCGCGGTCCCGTCCTTCGCGACTGATGAATGGCGGCTTTATCTCTCAGTGATATCCACCTCTCATTTTCCGTCTCTCGCTTCATTGCCGGGAATGAGTTCAGGATCAAGCCTTTAGGTAACTAGCCTTCCTATTCTTAAGGTACCCTTAGCTCGATTCCATTGACTTCTTTCAAGAAACGATTGCTGTGGAATTTCTTATATTGTACCAGGAAAATTTACAAAAGATTTACTCCGGCCGAATTTCAATTTTCTTCCTTTTCGATTTGTGTTTGAGATGTACGCCATATTGGGCATTTGAGCAAGTGAAAACTGCAGAAAGAATTAAAGGGAATAATAAGCGGTACAAAGGTGTTTTTCCAACCTCATCTGACGGTACAAGTTTTGTTCTTGATCATTTTAGAAAACCGTTGACGGACTCTTCTAATGTAGTATAATTCAGCTGTATTTCCCTCTGTTCTTCTCTCCTTCTGGAGAGAGGTTATTCCAGAGAAGCCCGAAGCCGATTCTGCCAACTCAATCGCTTTGGGTTTTTCTACTTTTGTAACGCCTGATGACCACATAAGAAATAACATGTTCTTCATCCGGTAATACGCAAGAGTGATGAATGAAAAAATGAAATATGCTGGTTATTGACAACACCTGCCTGTGCGCCCTGATTCTACCAGGAGGTCATTGATTATCACTTGAAATGCACACGGAAAATTCTTGACGGTGCGAGATAGTTTGGCTGGATGCCTCTTATATTTTAATCCAACGGCGCTTGAGGCTATAGTCAAGGATCAGGCCTGCCAAGTAAGCCACGCCCATATTCCACATTGCAGTGCCGGCGGTTATAACGAGGACGAAAAGATACTCTTTATCGAGCTTCGTGTCCTTTACAACAAGCGCAAGTTCAACTCCTGCAAAAAAGAGGATAACCCCTAGAATTGAACGAGGGAACATCTGAAAGATGAGTGACACTGAATCGCTAAGAAAAAGGCCAGTGAAGAGTACAATTACGCCCAGAATCACCAGCGCCCCACCCGTTCTGGCTCCAAACCGGATGTGACCCGCCATGCCCCCCGCGCCATGGCACATGGGGACGCCACCCATGAACGTGCTGATCAGGTTCATGACACCGTGATCAATGGAGATTGCTTTCGCGGTTATCTTGCGATCGGGAAAGTATTCGTTATTTTCGGCACAGGTCCCGATGACGGCATTGCCCAATGTCAGAGAAGCCTGCGGAAGCCCTAAGATAACAAAACCATCAAGAAGCTCTCTCCAAGACATTCGTGCAAATGTCAATTCGGGAAATCGAAACCTCGGAGAAATGCCGGTAAGTGCTCCCCATAAATCTGGTTTTTGAAGCAAAGCGATGATGATGCCATACCCAAGAAGGATAATCATAGCCGGAAAACGTGTGCTCTTGAAGAGGAGCAGGGTTATGACAATGCCTCCCAATGCGAACAGCGGCTCAGATTTCATCATGCCTAACCCTTCTACAATGAAGCTCATGCCCAACCCCAGCATGATGCCGCGAACTACCGGTTTCGCAGATATCTTTTCGATCCAGGTAATAGCCCCGGTCAATCCCATCAAAAGCCAGAAACAACCGGTAAAGATGCCAGATCCCCAGATCATCCCATGAGTAATGGTTCCGGGATGCGCTATCGCCATTCCGCCTATTGCCTTCATTGGTTGTACGGGGACGGGTGTTCTGAAATAAGATCCGACGAATATTTTAAAGAGGCCAAAAGCGACGAGGATCCCCAGAGGATCCATGTTATTGAGCGTAATATAGCCGACAACAAATGGGATCAGGGTTCCCAGATCACCAAAGGCGCCGGCAAATTCCATTTTGTTATATTCGTTGCCCCAGAGCCGCATTGTCTCTATCTTTTTGTTAAGAACTTTCTTTTGCGATGCCGAAGTTTACGATGGGAGTTCTTGCAAGTCAATGAAATATGATATGGGTTGCAGATGACTAAATTAGAAATGTACCCGAACGCCATCCTTTTTTATCAGAACGGGTTCGGCGTTCATCTTGGTCTCTGCCTCTGCTGAATCTTCGTGAGGAGGGCGTTGATTATGAAAGTAAGCAGGAGGAGAATAATCCCCAGGGCAATGGCAATGTCGAAATTGCCTTTGTTCGTTTCCATGACCGTGGCAGTAGTCAGAACCCTGGTTTGCCCTTTGATGTTACCACCTACCATCATAGAGGCACCCACTTCGGAGATTACCCCACCAAACCCAGCCATGACAGCAGACAGCATTGGAAGTCGAGCCTCCTTCATCAGTATCCAGACCATCTGGAGACGTGTTGCCCCCAATGCCAGGATTTGGAGGCGAAGCTCCTTGGGTAATTGCTGAATGGCTGCTAAGGTAATGCCCATTACGATAGGTGTAGCTATAATAACCTGAGCAATCACGATAGCTGTGGGCGTATAGAGGATCTCAAGAAAACCGAAGGGGCCGTTCCGCCAAAGAAAGATCGTCACGAAGAGTCCCACAACCACAGGCGGTAGCCCCATTCCAGTATTTATCAGACTGATCACAATCCGCTTAACCCGGAACTCTGTCAAGGCGACAACCATCCCTATAGATATGCCGATGCAGAGGCTGATCAAAGTGGCCGCCCCGGAGATTTCCAGGGAAAGCCATGTTATACTGAGCACTTCTGGATCAAATGCTAATAAAAGATAAAAGGCCTTTCTAATGCCTTCAAAAATGAGGTCCATTATCTACTACTCAGTTCTCCATACTTATTTCTGATGTCGGGGGAAACACCGGAGGATCCATTAATTACTACCATGAGTAATCTTGCGTATCAATCGATATTGAAAATTTGTGGATAACAGGGTTGAAATTAAGATATCGATGGTAAGGAAATACTGAAAGAGTAAGATGTCAGTCTATCTACTCTCCTTCTGATGCGCAGACAATGCTGCGTGCACCTTCAAGTTCGAGCCATCGCAGAAAAAGGAATCGCTTCATTCTTATGCGAATACGGTCGGAATTTGGCTTGGGGCGTAGTCTTGAAGAATAGAATATCCGAACGCTGGCCGTCCGGACAAGACGATAGGAATTTTCGTCACCTCCCGGCGCACCGGCAAAGATGCGGGGAACATAACATCCTGCCACCTCACGGGCGGCCGAGCATTTTCACCCACTGTCCATCATGGGCTGAAAATCCATGGCAACCGTAACATCACCCTGATATTGCTTCCCGATAAAATCCGCTGTTTCAGGATCTATATCAAAGATCGGATCTGTCGTGCTGTTACTTGTTTTCTCATCCACCTTGATTTCCCCCGCTTCGCGCGCCGGCGTGCCAGCAAACCGCTGATCTATTTCTCAGTATACCGCTTAACTGCCGCCATGTCATCTAATATTAGATCCCGAAGGGCTGCGGTTTCCATCTTGTTCAGGGGATGCTTTTCCTGGAATAGGGTGTTGACCATTTGCTGGCCCAACGCCCCAACAAGACCGTCCACGCCCTTGCTGCGAAAAGCCGGGGCAAGTTCCCCGTCAAACATCTGCATATCGGCGGGGGAATATTCAAACGCCGAACGCCAACCTGCCATGAAATCCTTCTCCGTCATTTCCACCTTGGCCAGGAACATCTCTTTGAATGTGGCGCACATAATCAACAAAGCAGATAGATAGGACCTCATGACGGCCAAAAGCTCCCCTTTGTGCACCCGCCTGCATGGGCGCCGGCCCTTAAAGGCTTCGGCATTTCGCTTATGATCAAGCCCCAGCAGGCTGGCAACGACTTCATCGACAGAAACAGCCGCAGTCATTAAGAGCCGCCGCTGATGCTCGTTTACGGATACCTTGGATGCCCGTTTGCAGAAATTGATTGTCTGCTTTCCTACCTTGCGATAGTAAGTTCTTTGGGGCCCGGAGAGAAAATCTTGAATGACAGCGATAATTGACATATACAAATACGACCCACGTTAAATCCAATATTCGGCAGTACGGGGAGTCGTCACACTTATTTGAGCAAGCGTGTTATTAGCCATTTAGATAAAACCGTCCTCGCTTGCCTGTTTTGTCAAAGAATCCCGGAATTCAGGATGGGCGATGGCAATCAAGGCGCGGGCGCGATCACGGATACTTTTTCCTCTGAGGTCCGCCGCTCCGTATTCGGTAACAATGAAGTGGACATCGTTTCTTGAAGTCGAAACTCCCGCACCTCGATCAAGCTCACAGGCAATGCGTGACACTTTCCCGCCGGATGCAGTGGAAGGCAGAGCAATAATGGATTTTCCACCCTTCGAGCGGCTTGCCCCGCGAACAAAGTCCACTTGACCTCCGATTCCGCTAAACTGGTTGCGGCCAATCATCTCGGCGTTGACTTGCCCCATCATATCGACCTGCAGGGCCGAGTTGATGGAAATCAGCTTCTCGTGCTGACCAATGATGAAGGGATCATTTGTATAGTCGACAGTCCGCATCACGACATCGGGATTATTGTCGACAAAATCGTAGAGCTTGCGCGTGCCCATGAGAAAGGTCGCAACAAATTTCCCGGTGTTGATCGTTTTCTTCCGGTTCGTGACGACACCGGCCGCCGCCAAATCCACAATGCCGTCGGAAAACATCTCGCTGTGAATACCCAGATCCTTCTTTTCTTTCAGGAACAAGAGCACGGCATCGGGAATGGCGCCAATCCCCATCTGCAGAGTTGATCCGTCTTCGATGAGCTTTGACACGTTCTCGCCGATGGCCTTCTCCTTGTCGCCGATGGCAGGCGGCTTGAGTTCTATGATGGGCTCATCTTTCTCGACAATGCAGTCAATCTCGTCGAGGTGAATCCTG
Source organism: Syntrophales bacterium (assembly GCA_052144335.1). Lineage (GTDB taxonomy): Bacteria > Desulfobacterota > Syntrophia > Syntrophales > UBA2185 > Fen-1135. Next base: position 35,577 of record JBKQQP010000042.1, read on the forward strand.
TCGCCCAGAGTCCGCGGCATGAACCGGTTCATCTGGGCAATGGTCACACGGTCGGAACGAGTGGCAGCCAGGGTGTAGTCCACGGAAACTCCAAGGCTGCACCATCCGTCTTCATCTGGCGGTGAGACCTGAACAAGCGTCACGTCTACGGGAAGTATCCTCCACGTGAAGAGCCGCGGAATTTCGTGGAAGTAGCAGGGTGTATGAAGCGCACGTCTCTCGGCAATAGCTTTACGGGTCGTAGCTCCGACGAACAGCGAGTTGTGCCGGAAACTCTGCTCCATGCCAGGCTGTGCATACTTGGCAGGACCCATGGCCACCATATGAACGATTTCCACATTCCTCAGTTCCGGTGCACGTGCAACCAGGGCCTCAACCAATGTCGGCGGCTCTCCGCATGCATGGCCCACCACGACACGGTTGTTATTTTTCACCGCCTTCAGGGCCTCATCGGCGCTCATGATCTTTTTGCTATATTTTTGTTTCCAGTCGCTCATGGATTATTTCCACCTTTCCAATCGATTTGTCACTCTCGTATCCGCATCCTGGCAAACTGTTATTTGTCGATCCCCGCAATTTTCTTGGCGAGCTTTTTCTTTTGCTCGATGTTGCCCTGTCGCGCGATCATGATCCGCTGGGCCTGCGGCGATCCGGCGCCATGCATCGATTCCGTCCGGTATCCCACGGCTGCCGTACCGAGTGTGAGATTCTCGACAAGCCGCAACACCCGACAGCGGTCTTCAGGCGAGGCAGCGGGCGAACCCTTCAGATATTTCTCCAGAACCTTGCCGATCTCCGGATGCTTCATATCCTTTTCCGACGCCATCGTTACCATAAGGCCGCCGGCGATATCCTCCGCCAGACGCGCTATCTCGTATGGAAAACGGGTAACGTTCTGCTTGCAGACATTCGCCAGAAGCAGGTCTATCAAATAAGTCCCGGACGCCGTCTTGTGACCCTGGGATGAACAGGCAATGCCGCAGGAATAAAGTGTTTCGTTCAAATGAGTCATTTCGATCAGCTTGTCCTTTATATGGGAGGCTTTGGATGCACCGTTGTAATCGGCCGCCAGCGCCGCCGCTCCGATCAATACATCGCCCACGCCCACCTTGCAGCCCCCGTAACTCTGGCGGTGGTACCCGGCGAATCTCTCCACCAGCAGACCGCTGAACTCAAATTCCCCGCACATCAGAACATTTTCCCAGGGAACAAAGAGGTTGTCGAAAACCATCAATGCCTCATGGCCGCCATACATGGCATTGCCCACATCGATCGTTCCGCCTTCCATCTTCCGCGTATCACAGGACTGGCGACCGTAGATGTAGTAAATACCCTCCGCATCGGCCGGGGCGACAAAAGATACGGCATAGTCCGCATCCTCCTTCCCCATGGCAATTGTCGGCATCACGAGAATCCAGTGCGAGTTCACCGCACCGGTCTGATGGGCCTTGGCGCCGCGGACGACTATCCCTTTGTCGTTCTTCTCCACGACATGAACAAAAAGATCAGGATCGGCCTGCTGATGAGGTGCGAGGCCCCTGTCTCCTTTTACATCCGTCATTGCCCCGTCCACCGTCAGGTCCTCATCCTGGACCATCTGCAGAAACTTGAGGAAACGCTTGTGGTACTGCGTACCCATTCTCTGATCCATCTCAAAGGTCACGCTGTCCACGGCATTGATCGCATCCATCCCGACGCACCGCTGGAAACACGCGGCCGTCTTCTGCCCCAGCAGACGCTGCATCTTGACCTTCTTGATCAGGTCCTCCGTGCTCTGGTGAAGATGCCCGAAGCGATTGATCTTACGCCCCGTCAGGTGGGATTTTGCCGTCATCAAATCCTCATGCTCGGGATCACTAGCCAATGTATAGGTCATCTTGACGGAATTCATGGACGGTCTGATGATGGGGTGGTCAACCGGGTTCTTCACCAATTCCCCCATCATGTAAATTTTGAATTTCATCTTACGTAAACTTTTTTCATACTCTTCAGGTGTTTTGAGTGCCATAATACTCTCCTTTTCTATTACTGATTCGGCAAGTGCTTTTCATCATCCGGTTCCGGGGCGATGCATTTGTTGAATACGGGATCTTTCACTTTGTCGTACGTATTCCATTTGCGGAAGAAATCTCGGCCGTAAACGAGCAGGCAAAGAACTATTCCGACGGCAAAGGCATACCCTGCGCCTCGGGAAATCAGCACGGCTCCGACGCATCCGGCCACGCCGAGGTCATTAAACGTCCGCGCTTTCAAAATACCGACCCTCACCGCAACAAACCCTTGCACGAGCAGCGTCAGCGACAAAGCAATGGGCAGGACGGGTTTAACCAGGGTGACGATGGGCGCCAGGAAATAGGCTGTAAAAGTCCCCCACCGGAATGATCCCACACCGCCTACAAGGCTATCCATAGCTTGCGGGCCATGCTTATACCGTTCACATTCCACGACCTGCATGGCCGCCCACATTGGTCCGCACATCGAGCAGTCCGGACCGAGTAAGGACATGCCTATGTTTCTAATACCAACGATCATATTATTGCGGTTGGCGTCAAAATGGACATCTTCATCCCCGTGGCGGAATTCACGAGCTTCGTCAATGAGCGCTTCCGCCTGGATCAATTCACCGAAAAGCACGATGTATGTCGCGGCCACCAGAGGAGCGGCACCGAGATAGAGATTGAATGACGGCCATCCGATTCGCTCAGCGAAAGGCGTCCATTGGGTAAATAACGCTCCAAACTGCGGAACCGTAAACCCCCATTTGATGTCGGGCCAGGGTAATTCGCCGACCAGAGGCGCGATGATGATGGCCAGGATCAGAGAAGGCAGGAGTCCCAGATCGGAGAGGTGCTTCCAGAAGGGATGTTTTGCGCGTAATGATTTGAAGTGGTTGGAAAATAGGATATAGAACACGGAGCCAAGGGCGATCGTCACTGTCCACGGGTAAAGATCAAAGCGCCCTCCTTTTTCAAATACGAGCCGGACGGCGGCGACCCCGGCACCCAGCAGAATGCCTGCCTTCAGTGCGTCAGGGACGATGTCAACAAATCGTTTGGCAAGGCCCGTCACACCTAGGAATAATGAAACAAGCCCTAGTTCGAATTGGAAGGCGATCAGGGCATGCATACGAGGAACGCCTTCAGGGAATGTTTTCAGCCACAATAGGAGAAGCGGTATGGCCGGCGTGATCCAACCGGGTACGACTGGGTCACCCAAGTGAGCATGCCATAAATAGAAGAAGCCATTCAAGATGACGATTGTGATCGCAATATCGAATGGCATTCCAAGATATTCCTGCAAAATTGGAATGATGCCTAGGCAGACAGCACACATGATCAGACCCTGAATGTAATCTGCAATTTCAAAACGAAAATGAATAAAAGGAATACGTAACTGGAAGGGGCCGAATGGAATGTAGGGTTGAATTTGACCAGGCTGACGCTTTAAAGCGGGTCCAAAGATACTCATTAAAATTTCTCCTTCCTTCATTTGGTGTTTAAGTGTTCTCTGTTGCTTCTCTCAGATTGGTGGCCTTGGGTCTCTTTTTTAAAAAGCATGGACATGAAAGCCGAAAGATCCGTTTTGGGTTGTTAACAACACATCACCCGTGCCAGAATAAAAAAGCGAACGGGTTTTTGCGCCGGCGCTTCTGCACCTTCTTTCCAGTAAAACAATGTGTTTATATCTATAAATTAAGAAGATTAAAAGATATTTTTTAATGATCGATCAGGAAATATCTAAGAAATTGTTGATGACAGTCAATATTGAATACCGTTTTAAAGAAAGTATACCAGTCAAAATTGCGGGACGCTTGAGGAGGAAGCAGTGCTTACTGCCCCCCGTATTGTGACTGAAATTGTTGCTATAATGATTACAACCAAATATCAGTAAGCCATTCGGCATCAAATGCAGGGGTTTTGATTCAGATAAGAAAGAAGTTTATTAACTCTCAGAGTGGTTAAGATTCTCAGTCAAAACATAAATCGGAGCTTCGGCAGGACAACCCAAACGAAACGGAAACCAATGGCCGAAACCGGCTGAGGTATAGAGCTGCGAACCCTTTTTTTGATAATGTCCCCATAAATACCGTTGAGGCATCATTGATTCAAATGCACTTCTCCCATTAAACCCGATCTGTCCTCCGTGGGTGTGGCCTGACAGAGTAAGATGAACACCCAACTCAGCAGCGCGATTGAAACCATCCGGACGGTGGCTCATTAATAAATGGAAGACATCCGAAGGAGCTCCCACTAATGATTGATCTACGGTGTTTTTCATAAAAGTAGTGATATTTCGGCCGAGATGTGCAGGATCATCCGTGCCAGCAATATATAACGATGTCTGGTGGATGGGAAGGACGACTCCCTGATTCAGCAATAAAGGGATCGGGCTGGTTTCAAATATTTTTCGCGCCTCTTTTATTCCCCGATAATACTCATGATTGCCAACTGACGCAAACGTTCCATAAGCCGGTTTCAATTCTGAAATCAATTTGAGCGTTCGTGGAAGAATTTCATATTTATCCGAAACGTCGCCCGTCAGCAAAATCAAGTCGAACTTCTGTCCCTGCAACCGAAGAAGAAATGCTTCCAATTCTTGTAACCCAGCATAGTATCCTAAATGCATATCGGTCAGGTGGAGAATTCTAAATCCTTCGAAAGCTGGTGGAAGATTATGGTAGGATAACCTAATCAACGGCGTTCGCACGGCGGCAAATGAGCTCGCAACGGCGGTACCGCTCGCCAGGATCGTAAATACCGGTACGACAGCAGCGGTACTTTTTAAAAAAGTCCGGCGATTCATATTCGCTTCATGTTGGTCTGCACTGCGAAATTTCTTGCTCAACCATTCCTGGGTAAAATGGATATGATGCAGTATTCCGGAAATGGGCAAAGAAAACATTAATGCAAGTTCGAAAATCACCACTACGGAAGTAATAATGGTGCCGATGGAGCGTAAATGAGAGCCGGCGGGGCTGGCAACGACCGCCACTGCCCAGAAAAGGATGCCTCCCATGCCGCTAACCGGCAGACAGATCGCCGAATTCCGTATCCATCTCTTTTTCCACCAGGGACGGTTAAGGGACCAGATTAGGAAGATTTCGATCGCACCCAGAATCGAAATCATTACGGCACTAAATAAAACAGGAAAAAGTTCACTCATAAAGTGATGTCAAAAAATACTTAAAACTAAATTTAATTTTGCGTGTATCTGAAAACTGATAATACCTAAAAAAGATAATGTCAATTGAAACAACCGTAGATCCGTTCTCCCTCCTCGATCACATCTCCAAGATTGACACCGATGCGAAACTCCATCCTACGGTCTTCAGGCAACTCAGCATTCCGAGTTTTCAGCTCCTTCTGAATCTCGACCGCACACTCAACCGCATCCACTACACTGGCAAACTCACCTAGCACATTATCTCCCGGGGCATCCACTAGTCGACCACTATGACGTTGAATCAATCCGGTCATTACGTCCTTGTAGGCATTCAGAGTGCGGACAGTCTCTTCCTCATCTTCTCCCATGAGGCGGCTGTAACCCTTTACATCAGCGTACAGGATGGCGGTGAGTTTTCGTTTCAATTCTTGGGCGGTCATGGAATCCCCCCCCCCAAAGTTAGTTGGCAGGTTGTTTGGAAAGTTATAATTAAACCCTGTAGTTGTATAAGAGTCTACTAATTTTGAATGGAGATATCAACAAGGATTATCGATTGAAAGAGTGTGTGTCAGACTAAATTCCCAAACGCTTGAGGAAGCAGTGTTCGCTGTAAGTTTCGCCTTTTCCCAATAATTTTTTGTTGTACCTTTTCAACTGTTATCTTTCGTATATGAGATCTGATTTGCTTCAAGCCAGTCAATAGCGATCTTCTCAAGTTCCTCTTGTCGAAAACGATACCACTCCTCTTCAATTCCATTCATTTGGATGGCATTTTTAAAGCGGCTGAAAGCTCCTCGACCTCTGATTTTGCGCAAAAGATCACCTCTGATCTTATCATCCACCACCGAGTGGCAAAACTCTTCTATGATATGGTATTCATGAATTTCAAATTTACTCGGAAGCGGCAGATAGTCATCAGAGTTGATAACTTCTTTTGCCTTGATGATCATATCCCGTTGCCATTCGGGGTACTCATCAATGTTGTCATCTTCCTCTGCTGCGGAAATCTCCTCATTGGATAGGGTTACCAGTTCTCCGGTATGCCGATTGAGGAATGCCGAATGCTCATCGCTCAGGACGTCTATTTCATTGACAACATCTTTTATTGAAACAATAGCTTTCATATTCGGTCAATAATATATGTATGTCGAGGCCCAACGTTAAGATCATCAGCACGGGGAATGTGCGTCTAGAGCATCGATTCGTTATATGACTTTATTTTCGCTATTCCCTCGCACCAATATCCATATAAATCGATTCCCGATGCCTAATGCCAAGAATCCATAACTCGGACTCGATCACTTTGAATACCACCCGGTAATCACCCACGCGGAGCTTCCAGTAACCTTTCAGTGATTTTCGCAAAGGCTTTCCATAGTCATGAGGTGCTGTCTGCAACCGTTCTTCTATGGCTTTACGGATCCTGTCTTTTGTTCTTCGATCGATAAGGGGCAAATCCTCAACGCGAACAGCGGGATGATAATGCAATGTAAAAGGCATGGATTATTTCCACACGTCTTTATGCGAAAGAGCCACTTTTTTGTCGAATGTCTTCATGCGTGTATCTGCAAAAGCTGCAAGGGCGACATCTTCCCGCAAGTCAATTGCCTCCCGGATAAGGTCACGGGCAAGGGTGGACAAGGAAACGCCTTCACTGGTTGCAAGGTCATGCATAACGGTATACAGTGGCGGCTCAACAACAATGCTTACTCTCGGATTCTTGGTTGGCATGGTTCTTTATCCTTTTGGGTAAGTGTAACACTTGTGCTGCACCGTGTCAAGACGAAAATCACATTGCAGGCAAGCCCTTCCCAGGAACTGCAGGGGGCAATGAAGCTTGTGCATGCCTACGTCATATATGTTTTACCTATGCATTTTTCCTTTATGCTAAGAGTTTTTTCAACCTATCCGCTGCACGATTAGAATTCTTTGAAATGATCATCCTTCATGAGAATAACCTTCTCAGATCTGACCAACATCCCTTCAACTATGATTTATTTTTATCCAGAATTTTCCAGATAGTGATCGAAGCGACGACATTCTTGATCCCTTTTTTAAACGTCTCCGTCCTTCCCGTGACCATTACCGGTACCCTCCACATTTCCGCCGATGATACGAGCCAACGTGGAGGATATATGTCTCATCTGTTCCGCCTGGGCATTCATCTCCTCCGACGCGGAAGCAGACTCTTCGGCATTGGCAGCGGTCTGTTGCGTCACCTTGCCCATTTCGGCCACAGACTTATTGACCTGATCTATTCCCTGGGCCTGTTCCTGAGATGCAGCAGCAATCTCGCCGACCAGCTCACCTACCTTGGATGCACTGACAGCCACCTCGGCGAATGCCTCATTTGTCTTTGTTACCAGACTAGAGCCGTCTTTTATCTTCTTCACCGTGCCTTCAATTAAGCCTGAGGTGTTTCTTGCAGCATCCGCCGCCCGCATGGCTAGATTCCTCACCTCTTCAGCCACCACTGCGAAACCGGCTCCTGCCTCGCCTGCCCGGGCCGCCTCCACGGCAGCATTCAATGCAAGGAGGTTGGTCTGGAAAGAAATTTCATCGATGGTCTTGATAATTTTTGATGTCTCCTCACTTGCTGTGATGATTTCTTTCATGGAGCCGGTCAGGCTTTGCATGGATTCATTCGCCTTATGGACCACCTGGTTTGCCTGTTTCATGAGGACATCTGCCTGGGTGGCATTCCCCGCGTTCTGTTTTGTCATAGCAGACATTTCCTCAAGTGAAGATGAAGTCTCTTCCATGGCTGCTGCCTGTTCGGATGCCCCTTCGGCGAGTGACTGGCTGGATGCAGAAACTTGGTTTGATGCTGAAGCAACCTGATGGGCGGCCTCCTGCATCTCATCCACTGCTGACTTGATCTGCCTCGCTATCGTCGTGCTAATCCAATAAGGTATAGCTACACCGATGACCATGAAAATGGCGACAAATATCCCCATCATCATGTCAAATGAGGCGATTTGTCCTTTGTCGACCCCGACAAACCACATCCCGATGATCGTCCCTGATTTGTCTCTAATTGGCGAATACTTTGTCTGGTATGGTTTCCCGACAACCTTGGCTGTTCCAATAAAACTATCCCCACCTTTTAGGACCGCTGCCTCCACTTCAGGGGCAACCTTTGTGCCCACCGCACGGCTACCATCATCTTTTAAAACACATGTTGCGACTCGCGTATTGCCGCGGAAGATTGTAGCGACTGAGTTCGTGCTCTTCTTTATTTCGTCAACAACGGTTGTCTCACCTTCTATCATCTGCTCTCCCTTGTAGAGCTTTTCATCCCTGACTGACCAATCTCCTGGATATTTACCGTCCAGGAGGCTGTAACCAAGGGCTTGGTCGGCTGCGAGTTTGTCGAGAATCAAGGGTTTGATGATTTCGAGGCTAACGAAAAAATAAACACTCACTGAAAAGATGCTCATTAGAACTACGTAAGGGACTATTAACTTTTTCTTCATGCCTATTTTTTTCCACATAGAACAAATCTCCTAAAAGGGCTGTCAGCTTTTAATAACACTTTGCGGTTATTTTATTTTGATTGACAAGATATTGCTTACTCGTAAAAGGACCCGCCCCTGCAAGGGACTGCTGCCGGCTCACCGAGCAGTCTTACATGTGAATTAGCACGAAGCGTGCCAATACGTCTTAAAAATGGTATATTGCGATTTCAATAGGTTAGCATTAAAAGAATAAATCGGATATGGAATCGAGAATAGAGTGGCAAGTCCAAATTTTCCTATAAAGCAGAATTTTCCTAACTATCTGATCGGTCAAGTAATTTTTGTGATACAGCGAGAAATATGCGACGCTTTTGCTTGTCCTTTTAAATATGAATGTTTTAAGAGTTCACTAATTTTCTTAATTATCACATGATAAGTTAGAGTTCTGCAGTTTTTGATTATTTCCGATTGAAGTGTTGCATGCTTCGGAAAAACAAGAAAAACAATAAACAAGGAACAAGCAAATGATGCCATAATAAACAGTTTAATTCAAACACCCGGCAAGAAATTGACTGTCTGGGAAGAGGTCGATTCCTTCACAAGAAATTGGACCGGTTTTAGGAGATCAGGTCACTTGGAGTATTATCAGTAAATGCATCAGTGAGGTTTGCGGCCTTCTTTCTTCAGCTTGCGCATCTCTTCCAGTAGCTTGTCATATTCCTCGCCTGGACCTTGAAGAGGCTCTTTCCCGAAAACACCGTCGTAGACTTCTTCCAGTTTTTTTAGCTGCGCCGAGGCTTTCGACTCTTCGCTGAAAGCGCTATCCAACATATCCACCAGTTTTTCACCAGCCTGCCTAAGGTCATTTAGATCAATTCGAAAGCCCGTCATGTTTATGACGTTCTTCAGCAGGTCGTAACACGCTTTGGAGTTCAGGTCATGAATATAAATGGGCGCCCTAGCTGAGACTCCTGCAACTTCTATCCCCTGCTCGTGGCCCATGACGAGCAGCATTGTGGTGAAACTGCAGGGACCCATGTAATCACCGAAATGAGCAAAGGTTTCAAATTCAGACTTCAATCGCTGATGGCTTACAGTGACATGAATTCTCGTTTCCCTGGTGTGAGGAACCTGATCGAAAAAAGCGCCTAGACAATAGATTCTCGGTGCTCGGAATTGACGCGCTAAGTCGAGGATAACCTGGCAGTAATCCGGCCAGTTCAGATTGGGCTCGACACCCAGGAATAGTATGAGGTCATGGTCGGAGCCACTCTTCCAGAAGAAGAGGTCATTTTGAGGGCTTTCAAGCTTCCCGACCACTCCTTCGCTAATTTGGACATGGGGTCGCATGGTCTGCTCCGGATTTGGGCTGGGGATCTGATAGATATAGAATCCCTGTGTATCAATGTAGGCAAATTTGTGGGCGCCAACCTTACGCCGCAAATAGTCAATGCTGCCTGTGGAAACCTCGCCAGCATTGAGCCAACCATTCAGGCCGACTATGATATAAGGAGCGGTCAGTTGCGGCTGCTCTAACATTACAAGACGACTGTCCATTCAGTTGCCCCCTATCTGTTTGTTATTTCCTCACCATATAGACAGGTCTGTCCATCTTACCCCCAGTCATTTTTGTTTCTTGGGGTATCCGACCGATTGCGCCAGAATGATCCTCTGATCCGGTCGTAAACCCATGGCTTTTGCGAGGGCTGGCCTATCTATTCCGGCACGTACAACCGTCGATAATCCTTCGGAGGCACAATAAAGATAAACATTTTCGCTTATGAACCCCGTGTCAGCCGCTGCGTACAGGTTTTTGACCTCATCTGACAATGAACTCATCTTGGAATGATCGGCCACGTAAATGAGGTTCACAGCAGCTTCCTTTACAAATCCCTGAGTACCAGTCATGCCTCTGATATCTTTTGCAAGTATTGGTTTCAGAAGGTTAGCTCTTGCATCATAGAGGTAAAGGCCCTCAGCAGTTGCAGCATAGACGTCGATCTCTTGCAGATTTTTTGCAGAAGGTGCGGTCCGTTTACCAGACTCCTGACGATTGATTCCAGATGCTGCCCAAAGCATATTTGAAAGAATGTTTAACGGTAATGGTTCCGAACTGAACTCCCTTGAAGAACTTCTTTTCGCCAAAAGCTGCATCAAATGATTGCCGGCGATTTGTGGCTTTGGCAGTTGAATTGGTTTTTGTTCTTCTCCTGAGGCCATATACTGGCTCATGGGCAAGATGGCAAATAAAAAAACCAAGATAAACCCCACACGTGTCACTCGTGAGAGATTCCTTCTGCTCACTTTCGTATTCATATCTATAACCTCCTAATGATGATTCATTCCCGAGTTAGTTTATCATATTTTAAATCGGAGTCCCGCGGTTTTTTTTGATTATTTCCGATTATAATGTAGCCTCGTAGGCTGGAAATAGAAAAACAACGTTCGAGGAAGCTATACGCACTCTGTCGGAAGATGTTTACTATCCAGATTCATTCGCCTGATCAGAGTTTCGAGGTATCTCGACTTCAAATGGCGGCTTGCCATTGTTCGTTTAACAGGAGGCAGCTTAAGGATGACACCAAGAATAGCCGCCATTGCCCTATGGCTAAAAAGCGCCCGATTATCAAAAATGAGATCCTGTAGCTTCCCTCTTTCAATGGCCATTACAACCGCCAGATGAACGGAATTAAGTGGTGTTATGACTCGTTGGGAACGTAATTTTAATGCAATGTGATTTCCCTGACAGACTCTCGCACAAAGACCGCAGCCCAGGCATGTTTCCTCACGCGATTGGGCTTTTTTATTTTTAGGATTGTGGGGATCGTTAGCCGAAACAAGACTCATGGCTTCCACGGGGCAAACGTTGACGCAATGTCCGCAACCCGTACAACCTCCCTCCTGAATCTCCGGCAGAAAATTTGTAGTATGAACAGGATGTAGAAGGCCAAAACGCCTGGCGGCAATCATGGCCTCACAACAACAGCCACAGCAGTTACAAATGAAATTTACTTTTTCACGGACATTGGAACCGAACTGAATGAGCTTTTGATCATAAGCGACGTTGAGCAAATCCAGACATTCCTCCGTACTTACCGACCGGGCATGACCGTGCTTGATCAAAGACTGTGCAGCCACGTTAAAGGTCATGCAGATCTCCTTCGGTGCATTGCAATCGCGGTCGAGATGCTGCATTTTATGACGGCAATAACATATGCTGATGCCCCTGCATGATGCCGTTCTTACAACCTCTGTGGCCCGTTCATAGTCCAGGACGCATAAACTGATCTCAGGAGAAAGTGCCGGTTCGTGAACGAACACTCGGCCTAACTGTGTTTCTCCTTCCGTAAAGAGAGTTTTGACGAAGTCCTCTTCCACATTAAGATACTGATAGAAAAGTTCGCTCAGTGCCTTCTGATCAATATCTCCGCGAAGTCGCATGAGGGAAAACTCGAAAAACCCGGCCATAGGGGGTGGTAGGACGTAGGTCTGCTTTCCATTTTCCTCCATGTCGAGAAGAATTGCTCGGTTTGCAAGGTCATCTAAAAGTTTCTGTGTGTCTGATGTCTTCATCTTCCAAATACGGGCAGCTTTCTCCACCGTGAATGGTTTTATTGGAAGAAGAGATACAAGGGCAGCATCTTTTTCGCTGAAGAGAACTTTCAGGATTTTATAGAGAGTATCCGATGGGGGTGCCCCCTGAGGAAAACGATTTATACGATCTATCAGAGCTGTATAGCCCGATTTTACCAAGTGATGGGTCATGGCATCTTCGATTTTGTCAGCATACCGATTTACATTACTCAATCGATGAAAATATGACTGTTATTATTGCCCGGAACATGTATCATATTTTTATTTAGCGTTCTTCGCCTTGTGGGTGAGTCGGGTGGCGCACTTACCGAGCGAAGTATAGTATGAGTTGTTTGAATCAGCAAAGCAACATAAGAAGGAAGAAGTAAATGGTGAATTACATAGCAACCCTCGCTAGCGCTCTCTACTGAAATTCAGTTACTTCGCATTCCCCGTAAGTTGAAATGACGCCCAGTAATAAGGATGAGGGTATTTCTTCTTCGTCTCCAATTGGGCGTCTCTTAAGGCCTCGACCTTGTTCTTCTTCTGCAGCTCCTTGTAGAAGCGGGACATGAGTTGCGCGGTTGCGAGATCGTCCACTTTCCAAAGGCTCGCAACGATTGAGCCGGAACCGGCATACAGAAATCCCCTAGTCAACCCAACCAGGTCGTCGCCGTTCGCGATCATGCTCAATCCTGTGTCGCAGGCGCTCAGAGTGACGAGATCCGCATCGAGGTTTAATGAATAAAGCTTGTCCACCGAGAGCATCCCGTTGTAATGAGCATCCGGAGCCATGAGCAGAGCCGATTTCAACGGTGACTCCGGGTTGAATTGTCCGTGGGTAGCGAAGTGCAGATAGCTGTAGCTCCCACCGTACCTGCGAAGAGCCGCCTCCGTAGCATCTGCCCGGAGGAAAACCTTCGAATCGGGAAAGATGCGGGCAATCTCTTTTGCCTCCTCCTCGGCGTACGCGAGATTGAACTTCGGATCGCCAAGATCAGGATTACCGAAGATGAGAATGCCGCCTCTCTTCCCCGCCCTCTTCCTGCTCAGATATTGTATGGCGCTCGCGCTCGGCATCAGCCTGATGCTGTAGCGGTCGATGAGATAACCTCGACCATCATGAAGGGCATTGATGGGGAGATAGTGCAACGCCCCATGGGGAACGATAATGAGAGAATGTTTATTGAGGACGCGTTCAATAGGCTGGAAGAGCCGCTTGTAGAGACTCTTTGAGACCTCCATGAACTGGTCGGAGTTTGGCGCCTCAAGGAACTTGCGAAATGTCTGGATGTCATCCGTGAGCCCCTCGCTATCGAGCTTCACGGTCGTGAGCTTCCCGTCCGACAGTATGAAGGCATACATGTCACTGCCGCGGTAATAGTATTCAATAAGGGCCTCCTCAGGGGAGATTTGTGCAAGCAGCTCGGAGGCAGGCTGATAGGTAACAGTCACGAGCGAGGCTAATTCGGGCGCCTTCGTTTTCAGCTCCTCCCTTGTCCTTATCTGGATGCTCCGGGTATTTGCCCTGTCGATCGATATATCCTGCGCGGCGTTTTGTGTTTCCGCGGAATCATTTGCGGCAAGGATCGCACGAACCTCTCGATCATTGCCGCCGCTGTATGCAAAATCCTTTTTCGCAGCAAGGAGGTCAACAAGCGCCCTCGATTTCGCACGCTCCACATACTCAAAGGCCTTCTCATATTGCTTATCCGCATACAAGGCTTGTATCAGGTCATGATAAACGGCCTGCTTATCGCCTACGAAGCCGATCTTGCTTCCCTCGGAGAAAATGCTTTTCCTCTGGTTCTCAATCAAATCTACAGCCTGTTCCAGATTATCGATGCTGCCTTTCAATCTCCCTTCTTTTCTGTAAATGGAAGCGAGGTCAGCAAGTGAGGTCCACCGGAGACGTTCATAGTTAGCGGACATCTTCTGGGACAGGAGTTTCTCGTAGCCGGTTTTTGCCTCGGCGAGGCTCCCCGTTTCAAAAAGGATTTTCGCCGTCATGAATTCACTCAAGAAGGTGCCGCGTTCCGTCCATGCGCCGCTGCTCGTATCAGTCCCGAGGTCCGCATAGTGCACGAGCAAGGGAAAGACCATCATCACCTCCACGGCTTGGGCAAAAGCATAGAAGGCGCTTCCGGAGTATTCCTGGATCACTTTCTTTGCATCTGCATAGTCTTTCATTATGAAATAGATCCCGGCTATCGCTGCGTTCTTGATCGGTCTCAGTTGAAACTCGGCCATGGATGTGACTGTCTTGATTTTGCTTATGTAATCCAGTGCGGTTGACTTGTCTCCCTTTGTTGCTGCAAAAATACCGGCTGTTTCATATACATGGATCTCAGGAATCTTGTATCCGTTATGAAAATTCGACGGCGCCTTTTTCAACAGAGTGAGAGAATAGGCAATCTCCTTTTCTATATCTGCGGGATCAGCTCCCAGATCAATCATGTTTCTTGCTTTGAACGAATGGAGTTCCGCCAGTAAGGCGTCCCGTGAGGTCCTGTTGATCGTGTTGGCTTCTGCCGCTCTGGAAAAGAAGGCATCATGGCAGTTATTAAACTTTTCGTAGTTCCTAATTTCATACAGAGACAAACAGTAAAAGTAAAGGTCATCAAGGTTGGATTTTTCCATCGACAGGTTCTTCTCAAAATACTGCGCAGACTGGTGGAACTCGCTGTTCAGCCAATATTTCTGCATCTGCGTTGTGCAACCCGAAAAAGCAAATGCAAACAAAACGACAGAAAGCAGTAAAACTATTTTTCTCATGGATTTATCTCCTGATCGGCATCGAGATATTTTGAACGCTTATTTGCACCTTTGTATATGTACCACATTTTAGATTATGCTTCTACGTTTTCCGGGATGACGAGACTGAAACGTTGTGCTCCAGGTTCAAGCTGCGGTTCTCGGCGTGAGGTTCGTTAGCAAAGCCTTATTCTGGAGTTCTTTTAAATTTTCAACAACATTGGACTGGCTGAGTCCCGACCACATTCAGACCCAATAGCGACCAATTTTGCACCTACAGTTTAGAGCTAAGGCGAGGATTCCCGACCTGGAAATACTCAATAAGAAAGGCAAAACCATTGCTGGTTCTGCCTTTCTTCAAAGTCATCAATTTAACATTCACTTTAAGGCAGTATATATCTAATCGTTCCTTTAGTATAAGATTGCCCAACTCCTTCTAAAACTGAACGTACCATAGTTCGAGTACCTTCATAACTTCCCTTAATTCCAGCGGCTTTCCCAGTGCCTCCGGTGATGGTACCGGTTCCCTTCCCAAAACCCACACCACCTGGTTTTGATTCTCCGGCAAATTTATATGTATAAAACACTTAACTGGGTGTCCACTTTTTTGGGTAAAGATCAGCTCGAAAGATAGCAATGTTAAGAAATCAAAGGCGGACATCCTCCGCACTTCGCCAACACATTTTGTCCAACTTGGGAAGTGCAGCTTCTTCCCTAGATTAATTCACAGTATTTCAAAATGAACTCTACAGTTTTATCAACATCTATTTTACTTGTATCTATAGCAAGATCATACTGTCTCGCATCTGTCCATTCCTTACCTGTAAATGTATGAATATAGTGAGCCCTTTCTTTATCGTTTTGGGCAATCATTTCCCCGGCAACTTCTTCCGATACATTATACAGTTTCTGGATGCGGCCTTTTCGAAAAGTTATCTCACCATGTAAAAATATGCTGACATGATTCGGATGTTCACGAAGGACATAAGAGCCACAGCGCCCTATAATGACCGCCGAACGTTCTTTTGCAATACCTTCTATTATTTTTGCTTCGACGTTAAATAACTCACTGTCTGATGGGGGAATAATTTGTGGGGGGATATACACATCCGGCGCAATTATAAATGATCGTATGAATGACTGCCAAAAAGAAAGCGTTTTTTCATCGTGTGATTCCAAGTCCTCTTCCAA
The DNA here is from genome assembly GCA_052144335.1 of Syntrophales bacterium. Lineage (GTDB taxonomy): Bacteria > Desulfobacterota > Syntrophia > Syntrophales > UBA2185 > Fen-1135. The sequence continues at coordinate 51,716 of JBKQQP010000042.1, forward strand.
TACCGAAAGCTGTTTGGCAGCCTGACAGATGATGTCACGGTCCGCATAAAAAATATTCAAGTTCTTTGCCAACTTCTGTCCCACATATGCCCCTCCACTCCCTAACTGGCGGCTAATTGTAATTACAAATGGAGAAGTTAGTTTCATTTTTCATGCCCCTTATATTTTATTAAGAAATAGTTGTCTGTGCACCTATTCAAATGATACCCTTCTTCCATGCAAAAAGTAGTAAAGAACAATAGATGCAAGTGTCACGATGACCGTCATTAAATATAAACCACGGTATCCTGTGAATGGAACTAAGAATCCTAGTAAATAAGGCCCTACGCCAATTCCCAAATCTATAAAAATAAAAAAGGTAGCCGTTGCCAGTCCTAATCTATGAGGCGGCACTGCTTTTATAGCAATTGCTTGAGAGCATGATAGAAGGTTCCCATAACCCAAGCCAATCATTACTCCGGCTAATAACAAAGTAATTCCCTGACTAGCTTGACTAAGTAAAAGCATACCAAGTGCAAAAATAAATAGGCAAGGATATACGACAAAATCTGAACCTTTAACATCAAATAAACGTCCGGAAAAAGGTCTCGAGATTAAGACCGTAACGGCATATACAAGAAAGAAGAAGCTTGCAGTTTCTTCTAAATGAATTTCTTTAGTATATAATGATACAAAAGTTAATACAACAGACCAACTTACACCAACGATTAAGATGATAATCGAAATTGGTATCGCTTTAAATTCAAGGAAATTTGAAATTTGAAAACCTTTTACAGTTTTTATTTCATCTTGCTTCGGTGATTTATAGGTCGGCTCTCTAACAACAAAAGATATGGCAAAACTAATGACAGCTAATATCAAAGTAACAATAAAAATCACTTTAAAGTCTACATGCTGAATTAAAATGATTCCTACAAAAGGACCTAATGCTGCTGCCAATATTACACTCATACTGTAATAGCCGATGCCCTCTCCGCGTCTATTATGAGGAATAATTTTGGCGACTATTGTTCCCGTAGCTGTGCTTGCTACCCCATAAGCAATCCCATGTAAAAGTCTAATAATTATCAGCAGTGGTAAATTGATTACGGTAAAATATAATGCTGACGTGATGATAAAACACATTGAACCAGCAATTAAAACCCTCTTACTTCCTATATCTTCAATAATACGCCCAGTCTCTAATCGACCGATTAAAGCTCCAATAATAAAAATACTCGAAACAAGTCCTGCTATGCTTGTGGAAGCATCGAATTTATCTACGGCATAAGAAGCGATAGTGACTATCAGTAAATACATTATCAAAGATATTATAAAATTAATCACGGACACCGTGACAAAATCCTTTGTCCATAGCCTTTCCTTGTTCATGTTATCTGCCTTATAAAAAGTTCGAAATATGTTTTTTGCTACTTGACTATGTTACCAATTACTTTTACTCCTATAAAAATTGAACAGCAACTCAGTTTTTATCTTCATTTAGGTTGTGCCCCTCAATTGAAGTATAAATACTGCCAATGTTGTAAATACCGTTCTCAAACTTGAAATAAAATGGCCCACAGCTATTCCCTCTGAGCCCACTTGTGTTCATGACAATCGCCTTTGTTGTATTGCCTTGGATTCTTTGCTTGATGAAATGACTTCTCATCGCTTGACTTGATAAGATATTGCTTGTTTGTGGGTGAGCTTTAAGAATTTTAGTCGTGTATATCAATGAAAAATGACCACAAAATGCAAGGTGTGGTGAACGTGAACTGTGTTTATTACAGAGGAAGGCCTGCATCTCCTTCGAGCGTGACAATTTGGCGCTTACAAGAAGGTAACAAACTATAGCCGGCACCTGAGAGCTGTGCAGATCAATTTAAAAGCTGTTATCATGTCTGTTATTTTTGCCGACAGAGGCGAGATAAATCGTAAATTCATTTTTGCCGTCAATTCTCAAGAGCAGATCCATTTCTTCCTGATCATATGCGGCCATGGCGCAGGTTCCGGCATCAATGGCCTCACAGGCAAGGTACAGGTTCTGACAAACATGGCCGGCATCAATGGCTATCACTTTATGCGCAGCGAGATCATAACGCCACTCCATCCGGTACGGTATTGTCGTCCATATAAACGTCACCGCTGAATTTCCCGGATAAGGCTGTCCAAAGACAGCATTTACAAGTTTCTGCGCAAGATGATCTTCACTGAATTCAAAAAGTAGCTGGTGTTCAAGAGGCAGGTAACGGTAAACTCCCTGTTCTATGCCTGCAACCTTGAAAACGCAGAGATAATTCTCCAGTGCGTGTCTGCATCCGGCTGACGGAACAGTCCGAGACGCATGGCCTGCATCCAGTCTCTCCTTTACGCCTTGCGTTGCCCAAAGCAAGAAAGATAATTCCACCAGTGTTAGATGATCTCTACTGTAGTTTCTGCGACTCCGTCTTCTATTAATTGCTGAAATCAAATCTATCTTGCCGATATTCCCAAAATGATCAGGGGCTATCAGATCTATGCGCCTGCCTTGGTTATCAAATGGTTTTTCAATGGGAGGGGGAGCAATACCTCTATTCTGGTCTGTTTTAGAGAAGTCGACTCTCTTTCGGATGGAGTCTTTAAGAAAGAGTCGGAAATGCTCTATCAGTTCTTCCCTGTTCATAAAGATTTCCTCTCTTGGCAAGTATTCACCTGCCCTCGTAAAACTTACCACATGTTAAGTTTGAATTCTTTGATTTTTTGAACATTGATAATTGTACTGTTGCAAAGGAGATTTGAATAATGAAAACAAGGTCCCAGGAAGGAAGCGGTAAATAGGGGGCGTTGACTTTATGAAATGGTTAGGCGATTTGTGTTCGTAGACAAACGACCAGCCGGCTGTTAAATTTATAGCTGTTTTGCTTCTTCGCACATCTCAAATGTACGGTATTTACCAGCATCATAATCAAAAACTTCGATAATCACAGCGGCATTTCGATTTACGGATATAACATAAACATCATGGTAGGACTTGTCGCTGGAATCATAGATCTCAATATCATTTCCCTGTATGACTGAATCCTGGTTTTCAATCTCAACGTAATTCCCGGTATCATAATCGTAACCGTCCATTGAATTACAAAGTATTTTCTGCACATATCTTGCCATTTTCAAAGTGTTTTTTATATTTTTTGACGTGGTGAATCCGCCGTATTATTCCACTTATTATTCTGCGATCGTATCTATTTTTGATGTCATTTTCGGATTTTTTATCAGAAATATTAATGGAATAGAAAACAAGAAAACTACTGCCATCATGAAGAACACATGATTATAAGACAGCATACTTGAATGTCTTGTGACAGCTCCCTCCACTACCTTTAGTGCCCTGTCATAGGCACCTGTAGCATCCATTCCTCGCGAATAAAAATATGATGATAATATTCGAAGTGTGTCGGGCGTTCTGTCCGTAAATATATTGATGTGCTCCATTAGAACAGCCCTGTTCCAATTTTCCCCCCTCGTGAGAAGTGTCGCAGATAAGGTAATACCTATACTGGCGCATACCTGGCGTGTGACATTATAGAGTCCGGCTGCAGCAGTTACGAATCTATTTTCAATTGTTGATAGCACTGCCGTAGTGAGAGAAACAAATATAAACCCGAATCCGAGCCCTTGCAGGGCCTGTGGCCAGAATATGTCCCAATATCCTGCATCAAGCGACAGACGGGAGAAGTGGTAAAAGGATATGACATTTAAAACAATCCCAAGGCCAATTAACCATCTCGGTCCAGTTCTATTGTAAAGCCTGCCTGCAATTGGCATTATCACCCCCATTGCAATGGTTCTGGGAAGAAGGGCCAGGCCCGAATTAAATACCGGATAATTAAGGAGCTGCTGCAGAAAAAGCGGCACTAAGAAAAGACTGCCGAACAGACACATGCCCAGCATACCGCCGAGAAAAGTCGCCGAGGCAAAATTGAGATTTTTAAATATCCTCAAATCGACTGCCGGTTTCTCTGTGGTCAATTCCCGCCAGGTGAAAAGGATGAGCCCAGCCCCTGCTATGATCGCAAGATAGATGATGAAATTTGACGAAAACCAGTCATTCTGGTTTCCTTTTTCAAGCATAATCTGGAGCGCTCCGAGACCGATTGACATGAAAAAAAGCCCCGCAAAATCCCAAACGCCTTTTTCCTGGGCAAGATAGGGGGGATCATGAATAAATTTCATTACCAGAAAGATACTTAGTATTCCAATGGGGGCCTTAAAATAGAAAATCCATGGCCAGGAATAATTATCCGTGAGCCAGCCGCCTAGGGTGGGGCCGAATGCAGGCCCCATTATGACGCCGAGGCCGAAGATTGCCATGGCCATAGCCTGCTCTTTAGGAGGAAAAGTTTCCCTGAGTATCGCCTGGGAAAGGGGTATTAGGGCGCCGCCACCAATACCCTGGATTATACGGAATATCACCATTGATGTCAGGTCCCAGGCCATTCCACATAGCACGGAAGCGGATGTGAACAGCAGCACGCAAAAAATGAAAAACCGCTTGCGGCCGAACCTTAAACTCAGCAGTGATATAATGGGCATGATTATGACACTGGAAAGGATGTATCCGGTTGAAACCCAGGTGATCTCCTCAACTGAGCAACCAAGGCTTCCCCGCATATTGGGGAGTGCCACATTTACTGTGGTGGTGTCGAGAGCCGCCATGACCGATCCCGACATGACTGTCACGGTAATCAGCCATTTATGACTTTTGTGTTCGCCCACAACGCCTCTATTTGCTAGCCAGTTTGGGCCCAGTTTGCCGGCTCACGTCCACAGAAGGTTCAACGGACATTCCTGGCAATAAAGGGTGAACGGGGTCGAACGGTGATTCCATGACGATCTTGACCGGAATTCTCTGAACCAC
>JBKQQP010000043.1:0-67740 GCA_052144335.1 Syntrophales bacterium
GTACTGCATGGGCGACTGTGTGGGAGAGTAGGGAGCTGCCGGGATATAATACATGGAACCCCTTCAGAGATGGAGGGGTTTTTTATTTTACAATACAACTGTCCCTATGCTATGTAAGCATTAGGTCAAGAGAATAACTATGCAGGAGATATGATGTCATGTCCGGTCATTCTAAATGGAACACAATCAAAAGAAAGAAGGGTGCAGCAGATGCCAAAAGAGGGAAAATTTTTACAAAGCTGATCAAAGAAATAACACTGGCAGCAAGGCTCGCTGGTCCGGACCCGGAGGGCAATGCACGACTCAGACAGGCAATCATGGCGGCGAAAGAAGAAAATATGCCGAAGGATAATATCGACAGGGCCATCAAGAAAGGAACCGGAGGTGCTGAAGGATCTGCCGGCTATGAAGAGGTTGTATATGAGGGGTACGGGCCGGGAGGCGTCGCCGTCCTCGTGGAAGCGATGACGGACAATAAGAATAGGACCGTTGCAGAAATCAGGCATATTTTTTCGAAACATGGGGGGAACCTCGGTGAGAACGGCTGTGTTTCCTGGATTTTTGAAAAGAAGGGCAGCATCCTACTGGACAAGAATAGCGTCAGCGAAGACGCCCTCATGGAAATAGCCCTTGATGCGGGTGCCGAAGACGTCAGGGAAGAAGAAAATGAATTCGAAGTCGTTACAGACCCCGCCATGTTTGAACAGGTGAAGAAGGCCCTCGATGATAAGGGCATCAAGTATATTAAGGCACAGGTTACCAAGATTCCGCAAAGTGAGGTCAGGTTGGAAGTAGACAAGGCGGTGCAGATGCTCAAACTGATGGAAAAAATGGAAGATAATGATGACGTGCAGCATGCATACGCCAATTTCGACATACCAGACGACATCATGGAAAAATTCAGTTAGTCGGTGGAGAAGGTCTCTGCATTGAGAGTCTTAGGAATTGATCCAGGCATTCACATAACCGGTTATGGTGTTGTTGAAAAACAAAAAAGCATTTTAAAACATATCGTGCATGGAGAAATTAAGATGGCAAAAGGTTCATCCCTGTCGTCGAGCCTGTCCACGATATACGATAATTTACTGGAGGTCATTAATCAGTCATCGCCCCATGCCATAGCTGTGGAAGATGTTTTTTATGGAAAGAATATAAAGAGTCTCATCAGACAGGGAGAGACAAGGGGCGTAGTTATTCTTGCGGGTGCACGGTGTTGCATACCAGTCTATGAATATACTCCCCTCGAAGTCAAGAAGGCGGCTGTAGGATACGGCAGGGCAGAGAAGAACCAGATCCAGAATATGGTCAAAGCTATATTGAACCTATCCGCCCTTCCTCCTGTGGATGCCGCCGATGCCCTGGCTATCGCCATTTGTCACATCAATTCGTTGAAGGTGGTATCAATTTAAGATGATTGCTCTTATAAACGGATTGTTGATCTACAAAGCCACGAGCAGTGTCATCGTGGATGCCAACGGCGTCGGATACCGCATCTTTGTACCACTCACAACCTTTTATACACTTCCCGACACCAACAAACCTGTGACACTTCATGTATACACACACGTGCGGCCTGACGCTATCAGTCTTTTCGGGTTTGGAACGGGAAGAGAAAAGGATGTGTTCGAGTTGATGCTTTCTGTCTCTGGAATAGGTCCGAGGCTCGCCATGAATATACTTTCAGGAATTTCCGCGGAAGAGCTAACGAAAGCCTTGTCTCACGGAAATTTGAATCGGTTGGTATCCATACCGGGCGTAGGCAAGAAAACGGCGGAAAGAATGATCCTTGAGCTCAAAGACAAAATGGTGAAACTGAGCGCATGCGATGTTATCTATAAAGACAATGGCGATATAATGATTCTTGACTCGGTGAAAGATGATGCACTATCGGCACTCATCAATCTCGGTTATAAGAGTCACAGGGCCCGCGAAGTGCTGGACAAGATCATCAACGAATCTACTCAGTCTCTCACTCTGGATGTTCTGCTGAAGAAAGCCTTGAAGATTTTAGCCGGTTAGGTGCAGGTAATTTCATTAGTGGAGGAATATACATTCTGACAAACAGGATATCTTAAGATGGAGACGAACAATCCTCTCATAAGTCCCGCGAGCCTGAATGGTGAAAAGGGGTATGAAACTTCTCTGCGTCCGAAAAGTCTGGCGGAGTATATCGGGCAGGAGAAAATCAAGGCCAATCTTTCCATTTTTATTGAAGCTGCCAAACAGAGAAAGGATGTTCTTGATCACGTCCTTCTATACGGGCCTCCAGGTCTAGGGAAGACGACACTTGCGTACATTATGTCCAGAGAGATGGGAGTTGATATCAAGGTGACCTCGGGGCCTGTAGTGGAGAGACCCGGAGACCTGGCGGCAATCCTCACCAATCTTCATGATCAGGATATTCTTTTTATTGACGAGATCCACAGACTCTCTCATGTCGTTGAAGAAATATTATATCCTGCCATGGAAGATTACCATATTGATATTCTCATCGGCCAGGGGCCGTCCGCGCGTTCTATGAAACTTGAGATACCCAGATTTACTTTAGTGGGTGCGACAACGAGGGCCGGACTACTGACATCGCCTTTGCGTGATCGATTCGGTATGAGTTTCAGGCTCGATTTTTATACCGCTTCTGAACTCACTATTATCATAGAGCGATCGGCTAAGATATTAGCAATTAACATAGACTCTGAGGGTGCTGCGGAAATGGCAAAACGCTCCCGGGGGACGCCACGAATTGCTAATCGCCTGCTTAGAAGGGTAAGGGATTTTGCCCAGGTTAAAGGAGATGGATATATTGACAGGCAGGTTGCCGTTGCTGCCCTCGAAATGTTCGAGGTCGATCATAAGGGTTTTGATCAGATGGACAGAAAGATATTGCTGACACTCATTGATAAGTTTAATGGGGGTCCTGTAGGGATAGATAGCCTTTCATCCGCAATTGGCGAAGAGAGAACAACGATTGAGGACATCTACGAACCTTATCTTGTACAGGAAGGCTATCTGCAAAGGACGGCGAGGGGAAGGGTCGCTACAAGGACGGCCTACGAACATTTCGGCCGGGAATGGATGGAAGATGGGCAGAGGGGGCTCTTCTAAAAGACTTACGACGCGCCTTACAAAGATACTAAACAGTATCTCAATGAGATTGTCTCAAGCGCTTGGATTTCAGATACCCGGAAGGCAGATGTAATGAAGCTCTTGATGCACGTATGCTGTGCGCCGTGCACCGTATACCCGTTTCAGAAATTGAGAACTGATGGCCACGATATACATGGACTATTTTATAATCCCAATATACATCCTTATCGCGAATACAGGAGGCGTCTTGATACTCTGACCGAGTATGCCGATAAATGTGGTTTAAGCTTGACATACCAGGAAGAATACAATTTGGAGGAGTTTCTTAGGAATATTGCATTCAGGGAAAAGGAGAGATGTCGCTATTGTTATTACGAACGCTTGCAGCGCACGGTTTATAAGGCAAAAGAAGGAATGTTCGATGGATTTACTACGACCCTGCTCTATAGTAAGTTTCAAAATCATATGCTGATTAAGGAAATTGGAGAGAGCCTGGCGGTCGAACATAAGCTCAAATTCTACTATCAAGATTTTCGCATGGGTTGGCTCGATGGCATAAAGATTTCAAAAGAAATGGGTATGTACAGACAGCCCTATTGCGGTTGTATCTACAGTGAAAAGGAGAGATTTTATCCGGCTAAAGGCGGATACAAAAAGAAGTCTGCGGAATTTTCGGAGTTCAGTTGAAGATGAACTGTGGTACCTTTTCAACCTCCAGCCGTATTGTGATGCTGAGGACATACTGTGTCTTTTACAACACACAATTGAGGGTCAGCATTCTTCACACCTGCGAACGGCCTGTCAGCAAATTATACGTATATTTAATTAGTTACATATGATATGAAGATGCCTAATTGGTTGAAAACCTCTTGGTATATTAATTGCTATTCCTAAGGAACATCTTTAATTTAGACGACTAGAAATATGCACCTGCAAAGAACTATCAAACACGAAATTAACTGCCGGAATATTGGCCTTCACTCGGGAAGAAAAGTAAGCATGACAATAAAGCCTTCAGGAGTTGATGAGGGCATAGTCTTTATTCGCAAGGATTTACCGGGTGATGTGCAGATAAAGGCGGATTTCGAGAATGTTAGAGATACCATATTGGCCACGACCATAGGTCTCAATGGTGCTACGGTTTCAACAGTTGAGCATTTGCTCTCTGCACTTTGCGGTATGGGAGTTGATAATGCCGTTGTAGAAGTGGATGCTCCTGAGATTCCCATCATGGACGGAAGTGCTCTTCCTTTCGTTAACCTCTTAAAGGACGTTGGCACGACAATACAGAATAGATATAAGAGATTGCTGGTGATTCAAAAAAGGATTTCCGTATCCGAAGGAGACGGCACAGCCATGCTCCTTCCGTCTCCGGAGTTTAAGATCACCTATGGGATTGATTTCGAACACCCCCTTATCCGTCAGCAATCTTATGATATGACTTTTTCTGATGTCGCCTACGAAAGAGATATCTGTCAGGCCCGGACTTTTGGCTTTTTAAAGGATGTCGAATATCTTCAAGCAAAAGGTTTGGCGTTGGGGGGATCTCTCCGGAATGCGGTTGTATTAGACGAACGGCGGGTGATCAATAAAGAAGGCTTGAGATGTCACGATGAATTCGTGAAGCATAAAATTCTGGATGCTATCGGCGATCTTTCACTTTTAGGCGTGCCGATCATCGGCCATTTTGTAGCTTACAAATCAGGACACCGGTTAAACAATCTTCTCCTCAAGGAATTGAAGGCTCACCAAGAATGCTGGAAGATGGTAAGCCATATTGACAAAGACAGCGGTAAAGATGAATTCAAATCTCTCAATATTCCGTCTTTCAGTATCCTTGATACGGTAAATGCTCCGCTGCCCGTGGCGTGAAGCTTCTGCGCCGCCTTCTATCCGCTGACCCTTCCATAAATTACACTTGCTTTTTATGGTGCAGTTTCTTAGTATACCGTGTAAATAATCAAAACAGCAAATAAATCTATAGCTTGATGATGACAGAACATGAGGCGCATGTTCCTGCTCATCAATGTGCTTAGAGTAATGGACAGAAAATTTCTCATAATGTATTTATGTGCCTGTATGATGACTCAGGGCGGTGCAGGGCACCTGTATGCGTAAACCAATTCTTTTTTTGACCGCATTTTTTGCCTGTTATTTTTTTCTTGTTTTTCCCCTAAGCTCATATCGTCGGGACGCGAGGATCGCGGATATTGTCATTACTGACAGTGATGATAAGGTCATGGTCTATGCGAAAGTCACTAACTGTTACACAAAAAGGATGGAGTCAGCCATCCTAGCAGGCGTTCCTACAACCTTTACTTTCTTGCTTGATCTTTATCAGGAGAGGCCAAACTGGATCGACGAGGAGATATCGAGCGTGATTGTCAAACAGACAATTAAGTATGATAATGTGAAGAAAATCTTTTATATATCGACTATGGAAGGATCTAAGCAATCGGAATTTGAAGATTTTGAGGCAGCTAAAAAGGCCATGTCAGAATTGAATGGTATTGTGTTGGCTTCTATAAAGGATTTGTCTAAGAATAAGTCTTACTACGTCATTGTTAAGGCCAAATTGGGCAAAATACGGCTTCCCATGCATATGGAATATGTCTTATTCTTCGTCTCACTATGGGATTTTGAGACTGATTGGTATCGACAGGGGGTTAGCCAATAGACATGTTTAGGGACCATCTGATCAAGGATGATAGAGAATTAAGGAGGCGTAAGAGAGAACGCATAATCATTATTGTCACTATCCTCCTCATTGTCATGGTAAGCCTGCTGGGGATACAACTTTCTCGCGCGGGAGCCATTCTTCCCATATCGAATAACGTGCTCATCCTTGGTCTGATTGTAAATATCAATATCATTCTGATCCTCGTAATCCTTATACTGCTTCTTGTCTTTCTAATAGTCAGAAATGTCGTCAAGCTGCTTTTCGAAAGCAAGCGTGGCATACTGGGATCGAAACTCCGGACCAAACTTGTGGCCGCCTTTGTCGGCTTATCTTTGATTCCTACGGTGACGCTATTTTTGGTAGCTATCAGCGTCTTTTCATACAGTATAGAGAACTGGTTTAATATCACAATCGGAGACGCGCTAAACAAGACCGTCGAAATCGCCCACCTCTATTATCAGCAGTCCGGTGATCAAGCGAAATATTATGCCAGGCAGATCAGCTCCGACATCACTAAAAATCGCCTCTACGATCAAGAGAGGGCAGAATATCTGAAAGCCTTAATTGAGCAGCGTCAGAAGAATTATAAGCTTGGACTGCTTGAGGTCTATTTTAATAACCAAGAAAGGAGCCTCCTGGTAAGGGATCCCGACAATCCCAACATCGAGCCTAAGCCGCTCAGCCCCAAGATGCTCGAAGACGTTTTTACAGGTCAGGAAGTGTCTGTTGTGGAATCGTCAGAGGTTGGGGATTTGATTCGCGGTGTGGCTCCCATCTATTCTTATGTGAGTCCCGGGGAGGTCATCGGCGTCGTCGCGGTCAATTATCACATTCCCAAAGAACTTGTAAATAGGATGGGAATTATCTCTAAGACGTCCGAGCAGTATGGACAGATTACGCTGCTGAAGAATCCTATAAAGTTCACCTATATTATCATGCTTTTCATCGTGACGTTTTTAGTCATTTTTTCCGCCACCTGGTTCGGACTGTATCTTGCCAAGGGCATCACCGTGCCTATACAGGATCTCGCTCTGGCAACGAACAAGGTAGCCCGTGGAGAACTGGACTATCAGATCGATATCGTGGCGGACGACGAAATAGGTATTCTCGTTGATTCTTTCAATAAGATGACAAAGGACCTGAAGAGGAGTAAGGAAGGACTCGAACAGGCGAACATAGATCTTGAGCAACGAAGAAAATATATGGAGACGGTTCTCGGAAATGTCTCCGCCGGTGTTGTTTCCATTGATGGTAATGACGTCATCACAATAATCAACAAAGCCGCCGAAAGGATGTTAGACATAAAGACGGAAAAAGTCCTCAACAGGCGATTCCAGGATGTGTTAATTGCCGAACATCTGGTTGTCGTGGATGAATTGTCCAAGGAACTGAGAGAGAGCGGAACAAATTTTATAGAAAGACAAATGGAGTTGATGCTTAGAGGCAGGGTACTGACGGTGCTGATGACGATAACGCTTATAAACGACGATGACGGTAATTATATGGGCATGGTGGTTGTCTTTGAAGACCTTACACAGATTCGCAAGGCCGAAAGAGCGGCGGCATGGAGGGAGATTGCCCGGAGAATGGCCCACGAGATCAAGAACCCATTGACGCCTGTCCAACTCTCAGCCCAGCGATTGCAGAAGAAATACGCTGAAAGGCTGGGTGATGACGGCGCCATTTTTCAGGAATGCACCAAGACAATAATAGATCAGGTTGACGTGTTAAAGAACCTGGTCAATGCCTTTTCCCGTTATGCTCAGCTTCCTATCACCAACCCCGTTCTCAGCGATCTTAATGAAGTTATAAGCGATTCCGTGGTTCTTTTTCAGGATGCTCACAAAGACATCAATTTTGAATTTCAGACAGATCGGGATATGCCGAAATTGAATCTAGACTCAGAGCAGATTAAACGCGTTATGGTCAATCTTCTGGATAATGCAGTCGCCGCTGTGAGTAATAGTAATGGCCATATTGTAGTTAGAACTACTTTTGAAAAAAATCATAGGAAGGCCAAAGTCGAGGTTGCGGACGACGGTTATGGTGTGCCTTACAGTTATAAGGCGAAGATGTTCGAACCCTACTTTTCCACAAAGAGAACTGGCACAGGGCTGGGTCTCGCTATAGTGAGCACGATTATATCGGATCACCATGGTTATGTGAGCGTGCGGGACAACGTGCCCACGGGGACCATCGTGGCTTTTGAGCTGCCGATCCCCGAGGGCACTAATTCAGGTTAAAGGTTATTAATAATTTATCCGATGTGAAATAGATAAACGGGTTTTTGTTGACTTATGCAAAGAATAGTACTGATCGTCGATGATGAAAAGAGTATATGCCAATCCCTTGGGTCCATCCTGGCAGACGAGGGATATGAAGTCCTGACGGCCGCCTCTGGCGAAGAAGCCCTTAAAATTGTCAAGGAAGAACTGCCCAGTCTTGTCATCCTCGATATATGGCTTCCAGGCATTGACGGCATCGAAACCCTCAAGATGATCAAATCACAATACCCTCAGATAAGGGTTATAATGATATCAGGCCATGGAACTATTGAAACGGCCGTTAAGGCCACGAAGCTCGGGGCCTTTGATTTCTTTGAAAAGCCTCTCTCTATGGAGAAGGTGATACTCGTCGTCAATCATGTCTTTGAGCTGATTAATTTGGAAGAGGAGAATAAATTACTAAAGCAAAAGATCAGCCAGGACTATGAGCTTACGGGTAACAGTGCGCCTATACTCGAATTGAAAGAAATGATCGGAATTGTAGCTCCCACGAACGCATGGATCTTAATCATGGGGGAAAATGGAACGGGAAAGGAACTCGTCGCCCGATCGATACACAGGTTGAGTAAGAGGGCGTATAAGCCTTTTGTTGAAGTAAACTGTGCGGCTATTCCAGAGGACCTGATAGAAAGTGAACTGTTCGGCCATGAAAAGGGTGCGTTCACAGGTGCAACTGAGAAAAAGAGAGGAAAATTTGATCTCGCACATGAAGGAACGCTCTTCCTTGATGAAGTGGCAGACATGAGCCTAAAGGCTCAGGCGAAGATTCTCAGAATTCTTCAGGAGAAGAAATTCGAGAGGGTGGGAGGAAACACTTTCATACCTACGGATGTCAGAGTACTAGCTGCCACTAACAAAGACCTTGAGCTGGAGATGGAAGCGGGCAGATTCCGGCAGGATCTATACTACAGGCTCAACGTCATACCTCTGAGAGTCCCTCCGTTGAGAGAACGGAAAGAGGATATTCCCGTATTGACTAACTGGTTTCTAAAGGAATTTAGCTTGAAAGAACATGAGGACGAAAAGACAATCGCCGAAGATGCCTTGGCCAAACTTATAGAGCATGATTGGCCTGGCAATGTGAGGGAGTTAAAAAATTTCATTGAGCGGCTCGTTATTATGGTTCCCCAAGACGTCATTACGGCGAAAAATATTCCTTTATTAATAGAAGGAGAACATGGAATTCCAGAAGCGGCTCTTCCTCTATTTGCGTCAGAGTCTTTCAGAACTGCAAAGATGGATTTTGAAAAGGAATATATAATAAAGAAGCTGAAAGAATTTGACGGAAATATCTCAAAGACTGCCGAGGCTATTGGTATAGAGCGCAGCAACCTTCACAGGAAAATCAAAAGATACGGTCTTGACGATACGTTGAAACAGTAGAAGGTTAATTTTCCTGCCGATTCAGATCGGAGAGAGAAAATTTGTTTGAGGGCAAAAACATCAATCCAAGAATGATTATAATTCCTATACATATAACATGAAACATAACAGAGAAGGCAAAGGCCTCCGCCTTGGGAATTCCAAATAGGGCAAGTCCAAGGATACAGGAATAATGCCAATTCCCTACAAAGCCAGGCGCGGTAGGTATGCTAATTCCGATCATCAGTATAATCATCACGACGAAGGGAGCGGCAAGTGGCAAGGCGAAGCCGAACGCTAAAAACATGAAATATATAGCAACGACATCCATCAGCCAGATGACGGCGGATAGAGAGACCACATATAAGAGGAGTTTGGGGTCAGTTATGATCTTGAATCCATCGATGAATTGATGGAACAAATGGTTCAGTTTTAGAGTGTATCTTTCGGGAAGTCTCCTGCAAGTCGAATTTAGGACCTTGAGAGACACCTCCCTTTTCAATATCATAAATATCATGCCGAACAATATGATTAGAGTAATCAGAAAGAAAATGATACCGGATCTGATCAGCCATGGCGGAAATGGTATGAAGAATAATGCAAGAACGAAAATGAGCAGTACCGTCAGGCAATCAAACACGCGCTCTACGAGGACAGTGCCGACGGCGGCTGACATCCGGATGTGACATTTCTTTGTGATGAGATAAGGACGCGCCAGTTCGCCGAGACGCGCCGGGATTGCAAGAATAGCTAAGAAGCCTACGCTTGTGACGGAGAAAAGTGAAAGCTGATCCACCTTGATAATGGGACTAAGTATGACTCCCCATCGCAAGGACCTTAGGGCCTGCATGAGAAACATGATTATCAATACGGGCAGCACATATCCATACCTGATAGTCTTGAAGCCTTGAGCGACGTCTTGGAAATTGATGCCCCTGATAGATAGATAGACGAGAACAGCGCCGAGAATAATTCCCACCGCCAGTTTCTTCTTCATCGTATATTCCTGTCAATGAATACAGGCCGCATGGATACTACTGTCACTTTTTTCTCGTGAGATTGTCAGCGATCTTGTCATGCACGAGTTGTGATCCAAGCCTGTCACCCATAACGCCTATCCGCACGGAAACAGTGGTAACATCTTTCGCCTTATAATTTGCGATAATCTGCACCTTTTCATTTTCAATCATCGCGGTTATCTTCCCCGAACCTATCTCTTTGACGGGTTCAACGTCTAAACCGCGCATATCTGCTACAGTTTTTTCACAGGCTGACCATACCCTATCAAAAGAATAGTAGTAATCCGTTTTGAGCTCGCCATTAACGTAGAAGTATGTTCCCGAACCTGCTCCAACGGCAGCGCCGCTTACGACTGCTGCTGCGCAGCCGGAGGTGAAGAAAATTACAATGATTAATAATGCCAGCCAGTTCTTTCGTATAATCATAGGACCTCCTTTTCCCCAAAAAGGTTATCGTTTTTTTCGGTTGTCGTAATTGTCTTTTTCCGGAACATGAATATGGATCAATCCCGGCACAGCAGCGGGTACGAAGAACGGCGTGGAGAGTGCAGTCCCGCATAATCATGTCTCAGTTCATATAATGAACTGACAGATACAGCAACCATTATCCTTATAAATGATGTTTTACCAATTGTCCAATTTTTCTTATTGCGAACTTCGTACAGGCGGGCCGCACATATGGTTGGGTTACGAAAATCTCCGCAGTAGATCTTAGAAGCGTCGATCTTGCCTGCTTCAGGAAATCATAATTCACCGCTTAATTTGGCAAATTCCCGGAGGAGGTCTTCCTGTTTCTTATTCAGATTGACAGGTATCTTGACTAAGGTTTCGATAACCTGATCTCCGCGCCCGTATCCTCTCAGTTTTGGAATGCCATTTCCTTTCAGGCGGAATATGGTGCCATTCTGCGTTCCCCGTGCAATCTTTAGCTTCTCTGTGCCGTTGAGAGTCGGTACTTCAATTGTCGCACCCAGAGTCGCCTGGACGAATGAAATAGGGATCTGGCAGAATATATCGTTCTCTCTTCTCTCGAAAAATTCGTGAGCCTCCGCATGTATAAATACATAGAGATCACCCTCTGGTCCGCCATACTCTCCGTCTTCGCCTTCCCCGCGAAGTCTCAACCGCGAACCTGTTTCAACGCCGGCTGGTATCTTCAGATGGACAGTCTTCGTAATTTTCTCCCTGCCGGTTCCCCTGCAACCTGCGCACAATTTTGTGATGACTCTACCCTGTCCCCTGCACTGAGGGCATGTGGTACTGATCGTAAAGAAGCCGCTTGACTGTGTTACCTGGCCTCTGCCTGCGCATTGGCGGCATGTTTCCGGGGCAGTTCCCGGCGCTGCACCCGTACCATGGCATTGGGAACAACTCTGAGTTTTCTGCACGTCGATATCAAGGGAGGTGCCGAAGGCAGCATCCAGGAACGATATTTTGAGGTCATAACGGAGATCGGCCCCGGGACGACGTGATGTTCTTGATCTTGCACGTCCGCTCCCAAATCCAAAGATGTCCTCAAAGACATCACTAAAACTTGAGAATATATCGTCAAAACCCGAGAACCCTCTGAATCCTATGCCGTTGAGACCTTCATGACCATAGCGGTCATAGATATCCCTCTTTTCCTTATCGCTTAAGACTTCGTAAGCCTCTGCAGCTTCCTTGAATTTTTCTTCCGCATCTTTATCGCCCGGGTTTTTGTCCGGATGATACTGCATAGCAAGTTTTCTATAGTTCTTTTTTATTTCCTCGTCTGTAGCTTGTCGATCGACTCCGAGGCATTCATAATAGCAGCGCTTGGTCATCAGTGTTTACCGCCGTCCTCCGATTTGATTATTTCCTTTATCCGTCCAGCCATAGCATCGTTGTTGCCTTTTTCAAATGCATAAAGGGCGAATAAATATTTTTTAAGCTCCAGGGCGCGCTCGCCTATTGTGTTCCAGGTTTCCTCCGGGATTGTTTGTTTCAAAGGCTTCAAGACCTGCTGAAGAAGCATGACATCCCCCGATTGTTGAGCCATGCCTTTGATTGTCTCCAGGCCCTGGATGTAATTTGCCTTTTGATAAAAATCAATGGCGTCGGAGATCTTTCCCTCCTCAAGAAACGTGTCTCCATTTGCGACGAGATCCTTCTCGGCGTGGTGTTTTACATAAAGTATTTGCTGTTTTTCTTGATAATTTGGTAGCTTTTTCGACATTCTTCAACGAGTAATATGCATCTATTGATAACGAGCTTAAATAATAATAACCCTTTTGGATATGTCAAGAGATGGATTTGCCTATCTGACAAGTCTATCTAAGGCTTCCTCATACTTTTTCCTTGTCTGTTCTATAATCTCAGCAGGAAGATTAGGGGCAGGAGGCCTTTGGTTCCATCGGATGGAGATGAGATAATCCCTCAAGAACTGTTTGTCAAAACTCTTCTGGGGTCTCCCTTCTTCGTAGTCTTCTTTGGGCCAGAATCTCGAAGAATCCGGGGTCAAAAGCTCATCAATCAATACTATCCTGTCTTCTACGGCGCCAAATTCCATCTTGGTGTCGGCAATAATGATACCTTTCTCTTCGGCATGCCTTGAGGCCCTCGCATAAATCGCAAGGCTTATTTCAACGATCTTTTTCGTCTCTTCGGAACCGATGGCATCCTCCATCTCTCTTTTTGTCATCGGCATGTCGTGCCTTCCTTCCGGGGCCTTGGTGGAAGGTGTAAATAGTGGTTCCGGGAGTCTTGCGGATTCTCTTAATCCGGTTGGAAGACTGATGCCTGAAATAGTTCTGCTCTCCCGATAATCATTCCAGCCTGAGCCGCTTAAGTATCCACGTACAACGCATTCAACAGGAAACGGCCTTGCCTTCTTTACGAGCATTGCCCTTCCCGCGAGTTCGTTCCTGTAAGAAGCGCACTCATCAGGGAAATCTAGGGGATCGGTAGATAAGAGATGGTTCTCTACAATGTCATTCATCATGTTAAACCAGAAGACAGACATGCCCGTGAGTATCTTGCCTTTGCACGGAATGGGATTAGGCATGATGACGTCAAAAGCGGATATCCTGTCTGTTGCGACTACAAGGAGGTCTTTATCGACTTCATAGATGTCTCGGACCTTTCCCCTGCCTTGCAGTTTTAGTCCTTTGAAATCTGTAGAGATCATTCCCCTATTGTCCATCCTAAATTTTCCTGTCTATCTTATATAAGGGTTGTGCATCTTCTCATGGCCTATCGTTGAAGTAGGCATCCTACCGTAGTTATGCCCAGGCAGCACCTTCGTATCATCAGGCAGCGTGCAGAGCCTTTCCGTAATAGAGAGGTGCATCACCGGCCATGAACCTCCGGGGAGGTCGGTTCTTCCCACGGCTTCTACAAAAAGCGTATCTCCTGTGAAGACATACCCTTTTGTATATAGGGACATGCCACCGGGGGAATGCCCGGGGGTGTGGATTACCTTCAGTGATAGGCCTCCTACATTTATAAGATCGCCGTCATTGACGGTGATATCGGCAGGCGGGGATTGCTGGGCGCCGAACATCTTGAAGACCATGGGTGGAGTAGATACGAGCATCTCGGCATCATCTTTGTGAATGATGATTTGCGCCCCCGTCTTCTTTTTCATTTCCGTGTTACCTGATATGTGATCCACATGGCCGTGAGTATTAACAATATATCTGATGTTCAATTTGTTTTCTTGAGCTACCTTGATGATGGCTCCGCAATTTGCCGCCGGATCGATGACCAATCCTTCGCCTCTTTCCGGATCACCCACAATGTAGGCAAATACCGCCATGTGGCCGACCTGCATCTGCTTTAGAAACATATATATTCCCTCCCGATGCCGCCTAACAGTTTGTATCGTAAGATAAAGTGAGAGTCAATATTTGCAGCCGTTGTTATTCCCATCCTAAAGGTTCATATCCACGGTCTCTCAGGCACTTCTCTGCAAACCTCTTGTGGATCGGACTTGGTTCGGATGCCTTGGATACTCCTCTCACCAGGCCGGCCGCTGCGCCTGCAGCCGCTCCCACTGCCGCCCCTTTTCCGAGATTTCCTGTAACTGAACCTGCGGCCCCTCCCACGACAGTACCGGCTGCCCCACCCACTGCCGTATTTTTTGCCACAGTCTTGCCGGCTTCTGACTTAACATATTCAGCTGCCAGACGATCGCAGTCCTCAATGTCCTTACGTGCCTGATCTTTCCCGACCATCTTGAGGTGTTCATTGGGGTAGAGAACCGGGCCATGTGATGCGCAGCCTGACGCCGTCAAAACGGCGATCAGGAGAAGAAAATTTTTCATCGTCGGCCCCCATGGAAATCTTCCCTCAGTCATTCTGTTATTGCTCCGCGATGCCTTTTATAAGCACCGCCCCGAAGAAGCCATCCGTCCTGTGCCGGTGGGGATAGGTCCTAAAATACCCATGGTCGTCGACCAGGTTGGAATTTATCTTATCCGGCGGACGAATACAAATAAAATCAGGATGGCGGTTTATAAAATCGTCAATCACCTGGTCGTTTTCCTCCTTTGTAATGGTGCAAGTACTGTAAATGAGAGAACCGCCTCTTTTCAGGCATGCCGCGGTGTTTTCCAATATTGCCTTCTGCAGAACGGAACATTTCTCGACATCCGCAGGCAAGGTGCGCCATTTTATTTCGGGATTCCTCCGCAATGTGCCGAGTCCCGTGCAGGGCGCGTCAATAAGGATTTTGTCGAAACTATCGATGAAGGCCTTTCCCGGTCTCTCTCTGGCATCTCCGACGTGTGTCTCCACAATCGCAGCATTAAGCCTGCTTGCATTTTTGCGTAGATCATCCATCTTTTTCTTGCTAATGTCGAGGGCCAGAATGCTCCCGCGATTCTCCATGATCGCCGTCAAGTGGGTAGTTTTCCCCCCCATGCCGGCGCAGACATCGAGAACGTTTTCCCCTGGCTTTGGGGAAACCAGTCGGCTGATCAACTGCGAGGCCTCGTCCTGGACCTGAACCCTTCCTAAGGCATAGCATTCCGTTTCTCTCACAGGCATCGTCGCACTGGATATAATAAGGCCATCCGAAGAAAAGGCGGCCTCCTTTACTTCAAACCCCTGTTTCGACAGTTCTTCCTTTGCCCTCTCACGGGATGTCGTGAGCGTATTCACCCGCACGGTTAGAGGAGGGACTTGATTGTTCGCCCTGCAGAGCGCCGCAGTTTCTTCGACGCCGAACATTTCTATCCATTTTCTGACCATCCACAAAGGATGCGAATGGACAATGGAGATACTAAGTGCCGGGTCTTTTCCTGCCTCGGGATAGGTGATCAGTTCTTTCGTTCGGATGAAATTTCTCAGGACGGCATTAACCAACCCTGATCCTCTCCGGTGCATTTTTTTTGTTATCTCAACGGCCTCATCGACAATAGCGAAATCCGGTATTCTTTCGGTGAACAGCAATTGGTAGAGGCCTGTCCGCAAAATATTTCTTATGCTCAATTCCAGGGAATCGAATCTTCCCCTGTAAAGGCGTTCGATAATCCAGTCCAGATGTCCCCTCATCCTCAGCGTGCCATAGACAATCTCGGTGATCAGTCTTCTGTCTGGAGGTTTTGTCTTAGGATGAGCCAAAAAAGAGGCATCCAGAAGTGGTTCCGCATATGCGCCGTCTTCCTCGACGCGATTTAAGATTTCAATGGCCATGTGGCGCGCCGTTTTCATCGTCATTGTTCAGAACCCAGGAGATCCCCTGGCGTCAGGCGAGAACCCCGCAGAAAATCTCGGATAGACATTCTCTTCTTGTTCTCGAGTTGAACCTCCTGCAAATACACATACCCGTTCCTTGCCGCAACGGGAAGGCCTTTTTCCGCCACTGTGCCGATTCTTCCCGGAGGTTCCGGAGGGTGAATTTCTTCTCCTGTGGCAGAGAATATCTTCAGCATCTTTCCCTTGTATGAGGTATATGCACAGGGCACTGGTGAGAGGCCTCTGATGAGGTTAATCGTCTGCAGTACATCGGCGTCCCAGCGGATCAGACCATCTTCCTTCGTGAGCCGCGGAGCATATGTGGCAAGTGAGGCATCCTGGGGCGTGCGTGTATAGTTACCGCTCGCAACCATATCGATTGTCGCCAAGAGGAGCCTCGCGCCCATAACTGCCAATCTTTCACTGAGATTCCCGAACGTTTCCGTGGGCTCGATCATGGTCTCTTCCTGTGTGAGAATATCGCCCGTATCCATCCCTTCGTCCATGAGCATTATGGTGACACCAGTCTTTTCTTCTCCTCTGATGAGAGCCCAGTTGATCGGAGCTGCGCCTCTATATTTCGGAAGGAGAGATGGATGCACATTTATGCAGCCCATCTTGGGGATTTGAAGAATGTCACGGGGCAGTATCTGGCCAAAGGCTGCGACAACGGCCAGATCCGCACATATCCCGCTGAAATAATAGGTAAATTCCGTGGTTCTCACACTTTCAGGTTGAACTACAGGAAGTCCGTATTTTTCGGCGGCGATCTTTATCGGCGGCGGAGCGGGTATCCTGCCTCTGCCCTTTGGTCTGTCCGGCTGGGTCACCACAGTGACGATCGGGTAATCATCTTTGATTAAGATATCAAGGGACGGAACCGCGAATTCAGGCGTTCCCATGAAGGCTATTTTGGGCTTGGTCATTTCTGCAAACTCTTCCAGTCAAGATCCACAATCTTACTGCCGCGCAATTCTCATGCAAGCTGAAACCTCAAAAACAATGCCAGAACAAATGAAAAAACTATAAGAGAACATACTTGCCATGTCAAGGAAAAGGCAGGGAATGTGGCTTTATGACCAGAAGACATCACACTTCGTCACTTAAATAAAAAACCCGCCGGAGCGTGAGTTCTGCGGCGGGTCTTGCGATTTGAAAAGACGCGCTATTCCTTCTTTTCTTTTTCTCCTTCTTTTTCATCCTTCACTGGCTTTGTAACTTTTCCCGTCATCAGGTATTCGTGCATGCTGGCAGCCGCCTTCTTTCCCGCTCCCATGGCGGAAATGACGGTTGCCGCACCGGTGACGATATCGCCTCCGGCAAACACGCCTTTCATGGACGTTTCCATGGTGTCTGGATCCGCTTCCAGTGTGCCCCAGCGGGTCGTCTTAAGACCGGGTGTCGTCATGGCAATGAGCGGATTGGGCTTGTTACCGAGCGCGGGAATCACTGTATCGCATTCAATGATGAATTCGCTTCCTTTGACGGGGATCGGTCTTCTTCTTCCCGAATCATCTGGTTCGCCAAGCTCCATTTTGATGCACTCAACGGCTTTCACCCTCCCTTGTTCGTCGCCGATGACACGCACAGGGTTTGTCAGAATCATAAGCTGGACGCCTTCTTCTTCGGCATGGTGAATCTCTTCTGCACGAGCGGGCATTTCATCACGGCTGCGCCTGTAGACAATGATCGATTCTGCTCCAAGCCTCAAGGCAGTCCGCGCCGAATCCATGGCGACGTTTCCACCTCCTACGGTAATGACCTTTTTGCTCCGGATGGGTGCGGTCCCGTACTCAGGAAACCGGAAAGATTTCATAAGATTTGATCTTGTAAGATACTCGTTTGCAGAGTAGACGCCAACAAAATTTTCACCCGGTATGTCCATAAACATGGGGAGTCCTGCACCCGTGCCGATAAAGATGGCATCATAGCCTTCCTTAAAGAGCTCTTCCACGGTGCGGGCCTTGCCTACCACGTAATCCGTGAGGATTTCGACTCCGAGCCTTCCCAGGTAATCAACCTCGTATTTCACGATTGCTTTAGGAAGACGGAATTCGGGGATACCGTACACAAGTACACCTCCGGTCACCTGGAGAGCTTCAAAAATGGTGACCTTGTGCCCGAGCATCACGAGATCTCCCGCTACGGTGAGGCCTGCAGGTCCTGCGCCGATGATGGCAACCTTCTTTCCTGTAGGCGGAGGGAGCTTTGGCAATTGGGCAGTTCCAAATTTTCTCTCATAGTCTGCTGCAAATCGCTCCAGGCGGCCGATTGCCACCGGTTCACCTTTCTTTCCCAGGATACACAGGATCTCACATTGTGTCTCTTGTGGGCAGACGCGGCCCGTCACAGCAGGCAAGGTATTTTGCTCCTTGAGCTTCCATGCGGCTTCGATGAATTTGCCTTCCTCGATGAGCTTGATGAAATCCGGTATCCGGATATTTACCGGACAACCTGTGATACAGAGAGGCTTCTTGCATTTGAGGCAACGGCTGGCCTCTGCCAGCGCAAGCTCTTCTGTGTAACCGTAAGGCACTTCTTCGAAGTTGCTCCTTCGTCGTCTCGGATCCTGCTCAGGCATTTTCTGCCTGGGGAACTTCTGTTTTTTTTCTTTCTCTTTTGGTTCCATATTTTTCTTCCAATCTCAGGTTAATCCTAGGATAACAGGTTCAAAAGCAAGGAACGATGAGATCATGCTCGCATGCAGGCATGGCCTGTTCCATGATCGTGAGCAGGACGCGGTTCCTGCGGTATCGCCTGCACTTCTTCCAGCTTGAAGGCGGCCTGCCTCTGCATTAACTCGATCCAGTCGATTTGCAGGCCGTCGAGGAACGGTCCGTCTACGCAAGAGAACTTCGTAACCCCTCCCACACTCACGCGGCAGCAACCGCACATGCCTGTCCCATCCACCATCAGAGGGTTCATCGCTGTCATGGTCGGTATGCCCAGTTTCCTGGTCACGTCACAGACAAGCATCATCATGAAGGTACAGCCTACGATGTATGCCTGGTCAATCTTCTCTCCCCGATCCGCAAGCATTGTGATGGCTTCCTGTACCCCGCCCTTGATGCCTGCGGAGCCGTCCTTGGTGACGATGACCAGTTCATCGCAGGCCGCAGAGAGTTTATCCTGCCAGTGGAGCAGGTAGTGGCTCGATGCCTCTTCAATACAGATCACCCTATTTCCGGCTTCTTTCATTACCCTGGCGATAGGCAGAATGGCTCCCACACCAAAACAGCCGCCGCCTAGGACCACTGTCCCGTATTTTTTCACTTCTACCGGACGCCCCAGGGGACCTGCAAAATGGGCGAGATATTCGCCCGCAGTAGTGTTGGCAAGTTCCCGGCTTGAGCGTCCCATTTCGAGGGTCACCATGGTAATTGTTCCTTTTTCACGGTCGAAGTCTGAAATTGTGTAGGGGATGCGCTCGGAGGTTTCCTCCACCATGGCGATGACAAATTGACCAGGCTGACATTTTTCTGCAATCACTGGAGCATGAACCGTCACCATGTGTGTGTTCGGTACGATCTCGATTTTTTCCAAGATCCGGAAGCGTTTTCCCTCTTCCACGGGAACGGGAGCCGCTTCTTCCTCGGGAACGGCGAAAAAGCTACGCATGGCGGAGACTATATCGCTCATTTGATGGCCTCTGTATACGCGGGGGATGGCAGAGACTTTGTCGAGCGGAGACGGTTCCGGTGCTACGGGCGCCGTCTCCTTGATCTTTGAGGAAGCCAGTTCCCTGGCGATGTCATCAGATGTTTGAAAATCAAATCCACCGGCGCCCATTTTTTTGGCAATATCACACACGACCTTCCAGTCAGAGGGCAGGGCCTTCGGCGGCGTGGCTTGTGCGGACATGGTCTTAATCTGGCCCGAGGTACTGAGGAAAGTGCCATCCGTTTCCACAAGCCCGGCAACGGCAAACACTACATCTGCAGATTTCTCTGTCCTCGATGGGAACATATCGGAAACAATCAGAACGTCGAGCCCCTCGGGTCTCGTGTCTTGCAGGTAATCACCCAGAGAATAAAGCGCCTTGACGGTGCCGCCGGTTACCGCATCCGGAAGGGCAGTGGGCTCCACTATAAAGTTGCCGGATTTCATCACGTCTTTGGTAAATTTTCTCAGTACATGGATTTCCTCACGCGTCGCTGAAAGGGGAGCGATCATGGCAAACTGGCCACCCGAGTACGCCTTGAGACTATTTGCTGCCAGATCAAGGGCATCCTCATAGCCCGTCTTGATCAGGCCGTCTGCCACCCGCACCTGATGTGACATGAGTCTGTAATGGCTGTCGAGAAGCTGGGGCAATACAAAACGGCCCACGGCGCAGATGCGCGCTTCCCGTGTGAAAGCAGTCATTCCGGAGCTGATCACTTTTCCGTCCTTGATTTTTAGGCGAACGGAGCATCCCAAGGGGCACAGTATGCAGGTTGAATCCTGTACAGTATCCGGTGCGCCGTACCACTTGGCATACCGGTCACTCATTGCACCCGTCGGACAGATTTCCACGCAGGCGCCGCAGAACCGGCAGTCGGTCTTGGTATGCGGCCGGTCAAAGGCCGTTGAAATCCGTGCTTCCTTGCCGCGCTCAGTGAAATCGATGGTGCCGGTGGTGTGGATTTTTTCACAGATCCGGGCGCATCGTCCGCAGAGGACGCAGAGATTATAGTCCCGGTCCATGAAGGGGTCCATGTGCTCCACGGGCAGATGCTTGTATATGATCGGCACTTCCAGATCGTCGATCTTATATTCCTCTGAAAGTTCCCGGAGTTCACACTGGTCTCTGTTGCTGCAGAAGACGCATCGGGTGGCTTTGCCGCTCTTGAACGAGCGGGGCCGATACTTTTCACAAGGCTCTCGGTGGAGGCAGACAAGGCAGGGACTGGTATGCCCGCTCAGCAACAGCTTGATAACTTCCTTGCGGAGATCGATGATGACCGGGGAAGATGTCTTGACCACCATGCCTTCAGCCGCCGGCGTGGTGCAGGATGGCGGGTATCCCCTCATGCCTTCGATCTCAACTATACATAGCCGGCAGGCACCGTATGGTTCCAAGGCTGGGTGGTCGCAGAGAGTGGGGACTTCGATTCCTGCCTTTCGTGCCGCCTTAAGAACCGTGTCTCCTCGTTCCGCTTTAACCAGATTCCCGTCAATCGTAAGGGTTATTTCACTCATGCTCAAATTTTCTCCTGCTTTATAGGCTTTCTTCTGCCCTTTATTTCACTCTTTGTTTTTTCACGCGAAGATCACAACTTAAATTCCCACACCCATGCCAGGCAAAGGCGGGAGAGGGTCGCCCCGCTGAAGAGCTAACGTTCGTTCAACTAAACAATTTCCGCATCGCACCTGAGACAGCGGCAAGCTTCCGTTACAGCGATTGTTTTCTCGTATCCGAGCTCAACTTCTTTGAAGTTCTTTCTCCTGTCGCCGGCGAGGAGCTCAGGCATCCGTGCCTGCGGCGCCTCTTCGGAGTCTTCATCGATAACCAGCGGCACATCGATGAATTCATCTGGCGGTTCCACGTATGCCGGTTCGTTGTTGATCTTCCTGATATGGGCATCCATATCACGTGCCGCCTGGTGTCCTTGAGCGATAGCACCGATCACCGTATCCGGTCCCGTCAGGGCGTCGCCGCCGGTAAAGAACTTCGGATTGGACGTCTGTGACTTGCTTCCTGCTGCGAGGTCGAACGTTGACCACTTGTTGATACTCACGCCGCTTTCCACTGGCACGAAGGTCGTATCAGGCACCTGCCCGATCGCTGCGATGACAGTGTCCACGCTCAGGGTGAATTCAGATTCCAAAATCACCACGGGTTTTCTCCGCCCGCTCTTATCGAACTCCGTCAGCCTCGTTCGCTGGCAGGTAATTTCGGTTGCCTTTCCGTCTTTGCCGGAGATCTTCAGCGGGACAACAAGGAACTTAATCTTGATTCCCTCATCTTCAGCGGCAAGGATTTCTTCTTCCGCGGCGGGCATATCCTTCTTCTCACGTCTGTAAAGAATGGTCACATCAGCGCCGAGACGCAGCGCCACGCGGGCGGCATCAATGGCTGAATTGCCGCCGCCTATAACTGCTACCTTCGAACCGAGAGTCTTCTTGCCTGTCAACCAGGCTTCTTCATTGGAATTAAAGTCTCTCAGGAATTCGACACCGCCGTAGACGCCTTTAAGATTTTCTCCCTCAACACCCATCGGCTGGCTCTTATGAGCCCCGGGAGCCAGGAATATATAATCGAAATTCTTGTTTACCTCGTCAAAGGAGATGTCTTTGCCTACGCGCGTATTGCATTTGATTTCCACGCCCAGGGACTTTATATTGTCGCTGATCTCATCGGCCAGGGTATTTCTGGGGAGCCTGTAAGCGGGGATTGCCCAGCGGAGCATTCCACCTGGTTCGGAGAGTTCTTCAAACACAGTTACCTTGTATCCTCTGAGGGCCAGGTCACGCGCCGCTGTCAGTCCCGCGGGTCCCGCGCCAATCACGGCAATCTTTTCCTTTCTGGTTACCGGCACCAGTGCCGTCTGCGGCCGTGGTGCACTGTCGGTGATGAACCTCTTTAAGAATTTGATGGCGAGCGGTTCATCGAGATTGCCCCTGCGGCATTTTGCCTGGCATTTATGGTCGCACACCCTTCCGCAAACGGAAGGGAATGGGTTTGTCTTCAACATGATCTTATACGCGTCACTGAAGCGTTCCGCCCGGATAAGGGCAATATACTTGGGCACGTCCATCCCGGCGGGACATGTGTGCTGACAAGGTGATTTGAAGAGCGCCGAGCATACGACGGCCCTGCATTTCTTGTCGACGATATGCTCCACATATTCTTCCCTGAAATAGCGGAGGGTGCTGAGGATGGGGTTCGGGACCGTCTGTCCCAGGGCACACAGGGACGTGTTTTTCAAAGTCATGCCGATTTTTTCGAGAAGGGTAAGGTGCTCGAGCTTGCCTCTTCCCTGAGTGATCTCCGTCAAGATATGGAGCAGGTGCTGCGTGCCCATCCTGCAGGGGGTGCACTTGCCGCATGATTCTTTCTCAGTGAAACTGAGGAAGTACCGCGTGATGTCCACCATGCAGGAGTCTTCATCCATGACGATCATTCCGCCGGAACCCATGATGGAGCCCACCTTTGCCAGCTCTTCATAGTCCACAGACATATCAAGGTACTTCACGGGGATGCAGCCGCCGGAGGGTCCGCCGGTCTGGACGGCCTTGAACTGCTTGTCATCGAGTATGCCGCCGCCGACATCAAAGATGATGTCACCAAGCTTGATGCCCATGGGAACTTCGATCAAGCCAGTGCGGTTGATCTTTCCGGCGAGGGCGAATGTCTTCGTCCCCTTGCTCTTTTCCGTGCCGTAAGAGGAGAACCAGGATGCGCCCCTGTTCATGATCTCCGACACATTCGCCAGGGTCTCCACGTTGTTTATGTTGGTCGGCTGGCCATGCAGACCGGCCTGAGCGGGGAACGGGGGCCTCGGTTTGGGCATTCCCCGTTTACCTTCGATGGAAGCCATGAGCGCGGTCTCTTCGCCGCAGACAAAGGCGCCGGCGCCTTCCTTGATCTTGATGGAGAGATCGAATCCGGACCCGAGGATATTCTTCCCGAGGAAGCCGTACTTTTCCATCTGCTGGATTGCTCCCTCGATGCGCTCTATCGCCAGAGGATACTCTGCCCGGGCGTACACAATGGCGTAGTTGGCTCCGATGGCATAGGCTCCGATGGCCAGTCCCTCGAGAACAGCGTGGGGGTCACTTTCCAGGGCGGCCCTGTCCATGAATGCGCCGGGGTCTCCCTCGTCGGCGTTGCAGATCATGTACTTGACGTCGCTTTTGTTTCCTCTTGCCAGTCCCCACTTTACCCCTGTCGGGAATCCGGCTCCTCCCCTACCGCGGAGGCCGGAATTCCTGATCTCCTCGATGACCTTTTCAGGCCCTATTTGCAGGGCCTTATTGAGGCCGGAGTAGCCGCCTCTCGCGATGTAGTGATAGATATTGGAGGGGTCGATGATGCCGCTATTCCTCAAGACCACGCGGACCTGTTTACTCGCCATGGGTAGCTCTTCAAAGGTGGGGACGCCTTCGACTCTTTTCTGACCGAAGGTGCAAAGGGCGAGATCTGGTCGCGGTTTTCCTTTTACTATTACATCCTCGATGAGTTCAGGGACTATCTTCTCCGTGACTCCTCCGTAAAGCACACGGCGTCCGTCGGGAGTTGCGATCTCGATGCACGGCTCGGCATAACAAAGGCCGAGGTCCCCGACTTCCACGATGTTTGCCTCAAGCGACCGGCTGGCCAGTTCCTTCTTGAATTTTTCCCAGACCTCGAGTGCGCCGGCCGCGCGGCCGCAGGTTGCGGCGCCCACAAGGATTCGCGGTTTATCAAAAGTGTTGAAAGCTTCCCATTCCTGCTGGGCCTTCTTCTTGATGGCTTCGAAATTCATTCGTATTCCTTTAATATATTCTTTATTTTCTTGGGGTTCATTCTACCGTATACCTTCTTGTCTACAACTACCACCGGTGACAGCGCGCAGGATCCGAAACAGGCGACACGCTCCAGGCTGAACTTGTAATTCTCTGTAGTCTCACCTGCATGTATGCCCAGGTGACGGCTTACCTCGTCCATGATACGCGATCCGCCCCTCACATGGCAGGCTGTTCCAAGGCACACTCTTACGTTGTGATCACCTGGTCTCGAGAACTTGAACTGGGTGTAGAAAGTAGCCACTCCATAAAGGCTGCTTTCAGAAATGCAGAGGTAGTCTGCGATGCTTTCCATGGCTTCCTGGGTGAGATATCCGTACTCGCCCTGGACCGCCTGAAGAATGGGGATGAGGTTGTCACGGCTTTTGGTAAAGCTTCCAAGTACATCCTGTAGTTCTCTTGTCATGTGATTAAAATAAGCCTCCTTCGTCTGTCACTCAAAACGAGAAACTCCGTATATGAATTAACCAATAAAGTCAAGTCGAAAGTGGGCAGAAAATGCGCAAGCGCGCAATACATGACAGTCCAAGGTAAAGGAGGAAGGGAAAATAATGCGTGAATACTTACAGTATGCCCGATCTTCTTTCAATATTTTTTGCTGTAAAGCCGCATTGGCTTCAGTTGAAATAAACACTTTATCACAAGATATGATTTCCTGTTTGGCAAAGACCAAAGCCTTCAAAAGTTTCGAAGTAAAGTTAAGAGTAAGACACGTAATTCGTTGTCAACTATTTTTTGAATAAAAAATCAGACGATATTGATGTATTGCATTTTGGTTACATTTATGGACACAGTTTTTTCCTTGACTTCCAAAAACATATAAAGTAGGAAACCAGAAAAAATGACTGCTGATGATCTTCATTTTTTTGTTCAAGATGCCCTGATGGTTTCCTCAATACCCCAATGGGGCAAACTGCGCCCATGTGGTGGAATTTTAAAAGCAATAGCGGCAAGTTGCAGACCTTCACAGGGAAGATATAGAGAACCAACTTTAAGGAGGCGGAAAATTGGCTGATCAAATGATGGCAATCGCCATCTTGCTGCCTGTTGCGGCAGGATTTGTCGTACTGGCTGTCCGCAATTACTATGCGCGAAACGTCATTGTTATTGCAACAGCAATAGTTCTAATTGCTAACAGCATCCTACTCTCAATAAGAGGACCATTCACATATACGCCGGGCGGATTTGACTGGGGCTTACTTATCACCATCCTGGACTATGCCATTCTCATCTTCTATCTTTACATCGGCATATCATTGCGGAACTGGCTGGTCCTCATCTTCGCCCTCACACAGATTCTCCCGCTGGCATATTTTGAATTCGTCATGAAGGCCCATATTGAAGTGGCGCCTGCGTTTGTTGTTGATCATTTGGCCCTTGTCATGACCCTGGTTATTTCCATAGTAGGGTCACTCATCTGTATCTTTGCATTGCGATACATGTATGACCATGAGCACCATGCCGGGATTGAAAAATCCAGACAGTCGAGGTTCCTTTTCTGGCTCGTTCTGTTCTTGGGCGCCATGAACGGTTTGGTCTTTGCTAATAATTTAGTTTGGCTTTACTTCTTCTGGGAAGTGACCACATTATGCAGCTTCCAGCTGATCTCGCACGATAGAACGAAAGAGGCCATACACAATGCGGCGCGGGCAGTATGGATGAATTCCACAGGAGGAACGGCCTTTATTCTGGCCATAATTTATCTGTACGCCACGCAGGGAGGATCATCAGCACTTTCGGTACAGAACATTATCGGAGGAGGCATTCAGTCTTCTCTCGCCGTACTGCCGATCGCGCTGCTCTGCTACACAGGTTTTACCAAGGCGGCCCAGATGCCCTTTCAGAGCTGGCTTTTGGGAGCAATGGTGGCGCCTACGCCTGTTTCCGCCCTGTTGCATTCCAGTACGATGGTTAAAGCCGGGGTCTACCTTGTTCTCAGGCTCGCTCCTGTCTATGCGGGGACATTTTTGAGTGTCATCATTGCCATTGCCGGGGCATTCACCTTCTTTGCCACGTCGGCACTGGCAGTCAGCCAGTCCACGGGGAAGAGGGTCTTGGCTTACTCTACAATCGCCAATCTGGGTTTGATCATTGCGTGCGCGGGCATTAATACACCTCTTTCCATTGCCGCAGCTGTTCTGCTTATCATTTTCCATGCTATATCAAAAGGACTGCTCTTCCTCTGCGCCGGCACGATTGAGCATCAAATCTGGAGCCGCGATATCGAAGACATGGAAGGCCTTGCCGCCAAGGCGCCTCTCACCACGCTGATTACCGGCGTAGGCATACTGTCCATGTTCCTTCCTCCTTTCGGCATGCTCCTGGGTAAATGGATTGCCTTGGAAGCTGCCTACACTGTTCCACTCGCGGCAGTCTTCTTCGTCTTGGCGAGTACCCTCACAATAGTCTTCTGGACAAAATGGCTGGGACGGCTGCTGCAGGTCCTGCCGAAAATAGAAAGACCTTTTGAAAAATTATCGCTGAGCTATTCTGTTCCGCTATGGACGCTGCTGATCGGTATTTTTGTCGTCGGTATGGGGGTCGGGCCGATTTACCAGAATTTCCTTCTTGCTGCGACGAACGATGTGGTTTCCGGAAATCAGATCGTTGCCCTGGGTTTGAACAACCTCGTACTGATAACCCCGTCCTCTATGCAGAGGGATATTTTGGGTCTTTTCCCCGTGTGGCCCCTTTACCTGATTCTGATTGTTGCTTTGCTCTTGCCCCTGCTGCTGATCGGGGTAAAGCCCAAGGAACTGAGGCCCGTTTACATGTGCGGTGAACAGACCGGCGGTACTGATACCGATGAATGGTTAGCCGAAGCGGATCGCAAAACTAAATTCCAACTTGGCGGCTACTATTACCAGCGTGCCTTGGGTGAAAAAAGGGTTAATCCCTGGGCAAACGCCATAGCCATCTTACTCTTGGCCATTATGATTGGATGCGGGGTGATCGTTATATGATGATTAAACAGCTCCTTATTGTGCTTCTCATTTTAGTCGGTGCTCCTATTATTGGCGGGCTCCTTTTTGGTATTGACCGTAAGATTACAGCGCGCATGCAGGGCCGGTATGGTCCTCCCATCATTCAGCCATTTTATGATTTCATTAAGCTCTTGGGGAAAGAACATATTGCCGTAAGCAGACTGCAATTTGTCTGGATCTACGGATACTTGGTTTTTATGATAGCGAGTCTTATCTTTCTCGTCATGAAATCTGATTTTCTCTTGCTCGTGTTTCTCCTCGGGTTTGCCGGTGTCTCTTTGGTGTTGGGCGGCTTCAGTACTAAGTCTCCCTACGCCCATTTCGGAGCAAACCGGGAACTGATGCAAATTCTGGCTTATGAACCCGTACTGCTTCTTCTGGCAATCGCGATTTATGCCCAGAACGGAAGCTTTCTCATCAGCGAAATATTCAAACAGGATAAGCCTTTGCTCTTCACTCTTTGGCCGTTATTCTTGGCAGTGCTTTATGTATTAACGATAAAGATGCGTAAATCGCCGTTTGATATTTCCACATGTCACCACGGTCATCAGGAAATTGTGAAGGGAGTGACTACCGAATTCTCAGGTCCTTATTTTGCCCTCTATCATCTGGCGGAGTGGTACGAGATCATCCTGCTTCTCGGAATAATCTCTCTTTTCTGGACAAACCCTCTGTGGGTGGGCATCTTAATCGCTTTGGCCGCATTTTTACTGGAGCTTTTCATTGACAATATTACTGCGAGAATGACTGTCGGCTGGATGGTTCGCTTGAGCTGGTCAGTGGGATTGATCCTGGGAATAATTAATATAGCCTATATCTATTACACTAAGGGGGTATCTTAAGAACTATGGGATTGATACAAAGTTCTCGCGTTAAATCGCCATGGATTCTGCACTTTGACAACAGTTCCTGCAATGGCTGTGACATAGAGATACTCGCCTGTCTGACTCCGCTTTATGACGTGGAACGCTTCGGTATGGTTAATATGGGAAATCCGAAGCATGCTGATATACTTCTCATTACGGGCCCAGTGAACAGGCGCACAGCACGGGTCTTGAAGAATCTGTATGAGCAGGTTCCCGATCCTAAAGTGGTCGTCTGTGTCGGAACATGCGCATCCACCGGTGGTGTATTCCACAATTGTTATAATGTTCTGGGCGGTGTAGACAAGGTTATTCCGGTTGACGTGTATGTTCCCGGCTGCTCAGTACGGCCAGAGGCCATCATTGACGGCGTGGTAATGGCTCTGCAGAAATTAGCGAAACTTTGAGGAAGTGAGGATGGAAAATATAAGAGAGATTAAGAAAGACGAATTAGTAGCCGAAGGCAGGAAGTCTTTGGATGCAGGCGGAAAATTCGTGACTGCCGTATGCAGCGACCTGGGTGAACATCTGGAGGTGACATACTTCTTCAGCCATGACTCGGGGACGGTTATGGCGGGTCTGCGATATAAAGTGACAAAGGATGAACAGGTCCCGAGCTTCTCCGGCGTCACCCTTGCCACCGTACTCATTGAAAATGAAATGAAGGAATTGTTCGGGTTAAAAGTGACGGATCTTGCCATTGACTACGGCGGGCACTTGCTTTTGGCTCAGGATAGTCCTGTAACGCCTCTTTTGAAGACGTACAAGGTTACGTCGACTACTGCGAAAGGAGAGAGTTGATGGTTACACGTACAACAGTACCCTTTGGGCCGCAACACCCGGTATTGCCTGAACCTGTACAATTGAGAATCTCTTACGAAGATGAAACAGTTGTGGAAGTGGTTCCGGTAATCGGCTACGCCCATCGGGGAATAGAAAAAGCATGTGAAATAAACGAATACGCCAAGAATATTTACCTCTGTGAGCGTGTTTGAGGGATCTGCAGCTACATCCACAGCGTGTCTGTGGTCGAAGTGATGGAAAGGTTGTGGCCGGTAGAATTATCAACCCGGACAAAATACCTGCGCACTATCTGGGCGGAGATGTCGCGTGCCCATAGCCACCTTCTATGGTTAGGCTTATTGGCGGATGCCTTCGGTTTTGAAAGCATGTTCCTGCAGTTCTGGCGCATACGGGAACGGATTCTGGATCTCATAGAGATGACGGCTGGGCACAGAGTCATTCCCTCAGTAAATATAGTTGGCGGCGTACGCCGGGATATAAACGAGGAGCAGAAAAAAGCTATCTTGGAAGCGTTGCCCACAATCCGCAAGGAGAGCGAGGATTTGATAAAGGTTGTGGTCAATGACTATACGGTGAAGGCCAGAACCAGCGGTGTCGGCGTCATAACGAAGGAGCAGGCCTTCCTGTTGGGATGTGTCGGTCCTGTGCTCAGGGCGAGCGGTGTCCGCGAAGATGTCCGCTTGACCAAATACCATGCATACGGCGAACTCAATTTTGAACCCGTAGTGGAAACGGCAGGAGACTGCTATGCCCGTGCGCTGGTAAGGGCGAGGGAACTCCTCCAGTCCATCGATTTGCAAATAGAAGCGCTTAATAAATTACCCGAAGGTGAAATAGCAGCTAAAGTAAAGGGACCCCCCCCAGCCAACGAGGCGACCATGCGCACGGAAGCTCCGCGAGGAGAGCTTTTCTATTATGCGAAGGGAAACGGTACGCGCAATCTGGAACGCATGAAAATTAGAACGCCGACCTTTGCAAATCTTCCCTCACTACTGGTCATGTTACCCGGATGTCAATTGCCCGATGTGCCGGTTATTGTTCTCTCTATTGATCCATGCATCTGCTGTATGGAGAGGTAAAAGGCGAAAGGAGTGTGTAAATAGATGCCCTTCATGTTACCGACCATCTTGAAAAACCTTTTCACCGGATATGCCACCCGGATGTATCCGGTTCAGGTACGGGAACCTTTTGAAAAAGCCCGGGGCCACGTAGCATTCTTGGACGATAAGTGTACGATGTGCGGAGTATGCGCCCTTCGCTGTCCGTCAGTCGCGATTACCACAAACAAGGAAAAGAACGAGCTTGCATTCTACCCACTAAGGTGCATCGTCTGCGAAGTTTGTGTACAGGCATGCCCCTCTGATGCCATAGAATTGATTTATAAATGGCGTCCCTCTCTCTATGACAAGCCTATCGAGTTGCATAAGTCTACCCGCTTGGCGCACCTGCGTGAAAGCGCGGACAAAGCCAAGGAAGGAACGGAAAAAGCGAAAGACTGAAGGTAAACTTCTCAATGCGAAGACATGAAGCAGGCAAAACGTCACTCGATGTCTTGCCTGCTTTTTTTACGGCCGTGTACGTTTAGCTTAACAGATTCGCGGAACCAGTTCACCCGTCGGCAGGTCGATTTCCCTTGATCCACCGATGACAGTGTCGAGCAGGAGACGACCGCGGCCCTTCTTGCCCACTTCCCCAATGATGGCGGCAGCCCTGCCATACTTGTGTTCCTTCATTACTTTCATGACTTCTTCAGTATCTTCAGGGGGGCAGAATACGACCAGCTTTCCCTCATTTGCCAGGAATAGCGGATCGACGCCAAGGATCTCACACACGCCTCTTACCTGTTCCTGCACGGGAATATGTTTTTCGTTGATTACGATTTGGCACTCTGACTGGTTTGCTATTTCGCACATGATTGCACCGAGGCCGCCTCTTGTTACATCCCGCATACAGTGAATATTGGAGCTGGCGCAGAGGATGCTTTCCACGAGAGAATTTAGCGGCGCCGAATCCGATACGATCTCGGACTTAAAACCCAGGTCCTGCCGCTTACATAATATGGCGGCTCCATGATCCCCAATAGTCCCGTTAATGATCACTTTATCTCCGGGGATCACACTTCTCGGAGAGATTACCCCTTTGTACTTGATAATGCCGATGCCGGAAACATTGATGAAGATTCCGTCGGCCGCCCCTCTAGCGACGACCTTGGTATCTCCCGTAACAATCTGTACGCCCGCGTTTGCAGCCGCCTGTGCCATGGATGCGACAATCTTCTTCAAATCATCCATGCTGAAGCCTTCTTCGAGAATGAAGCCGGCGCTCAAAAAGAGGGGGATGCCGCCACACACGGCAATATCATTGACCGTACCGTGTACGGACAGGGAACCGATATCGCCGCCGGGGAAGAAGATAGGACTCACCACATATGAATCGGTGGAAAGACAGAGCTTCACATTGCCAATATCAAAGACGGCGCCGTCTTCCATGCGCTCGAGATATGCATTCTTCAATTTGGGGAGGAATGTATGGGCAATCAGTTCATTCATCAATAAACCGCCCCCGCCATGATCCAGGAGAATCTTGTCATATTGCATCGTGGAATACCTTTCTAGAGCTATGGATGATCTTCTAAGAATTCAAGAATTGGATAAAAAAGGATAGCTTTGTGTATAATATGCCTCCGACAAAGGCCTGGGAGGAAGGATACGGCGCGAAGGGGACATCCTCAAGAGCCATCAACTGCTATGTTGAAGGATCGTCAATTTGTTTCGCTTTCGAGGACCGCTTTGAGGCAATCCAGCATCTCCCGCGCCAGCTCCTCATCTATCTTATGAATGGCGTAACCCGCATGGCAGATTACATAGTCACCGACAACTGTATCGTCATCTACCAGGTCGAGGCGGGCTTCCCGCCGCGTACCGCTGATATCTATAATAGCGAGTTTATTTTCATCTATCGAAATTATTTTTCCGGGAAATCCGAGACACATTTTCTATTCTTTCTCCTGTTTCAAAACATCAACTTCTTCAACATTTCTGACCACAAATCTCGATTTACGAAATTAAGGTTGATGTTATGCTTTTTTTTCTTGAAGAAAGTATATGGATTTGCATACCGCGTGTCAAGTCAATATATCTTTCATCAAATAGCCGGTATGCCTGCACCAATGACTAAGCCCCGCAACGCTGATCCGGTGCGTTGCGGGGCTTGACAAAATTGTGTATGACATAGACGCGTTGATCAATATCCGAGAGAATCTCAGACATCCTTGCGCTTCATCCACGCCTCTTTATAAAACCTGCCGATGCCGGCAAACAGTGCCAGGAAAAATAATCCAAACATGAAGCTGGGAGACGTTCCTACAAGCTCATCCAACAATTTCCCCAAATAAAGGAAGAGAAAGGAGAGAATCACGATTACATGTCCCCATGCACTCATTATGAGCACCGACCGGTAAGTTTTTTGCTGCTGTGTCTTTGTTATTGCTGCCATGTCGATTGCCTCCTGCGTCCCCCCTGACAATAGGGGACGACAGTCATGCCGCGAGCCTCAGCTCACTACGGTCTTGATGGCGGTGATTACCGGCACCGTGAAAAGGGCAATGAGCATAGTATACAGGCAAAAAACTGCCACCAACTCCCTTGAGTACATCTTTTGGTACTTGTGTCTCAGAGAGACTATCGTCACCCCGCCGACAATCAGACAGCCAAACTGGAAGTACGGGAAGTCGCTCACAGTTGTCGCCGCATACTCGGCAACTCCGAATGTCGCTGTAACCAGCACAACAAATACCGAGAGAGCCAATGTCTCTAATATCTTTTTCATGTTCCATCCTCCTGAATTTCTGTTTCTTTTTACTTGTAGTAATGAAATATTCGTGCCAGTTTTCATAATCCGCCTGCGATACTTGTAAGATATTGATAATATGAAACATTAGTCATTAAATAGATTACAGCTCCCCGCTTTTGATGTTTTGCATGGGACCGGGTATTTAAAGAAACATTCAATTGTCTTTAATGAAATGGGAAATTATGAGGAAGGTGAATATATAGGCAGATAGCTGGTTCAGGCAGATATATTGCCGGTGCATAAATCATTTATTGCTCCCCAGATGGCGTCTTTGCCTTCGCCAGTCCGAGCGGAAAATAGGATGGGATCTGCATTCAATCCCAGCAGTTCCTTTATTTTTCTCTGACGAACCTTTGCCTGACTGCGGGATACCTTGTCAATCTTCGTAAGGACAATCGTGGGAATTATCTGATAATGGCGAAGCCAGTCGATGAGCGTGAGGTCCTGCTCCGAAGGGTCTCTTCTCACATCGAGGATTACGATGACGGACTCTAAGGATTCCCTCTGCATGAGGTAGGTTTCGATCATCGGTCCCCATTCTTTTTTTGACGCTATCGGCGCCTTTGCATAACCATACCCGGGCAGGTCTACGAGTGAGATCTGATTGTTCGCCGTAAAGAAATTAATGAGCCGTGTGCAACCGGGCGTGCTGCTTGTTCGGGCAAGGTTCTTTTTCCGGGTAATGGTATTGATAAGCGAAGATTTTCCTACGTTGGATCTGCCGGCAAAGGCGATCTCGGGAAGTATTCCTTCCGGATATTGGGAAGGTTGAGTTGCAGATTTGACGAATTCCGCTGATACAATTTTCATAATCCTGTTCTAACCACACACTGATTCGAGACGACATTTCGCGGAAAGTGATTTCATCCGTCAACTTCAAGCGTGATCCCGTATTTTTCCAGCTTCCTTTCAAAGGTCGGCCGGGAGATGCCTAGTATTTCGCATATCTCGCCCTTGGTTTTGTTGCCGCTTGCCTTGATAACTTTCCGGATGTATCTCTCTTCAATCTCATCAAGTGTGAGTAATTTTTCCGTTTCCATGAAGTCAGTTTCGCCAGTTTCTTCAGGCACGCATTTTGTTGCAAGATCATCGAGGAGCTCTGGGAAGTCGCTTCTCCCAAGGATTTGTCCCTTGGCGACGACAACGGCTCTGACAAGGAGATTCTCCAATTCTCTGACATTCCCGGGCCAGCTGTATTTGAGAAATGTATCCATCAACTCGTCGGATACGCCCAGGATGCGCTTATGAAGATCACGGTTAATTTTGGTGATCAGATAATCGACGAGCGGCGCAATGTCTTCCCTCCTTTCTCTGAGAGGAGGAATATGAATGGATACGATATTTAGGCGATAAAAAAGATCATCCCGGAATTTCCCCTCCTTCACGAGGGTCTTGAGATCTTTATTAGTAGCAGTGATGATCCTTGCGTTTACCTTGACATGGTCCTTGCCGCCGACTCTTTCGAACTCCATCTCTTGAAGCACTCTCAAGAGTTTCGCCTGTAGGTTGATGGACATCTCACTGATCTCGTCGAGGAACACCGTACCATAACGGGCAAGCTCGAATTTTCCCAACTTCCGGGCGAAGGCGCCCGTAAAGGAACCCTTCTCATGTCCGAAGAGCTCGGATTCGAGGAGGGTTTCCACAATGGCAGAACAGTTAACCCCTATATAGGGTTCATTAGGCGATGTGTTGTTGTGTATGACCTTGGCGATTAGTTCCTTTCCGGTTCCGCTTTCGCCCTGTATCAATACAGTGGTCTTGCTCTGTGAGACTATGCCGATCGTTTTGAATATCTCGCTCATGTCCTTGCCCGTGCCGATGATATCTCCCACCTTGAACTGCCGGGAAGGCTCCATGAGGAGACCGTTTATCTTCTTTTCCATTTCTATGGATTTGAGGGCCTTGCGGATCGCTATATCGAGCTCATCAACGTTGATGGGCTTGCGGATATAATCAAAGGCGCCCGCTTTCATGGCGTTAATCGTAGTGTCCATATCGTGATGGGCGGTAATCATGATTACCTTGGCGTCCTCGTCATCCTCCCGCAAATCTTCAAGAACGGTGAAGCCGTCAACATCCGGAAGTCTTATGTCGAGAATAACGACGTCCGGCGAGGTTTGCACAAATTTATTCAAACCGTCCGTGCCGGTCATGGCCGTGTGCACCTCATGTCCCTCTTCGGTCAGGTAAAGGTCAATAGTCTCGCAAATAGAACTGTCGTCATCGATTATGAGAATTTTAGCCATGCGATTGTCCCTCGGTATCATTAACAGGTGTTTCAGGATTCTTTTTGCTCTGTTCCAAAGGCAGAGTAACCACGACTTTCGTCCCTTCGCCCTTCTTGCTGAATATTTCTATGGAGCCATGATGCAAATCGATAAATTTCTTAACCTGCGTCAAACCCAGGCCGGTGCCGTATCTTTTCCTCGTAAAGAACGGATTGAACAAGTGAGGCATATCCTCTTCCTCGATGCCATAACCGCTATCATCTATTTCAATTGAAACATGCTTGCGCTCATTTGTAACGAGCCGCGTGCTTATCCGTAGCCTGCCCCCTTCTTCCATTGCGTCTATGGCATTGAGATATAAATTCAAGAATGCCTGCTTTAGCATCGCTGAATCAAGATTTATCAGGGGGATGCCCCGATCATTATGAATCTGTACATCTATCTTTTTGTCATACAGTTCTTTCTCCACCATCGATAACGAACTTTCAAGGAAAGAACCGATATCCGCAGGCTTCATCTCCGGTTCTGCCGGTTTCGCATAAATCAGGATGTCATTGACTATCTTCTCGAGGTGTTCAACCTCTTTCTCCGCTATCTTGAACCGTTTCAAATCATTCCCGGTGGGATTTAATCTTTTTTCAAGGATCTGGAGGCTCATCTTGATGGATGAGAGCGGATTTCTTACTTCGTGGGCAATACCCGCTGAGAGCTGACCGACGGCGGCAAGCTTTTGACTGTCATAAAATTTTTTCTCTAGATTCTTAAATTCCGTTATATCCCGCTGCACCAGGAGATATTTGTCGGTTCCTTTTATGGGAGCTGTGGTGATCAACAAATTTCTTTTCCAGCCATCCCTTGTCGTCATTTCAATTTCGAAGGGCCTGTGCCATCCCCTTTTGACCTCTTCCCACTTCTTGAGCATAAATTCTCTGTACGCCGGAACGACAAATTCCGCGAAATGCCTGCCCTCCATCCGCCGGGGCAAGGATCCGTCGTCTATCTCCGAACTGCGGCTCACGTAGTTTATGATGCCATCGGCGCTAAGGGCGAATATCCTGTCCGGAGAGCTGTCCATCATGGATTGGAGATAGTTGGAAAGTTGCTGTAGATCCGTTCGCAGCCTGATCAGTTCGTATATCTCGTTGGAGAGGCTTTCCGCATACTCTTTCATATTCTTGGTCAGCTCTTCTTCCTTCGTAACGTCCTGGAGCGTCTCAATGGCGGCAATAATCTCTCCCTTCTCGTCATATATAGGAGCGGCCAGAAAATAAAGGTATCTGTTCCTGCCTCCCAGATCCTCAAAATAATCGCTTGCCTCATAAGCGTCTTCCACTGTGGTGGACTTATGCACACTTTTTTTCCCGTAATACCTGTCGAGCTCCTCGATATTGTTGTCCACAATGAGATCT
Source organism: Syntrophales bacterium (assembly GCA_052144335.1). Taxonomy (GTDB): domain Bacteria; phylum Desulfobacterota; class Syntrophia; order Syntrophales; family UBA2185; genus Fen-1135. The sequence continues at coordinate 36,764 of JBKQQP010000043.1, forward strand.
GCGATAACCGGCCTCTTATCATGGTAAAAGGGCGTATACTGTTTATCAGTGCCGATCATGTCTTTGCTGTCGTATCCAGTCAACTCCGTGCAGGCATGGTTCCAAAAAATAATTTTGTGCTGTTTGTCAATGACAAACGTCGGTATGGGAGAACCTTCTATAATGCCCTCGATAGTGTTCTTCTCTTTGGACAGGGATTCCGCATATTCCTTCATGTCTCTGGCCATCTCTTCTTCCTTAGTTACGTCCTGCAGAGTTTCGATGGCCGCGATAATCTCTCCCCCCTCATCGTAAATAGGGGCAGCCAGAAAATAAAGATGTCTGTTCTTACCCCCCATATTTTCAAAATAATCTCGCGCTTCGTAGGCGCCTTCAATAACAGTCGACTTATGCAGACTCTTTTCCCCATAGTACTTTTCGAGTTCCTCAACGTCGTTAGCGATAATAAGGTCTGCGATAACCGGCCTTTTCTCGTGGTAAAATGGCCTATACTGTTTATCGGTGCCGATCATGTCTTTGCTGTTGTAGCCCATCAGGTCCGAACATGCCTTGTTCCAGAAGATGATCTTGTGTTCCCTGTCAATGACAAAGGTCGGTATCGGAGAACCCTCGATAATACCTTCCAGAGTTTTTTTCTCTCTCGCGAGCTGTTCTCTCCACATCTCCCTGTCCCTGAGGTGTTTCACCTCTTCCTCGAGTAAGAGACGTTTCTTGCCCGAATATACGACCAGCACGCTCCCGACAATCACGGTGACAATAAGTACGAAGGCCTCGAGCATGATGATGAAGAAAGTTTTTCTTATCTGTGAAACGGCGACATGATAAGGAGTGCTGACGGCGATAAACCACTTTCTGTCGTTCAAGTCGGTCGGCGCGTATCCCACGATGCTTTTCTCAAACCCTCCTCCTGCTTGGAGCAATTCATAGTTATCATAGCCTGCCTTGTCCATCAGTATACCTTCATTCAGAGATATGGGCTGCTCCGTCTTGCCGCGTACAACTGAACTTATATCTACGCCAACGCACTCATTCCGCGGATGGAACAGCACAGTCCCTGTGTCATCGGCAATGATTGCATCGCATGGCAGATCGGTCTTGGTAATTTTTATGTATCGCTCGACAACTGAAGAAGGTGATAGTGCGGCATATACGATGCCCGTATATCTCCTGTTCAAATCGAATTCCGGAACACCAATGATAACCACTCTGTAATTTTTTTCTTGGCCGTTGCCGGTTTTAAGATCTACGGAGATAAGGCTGCTCACTCTGGTCTTGCCTGTTTTCCTGGTGTCCTGGATTAGTTTGAGAAAGGCGGAACTTCCCGAAATGTTCTTCAGAAGGTCGTGGTGAAGAATCCTCGGATATGCATCGATAACCTTGCCTTTAGGGCTGCTTTTGGCCAAAAAGTCTATTTTCCCTTCCAAGTCGTCATAAGTCTCGCGCATGTTTGCGTGCAGCGTTCCGCTATGATGCCGGGACAGTATAATCAGGCTTTTTTCTACGCTATCAAAAAGATCATCGATCCCGGCAGCTGTGCCCTTGGCGATGGTCATGTATTGTTTCCCATACTGCTCTGCCGACTCTTTCACTCTCGCCTGATTGATCATCAGAGAAAACATGACAATCATGATAATGACGATCAGGGTGGTGAGCCAGACGGGAACCCTAAGATTTTTCTTTATGAAATCTGTAAGAGAGAATGTCAATCATCTGCTCCTTTGGCTTTCCTATCTTTATACTCTTTGACGCCTATCACGATATATACGCCAATAGCGGCCCCCAGAGAGATAAGAAGTTTCGTCAATCCGCTTTCAATTTCAATTACCCGCGCACATATCAACCACACAACGAGATACGTTACTGCTGTTAGGATCTCTTGCATATTAGACCTCTTAAAGTCTTAGTTTTCATATGATATATCTGTCTAACTGCAAATTTTCAATAGAAATATATGGAGCATCTCCTAGTGGGCCGGTGCCTGCCGGATCAAATTTGCACCCGAACGAAAGAACAAGCAAACATATAGATCAGAGGACGTCCTCATCTTAACTCATTTGAAATGGTATTGCACTTTTCGTTCAAAATGCATAGTCAATTGAACAAAACGTTAAAACATCATGAGTTTGAAGCATACACTCAGTTCAGCGAGAAAATAAGAATAACATCGTCGTTGCGTGATGTTATCATTGATAAGCGCTGCAGGTGCGTTGATGGCATGCCTGTTGCAGTTGTCTACGCAGTTTTTATAATATTTCCTATTTCCCCCGGCATGTTTTCATGTTATGGGGATGGGGAATTTTGGATTAACTTTTAACAGGAAAGGAGAAAAAAAATGTTACGGAAATTCGGGAAAACTTTATTAACTCTTTTTTCAACAATGGCTGCTCTGTTATTCTCATCACAGCTTGTATATGCTGCAGAAGCAATTCCGGCGGGTGAATCGTACACGAAGGTCCTCTTCGCAGTAGGCGCCATGTTGGGTGCCGGTTTGGCCATGGGGATAGGCGCCGTCGGAGCCGGCTTAGGAATCGGTACTGCCACTAACGGCGCATGCCAAGCCGTGGGAAGAAACCCCGGTGTTCAGGGTAAAATCATGATGACCATGCTTATCGGTATGGCCATGGCAGAATCAATTGCCATTTATGCTCTGGTTGTTTCGCTTGTTCTTCTATTTGCAAACCCCTTTATGCGTTATTTTTTAGGTTAATTCATTTAAAGACAATTAACTTCAAATCTGACAAAAGTTAGGGGGAGAAGGCAATGCCAGAAAATAAAAAAGATAAGCAGCTTTTTACAGTAGCGAGAGTCTTCTTCCTGCTTATCGTAATCCCCTTTTCACTGATGGCTATTCTGATTGCCAACGGCATTCTCAAATTAGGGATTACAGCGAAAGAACGAGCAATCAACGTTCTCGATCAGAAATCTCAGGAAGAAATCAAGATACGTGCCATTAATACGGCGGACGAGGTTGCCAGTTTTCTTACGGAAAGAAAGAAGGATCTGTTGATTGCAACCATCATCCCTGCGACCGAATCCAGCTACAAACAATTTGTCAATGAAAACAAGAAAGCAATCTGGGTAAAAGAGGATAATAAGATCCAGCAGGTCTCTGCCCCTCTCTATACCGAGATGGCCCTCATCGACAGGAGCGGCAATGAGGTGATAAAGATTGTGAATGGCGTGGCCGCTAAATCGGGTCTGGTGAATGTGAGTAATCCAGCCAACACGGCATACAAATCGGAGGACTACTTCAGCAAGGCCTCGAAACTGAATAAAGGCGAGGTGTACATCGGCCATGTCACCGGCTGGTATGTGAATAAACCCGATTTTGAAAAGGGCAAACGTTTTCAAGGAATCATTCGCATGGCTACGCCCATCTTCGGCAAGGAAGGATTTGCAGGCGTTATCAGTCTTGCCCTTGATTTTGAGCATGTTGCCGCATTCACCGATCATATCATACCGACCCAGTCCGGGTATGTATTCAGGGCGGATGCAGCGACGGGGAATTATGCGTACATGGTGGATAACAGAGGGTTCGTCATTGCGCACCCCAATGATTATCACATTGAGGGTCTGTATCCGGACGGAACACCGGTTCCGCCTCTCACAGACAAGACTGCAGAGGCAATGACCAAGAAGGGAGAAGAGGTACTGAACATTAACCTTCTCGGCTTTATGGATCCTGGTCTGCCGGAAGTGGCGAATGACGCGGCTGCCGGAAATACGGGCATCAAGATGTACAAATTTGCCGGTCAAACGAAGTTCGTAGCCTATGCGCCCATTAAATTCTTCTCTAATGACTACCCTAAACCCGGTGGCTTCGGATGGATAGCAATGGGAGTGAACGTGGAGAAGTTCAATGAGATGGCCATGAAGGCTTCTCAGGACGTAGAAAAAGAAGTGAAGGCATGGACCACGACAATCGTTCTGATCATTATCATTTCAGTTATTCTTCTCTTCTTTATATCGGCGCTCCTCTCGCGAGGAATCGGGCGTTCGATCGAAGCGGAAGTCCCTGCGGATGCGCAGGCGGCCGCACTTGATGAAGAGGACGAAGAGGACAAATAATACCAGGAGGCCGGGAGGCGCACTCCCGGCCTTTCTTTCCACTAAGATCATCGACTTTATTCCTCCGTGCCTTTATCAACCCCGCAGTTAATCAATTATCTTTGCTTACTAGTTTAGAATAAGTTGGCCGGCATGTTGAGGATTCAAGGGGGCGAGGTTATGATATACTGGACAAAGAAGATGTACGGGACAAAAAAAGGGAGTTGAAGTCGTGGTAGCGCTCCCCCTCCCTGATTTTTTATAATACCGATTTTCTACATGCCAACTAACTTAAGCAGAGGATTGGCGTAGAGTACGATCAATGCAATAACCAGAGCATAGATCGCGAGTGATTCGATCATCGCCAGACCGACCATCATGGTCAGCAGGATCTTTCCCTGTGCTTCCGGATTTCTACCGACGGCGTTTGTGGCGCCGCTCAATCCGTTTCCCATGCCGACGCCCGTACCGATTGTGCCTAATCCCATGGCAATACCTACTGCCAAAAGACTGCATGCAATCACGATCGCCTTTGTATAATCAATCGGCGCACCAGGCGCAGCAGCAGGAGCAGCCGCGGCGGCGGCCATCGCTAACGGGGCCAACACCATGACAAAAATCAAACTAAGAATAACACAGCTTAAAGTCTTTCTCATTTTTGTTCCTCCTATTGTTTGGTTGGTTTCTCGAGACATGTGGCATGTCTCTCCAAAATATCCGGGGTTCACCTCCTTTCGTAATTGATATGCCGCGACTTCCCCACGGACCAATTTTCCCGCGAGAAAAGCTTATCTTCCTGCTTTCTCCACGGCTTACAGGCGTAATATTCTATATGAATGAGAATCCTGTCAAGAATTATTTGCCCATTTTAGGAAAAAATAATCGTGGCAATTGCACAAAAAAGAAGCAGGAACAGACGGATTTGCACTGAATTCAGCGCTCGAGAGACATCTCCGGGAGGCGCTGCCGCTTCTCATATTTCCATTTGACTTCACAGGGCAAGACTGATAGACAACCACGATATCATAGATGATTATTGCTGCACACTATTGCAGCATCAACTTGACACGGAATAAGGACGAAAACTCTAAAATTAAAATCAGATGAGATTCAGGAGAGAGAAAGATGTCAAAAAAGTATGTGTTTGAATTTGGAGGCGGCAAGGCGGACGGCAAGGCGGACATGAAAGAACTGCTCGGCGGCAAAGGGGCCAATCTGGCGGAAATGGCCAATCTCGGCATACCCGTGCCTCCCGGTTTCACGATTACGACCGAAGTTTGCAATTACTACTATCAGCACAACAAATCTTACCCGCCCGAGCTTGAAGCTGAAGTAAAGCAGGCCCTCGCAAACGTTGAAGCAATTATGCACGCAAAATTCGGAGACCCTGCGAATCCCCTGTTGCTTTCCATTCGCTCCGGCGCTCGCTCCTCCATGCCCGGCATGATGGAGACCGTCCTGAACGTCGGCCTTAACGAAAAGACGATGAAAGGCCTGATTGCAAAAACCGGCAACGAGCGCTTTGCCTATGACGCATATCGCCGCTTGATCATGATGTACTCGGACGTAGTCATGGAAAAGGCAGCGGGCATCGAGCCGGAAGAGGGTAGGGGGGTCCGCGTGCAGCTTGAGCATGCGATGGACAAAATGAAAAAGAAACTGCATGTTGTTCAGGACACCGATCTCACTGCTGCAGATCTGAAGAAGCTGATCAAAATTTTCAAAACCAAAGTCAAGAATATTCTCGGAAAGGAGTTTCCCGATGATCCCTACGAGCAGCTCTGGGGTGGAATCGGCGCCGTCTTCCAGAGCTGGAATGGCAGGCGCGCCGTTTCTTACCGGCGCATTGAGGGTATCCCGGATGAATGGGGCACTGCTGTAACTGTCCAGTCCATGGTTTTTGGGAACATGGGTGACAAGAGCGCCACCGGTGTGGCCTTCACAAGAAACCCTGCTACAGGCGAAAATGTATTCTACGGTGAATGGCTCGTCAATGCTCAGGGTGAGGACGTCGTGGCCGGCCTGCGCACGCCTAATCCGCTTAACATGAAAAACAAGACGGAGGATACTAAAGACTTCCAGAGCCTCGAAGAAGCCATGCCGCCATTGTACAGAGAGCTTGCGGATATAAGAGACAGACTGGAAAAACATTACGCAGACATGCAGGATATCGAGTTCACCATCCAGGAGGGGCGCCTTTGGATGCTTCAGACACGCACCGGCAAGCGCAACGGACCTGCGGCTGTAAAGGCAGCGGTGGAAATGGTGCGGGAAGGTCTCATCGATCAATCTACGGCAGTCCTCCGGGTGAGGCCGGCGCAGCTCGATGAACTGCTGCACGATATGCTTGATCCGGCGGAGGAGCAAAAAGCACGTGTACTTGCCAGAGGTTTGCCCGCAGGTCCCGGCGGCGCCACAGGCCAGGTTGTATTTACCGCCGATGATGCGGCGAAATGGACGAAGGAAGGCAAGAAGATTATTCTCGTGCGTCACGAGACTTCGCCCGAGGACGTGCACGGCATGCACGTCGCCGAGGCCGTGCTGACCGCAAAAGGCGGTATGACGAGCCATGCTGCGCTCGTTGCCCGCGGATGGGGCAAATGCTGCATCGTCGGCTGCTCCGTCCTGGACATCGACGCGAATAAGAAGATGATGACGGTGGGCGGCAGGGTAATAAAGGAGGGGGATTGGATTTCTCTCAACGGTTCCATTGGCCGGGTGTATGAAGGCAAAATTCCTTCAGTAAGGCCTGATCTTGCGGCCAATAAGGAATATACGGAGCTCATGGGATGGGCTGACAAATTCCGCAGGCTCGGTGTAAGGACGAATGCCGATCGCCCTCAGGACGCGGCCCAGGCACGCGTCTTCGGCGCTGAAGGCATCGGGCTGACCCGGACGGAGCATATGTTCTTCGGCCCGGAGCGCATCGCGCCGATGCGTGAGATGATCATTGCGGAGACTGAAGCGGATCGCCGCAAGGCGGTAATGAAGCTCCTGCCTTTTCAGCGGCAGGATTTCATGGGCCTCCTCGAAGCCATGCAGGGTCTGCCTGTGACGATTCGTCTCCTCGATCCCCCTTTGCATGAATTTGTGACGCTTGACAATCAGCAGATAAAGGAGCTCTCCAAAGATCTCGGCACTACCGTAAAGAAACTTAAAGCGCGTGTCGAGTCTCTGCACGAACTCAACCCGATGCTCGGTCATCGCGGCTGCCGTCTGGGCATCGCCTATCCGGAGATAACGGAGATGCAGGCCCGTGCAATTTTTGAGGCGGCCGCGGAATTGACCAAGAAGGGCATCAAAGTTTATCCGGAGGTAATGGTACCGCTCGTAGGTACCGCTTCTGAATATAATCATCAGGAAGCAATCATTCGCCGCATGGCGGCGGAGGTGATGAAGGAAAAGGGCGTGACCTTCGAGTACTTAGTCGGGACGATGATCGAGGTGCCGAGGGCGGCGCTTACGGCGGATGATATTGCCAAGACCGCCGAATTCTTTTCTTTCGGTACGAACGACCTCACGCAGACTACATTCGGTTTTTCTCGCGACGACATCGGTGGATTTCTGCCCATTTATCTGGAACAGAGAATCCTACCCGAAGATCCGTTCCAGAGTCTGGACGAGAGGGGAGTCGGCCAGCTGGTTGAGATGGGAACCAAGAAAGGCCGTTCTACGCGTCCCAAGCTGAAGGTTGGCATCTGCGGCGAGCACGGCGGTGATCCGAAGTCTATCGACCTCTGCCACCGCGTGGGTATGGACTACGTTTCCTGTTCACCGTTCCGCGTACCCATTGCGCGACTGGCGGCTGCCCATGCGGCACTCATAAACAAGTGAAGTATATAGAGAAGCTTTAGTCACTCAAGAATAAAAAAGCCGTTGTCTCAACTGTGAAAGTTTCTGACAACGGCTTTAATTTTTCTTAGACCGCGCGCAATGTCAATGCGGGTGGGACTTGTGACAGCTACTTCTTTTTTATGCTGTAGAGAGCTGACTTTCCGGGATAGACTGCATAATCGCCGAGCTGCTCTTCTATCCTCAGGAGCTGGTTGTATTTTGCCAGCCGCTCACTCCTCGATAAAGATCCGCTCTTGATCTGCCCGCAATTCGCTGCCACCGCCACATCCGCCATGTAGCTGTCTTCCGTTTCACCGGACCTGTGAGAGATGACAGTCGTGTACCCTGCCTCCTTTGCCCTTTGAATAGTCTCCATGGTTTCCGTCAACGTACCAATCTGGTTGAGCTTAATCAAAATGGAATTGGCGACGCCCATGGCGATCCCTTTTTCCAGCCTCTTCTTGTTCGTCACAAAAATATCGTCACCCACGATCTGGATCTTGCTTCCCAAGGCGTCGGTGAGTAGCTTCCATCCATCCCAGTCATCTTCCGCCAGGCCGTCTTCAATGGATATAATGGGATATTTTTTTACCATTTCCTGATAGAACTTGACCATATCCGCCGCCGTCTTGTTAGGTTTCTTTTCCGCCGCCATGATATATATCCCTTTTTCGTAAAAGGCGCTTGCCGCGGGATCAATGGCGATGCAGATGTCTTTTCCCGGCTTGTATCCCGCCTTCTCGATCGCCTCCACAATCACTATAAATGCTTCTTCATTGGATTTGAGGTTCGGCGCGAATCCACCTTCATCGCCAACGGAAGTGTTGTAGCCTTTGCCCTTGAGGACGGACTTGAGCGTATGAAAAACCTCAGCGGACATGCGCAATCCTTCCTTGAAGTTCTTCGAGCCGATAGGCATGATCATAAATTCCTGAATATCGACGTTGTTGTCCGCATGCTGGCCGCCGTTGATGATATTCATCATGGGGACGGGGATATCCTTAGCGATAGTGCCGCCGATGTATTTGTAAAGGGGCAGTTCCATGGCTTCCGCAGCGGCTTTGGCGCAGGCCATTGATACGCCTAAAATGGCGTTGGCGCCGAGAGCGCCTTTATTAGGCGTGCCGTCGAGAGAAATCATCGTGTAATCGACCTCCCTCTGATTGAGGCTGTCCATACCGATGATCTCCGGCCCGATTTTGTTAATAACGTTATTGACAGCCTTTACTACACCTTTGCCCAGGAATCTTTTTTTGTCGCCGTCACGGAGCTCTAACATTTCGTGCTCTCCCGTGGAAGCACCTGAGGGCACAGCGGCACGGCCGGTAATGCCCGAAAAAAGCGTCACTTCGGCCTCAACTGTTGGGTTGCCTCTTGAATCCAGAATTTCCCTTGCGTACACGTTGATGATCTCAGTCATATGGCCTCCTCTTGTTAATGTAGATATGTTCTTTTTGCATATACCAATCCGGATAAAAATTCAAGGACGTTATCGGAAATATGAACGACCTTGATTAAATATGGAAACTTGTGTACATCAGGAACAAGTTGACAAAGGAAATGTATCGATTGTGACAGGGAAAAAACAGACAAAACTTTTTCTCCATCTGAAAAAATGGCTGGAAAAGGCTGTGCTGGATTATAACATGATAGAAGAGGGTGACAGGGTTCTCGTCGGTGTTTCCGGCGGCGCGGACAGCCTTGCCCTTCTTGATCTTCTCAATACACCCATGATATACGTGCCGCCTTTTTCCATCATTGCCGTAAACATTGACCCGGGGTTCGATCCGACGTATAGTGACTACGATAAACTTGAGAAATACCTGAGAGAAAATAACGTCAACCATTTTATGGAAAAGACGGACATCGGGCCTCTTTCCCACAGTGATTACAATAAGAAAAACCCCTGTTTCCTCTGTTCGCGATTGAGGAGGAAGAGGATTTTCGAAATAGCGGCGGAGAAGGACTGCACTAAAATTGCCTTCGCCCACCACAAGGATGATATTATAGAGACGCTGCTTATCAACCTCTTTTTTGGGAGGGAGATCAGCACCATGATGCCGAAGCAGACGATCTTTCAGGGGAGACTGCATATCATCCGTCCCTTCTCTTATATCGGGGAGGACCTGATAAAAAAATATGTGAAGAAGCAGCAACTGCCCGCCGCGAAGAATAAATGTCCCACGAGCAACACTTCCCGGCGGATATACATCAAGAAACTATTGAAAAGGATGGAGCGTGATAACAAGAACGTCCGTAATAATGTCTATAAGGCATTGAGACACGTCAAAAGCGATTACTTGCCGCAAGATATGAAAGATATGAAATAAGGATCGAGGGACATGACAAGCTGATGTCTTTGCCGTCCCCTCCATGACATTCCAGCGTAGGCGGGAATCCAGAATTAGTATGGTCTAACTGAACATGGCGAAAAAGAAACCGTCAGGAGAAAAAATAATTGCCCAGAATAAGACGGCGCGTTTGAACTATTTCATAGACGATACCTACGAGGCGGGGATTGCGCTCGTCGGTACAGAGGTGAAGGCGCTCCGTGAAGGGAAGGCGAATCTCAAGGATAGCTATGCCCTGGTGAAGGACGGAGAAGTCTTCGTCCATGAAATGCACATCAGTCCTTACACTTTCGGCAACAGGCAGAATCATGATCCCTTGCGGGTGCGAAAGCTTCTGCTCCACAAGGGGGAGATCAAGAGGCTTTATGGAAAGTCCAGGGAAAGAGGCCTTGCGCTCATTCCTTTAAAGTTATACTTTAAGAACGGAAAGGTGAAGCTGGAAATCGGGGTCGGACGGGGCAAGAAACTTTATGACAAACGGGAAAGCCTGAGAGTCAAGGACGACCGCAGGGAAATCGAACGCGGCATGCGGCGAAAAGAATAAATGTATTTGAATCTTTGGTTTATATGCAGAACCGTAGTGCACACCTTCCGGTCTGCCAATTAGCAGGACTAAAACCCTACACACATATCTTGAACAAATTCCCGAAGTGCTTGGTTGTATACTTCCCCGCAATACCTTTTCAATCACGCCGAATTCACGCCGAATTCACTTGACTGAAACCACATCCAGACTTATACTATAAGTATGTCCACTCCGTCATGGGGGCGCAAAGGTTTCGACGGGGATATGGAAGCTGTAGTCGCATACCGAGGTTCCTACCAGGCCTCGTAAAACAGGTAGGAAACATTTAAGCGCAAAGAATTTCAATTACGCTTTAGCCGCATAGACGGCTACGTCCTGCTGATCCCGCCTGTCGGATCAGATCAGGGCGTCATAAAGGCAGGATAGCTGATTTCACTTTCCCGAGGTGAAAAGGGCGAAAACCCCAAGGGATGGCTCTCAATAAATCCTGCCTCCGGGAGTTGTCGAGAGTGAGATTAAAACAGAGGACAAGTATGTAGAAGCTGCAGTGGAATATTTTCGGACGCGGGTTCGATTCCCGCCGCCTCCACCATGTTAGTCTTTAAATATCAATATGTTATCTTTTTCAGACTGCTCCCTTTTTTGGTGCAATTTTGGTGCAGTCGTTTTTCTGTAGATTGATCTTAAATCATCCCCCTCTATTCTAAAATATCTTTCGAAAGCCTTATTAGTGGAATGCATAGTAGCTCGTTTTATTTCTTCCGGTGTGCAGTATTGTCTTAATGCCCTCGCAGAACTATGTCTTGTCCCTCCGTAGAGATCGACCCCGTTGATTCCCAAATTTTCACAGGCTCTATACCACCACTTATAGAAATATTTTTCTCCAAAAGGCTCGCCTTCACTCACGCCGCTAACGCCTTTGACATGTCTGAAAAAGTGCAATGACGGAATCGACGATGGAAAGTTCTTTAACAGTTCAACATCTTCTTCCAAGATCGGCACCAGTTTTGGCCTTTTCTCTTTTGGATGAGGGAATAAGAGATAACCGTTACCCTTATCAATATCCCCTTCCTTAAGACTCAGCAATTCGCCTGGCCTGATGGAAATATAAGTGCACAGAAATTTTATTCCCAGGTATATTTTAGGATTAATGTTATAGCTTATACGATGCACCTCATTAAGAATTGATTCTTGATCCTCTTTTGAAACAATTTTTCTATATCCTAATTCATAGGCGACTTCAGGAAACTCGGGCAGTTGCTGAATGGTAATAATTTTTCGCTTTCGTAACCACTGCCAGAAATCATGAAGGCATGATTTTATATTTGCCTTGGTCTTATCTGATATTTTTTGCGAAAGTAAAAAATCCTCCAAATCGGCGTAACCGATCTCTTTAATGTTCTTATTACCGAAGAAATTGATTGACCGTGACATGTAATTATTTAGATTGTTAAAAGTCTTCGGTTTTACCTTCTGCTTCTTTATTTCTAACCATTGCGTGGCAAGAGCTATAAACCCTAAAGGATTATCTTTTCTGTAGTCCCTTTCATCCGGTATTCAATAAGCCATTTCCGATGGTTTTGCTGTAGGCTTGTTATTTGCTGCACATAATTACTTCGCCGTACTTTAGAATTGCTCAATGAAGATTTAATCTTATAATTCCCCGACCCTTGGGTCGTTCTTTTAAAGGGTCTAGGGCTTGCCCTGGGGTTCATACCATTGATTGAGAAACTGTTTGATGAGATAGATATTTAACCCTGCTATCCGAGGATCGGAATTCCTTAGAATATGTTTTCGTTCCGTTGGACTTCAAACCCCTAATACGCGCACATCAATCGACCAAGGCTACCTCGAATCCGCAGACCGTCCAGGCGATTTCTAAAATAGAGAGCATTAATCTGGTCCGTTGTGAAATTCTCTACCCGACGGAAGCCAATCTTCTTCAGGTCATTTACCAACACTTCAGGTCTAAAAAAGCCTCGGAATGGTTCGCTTATTTGGTCCACGCTTTTGCTTAGGACGTCGAATGCCATTTTTTCACCTCCAGACAATACTTGACGCGGAAGCGCATAATCGAACGCGATTGCGTTTTCCGGGCAAAGGGAGTGGATCAATGTAAAGGTTGCCATCACAGCCTCATTGGGAAGATATGGTGTCACTCCCAGCCACGAAAAAAAGGCTGGCTTGTCGAGCCTGAATCCCGCCCTGTCTAACTCGACTTCCAACCTTTGATGTTCGAAGTCGACAGGAACGAAAGTCACAGAGGAAGGAACAGGTATAGCCGCTAGAGCTAAACGACGGCGTTTCCATGCTTGTGTGTTGGGATGATCAACTTCGAATACTCTCAAACCGTATTTGGAATATGGGTTTCGGTATGGAAAAGTATCCAAGCCAGCACCCAAAATTACGTATTGGGTTGTTCCCGACGCAATTACTCTGGCGAGTTGGTCTTCGGCATATCGACTTCTTGCAGCCATGAATGCGCGTGTGTACCGCGATATAGGAAGATACACAGTCCACCATCTGAATATGATTGATGTGGCTGCTTCTGGTCCGATGATCCACGGGGCAATCGGATCTTCTAAGACATGTGGAAAGTCGAACAGTTGATGTTCTGCTCGACGGATTGCCACACTCTGAGCGGTCTTGCTTGGAAATCCGATCTTCATAGATGCGTTTTGAACCTCCGTGAGGCGTGTAACGAAATTTCAATGCCAATTGTTGTCCAATTTAAAGGAAATAAAAAAAGTTAAATCTAAGACTCGCTATCTACTATCATCCCTAGTGAGTCGCTCTAGGAGACGGGAGGCATGGAAAAGAAGTTCACGCTCGTCTGGGGATAGCACCTGCTCTATTACTTTAGCAAGCCACGCTTCCTTTCGGCTAATGTCTGCTGATAGCGCTTTCTTGCCTTCGGCAGTGATGGTCGTCAGAAGACGCCTCCTGTCCGCCTCGTCCGGTTGTCGCGAGACAAAACCTCTCTTTTCGAGAAAAGCGATAAGTCTTGTCAGCGATTGAGGTCGAATATGTGCCCGTTTCGCGAGGTCGGTAGCAGTCACTGGGCCTTTGCGACAAAGGATCCCCAAAATGCTGAGCTTGGACAAACTGAGAGATTCATCCACTCGTTCCTGCCGCAATCGTCTCACTAAATGAGCGATACTAATCCGTATTGAGCTTGCTAACTCAATTATGTTATTTTTTTCGTTTTTAGTATGTGCCATAATATTAGTAAGCTATAGCTTACTAATGTTAAAATGTCAAGGGCAATAATCAGGGGTTACTTAGATGGCTCTAATCCCCATGCCCGTAATGGGCATAACAAAGGATTAAAATAATAAGATAGTCAGATATATTTTCATATAAACGCTTAAAAAAATTGAGCCTCTCCCTAAAAACTGGACAAGGCCATAAGCTGCATTTAGTCTGCTAGGGGCTGCCCTACTGACTTTCAATCGGAAATTTCCCCTGCTATTCTGAATTGAAAATCGTTGACTCGTATTTGAAAGGTTGGATATTCGGTAGATTTTTCGTATGCTCACTTACAGGAAGAACGTAAAAAAAAATCTGCTTGCCACTTTTTCAAGATCGCTCAACTGGTGGAACCATAGACTACATCTACAAAGTGAGAATTTAAAATGCTTAAATATTTAGTAATTTCTTATTGAAAGAGTGGATGTTTATAAAAACTGATCTCGTCTCATGGCTGAAGTCATCATAGCAATCCCATCAGGTGGTAACCATATATTGTATGGCAAAATTCTCTTGACATATAAACGCCGCGTCTCTTATTCTTTTTCATCAACATAAAGGAAGTTCTTATAAATCAGGGAGGGCCATGTATAGAAGGAAAGGATATTCTAGAATGAAAAGGAGAGATTTCCTGAAGGTTGGTCTGGCAGGGACTACATCTGCTCTGCTCGGGTGGGAAAGCTTTGCCAATGCAATGGACTATGCATCAGCGGGTTCTTTCGTCTTTCCCACGTCTGTCTACCGAACCCTTGGCAGAACAGGACTGAAGATTACAACCGTCAGCTTTGGGGGCGGGCATACGGCTGAGGCGGAAGTGATGAGGATCGCCTTCGATCACGGTGTCAACTATGTGGATACCGCACGGAATTACATGGGTGGAAAGAACGAGGAGATCGTCGCAAAGGCATTAAAAGGCAGGCGTGACAAGGTGTATGTAGGGACGAAGACAAAACCGTCCTCGAAATCGAAAGAGGACATAATCGATGATGTTGAAACAAGTCTCAGGGTACTCGGAACCGATTATGTTGATGTAATCCAGCTGCATGGTCTGACAAGCAAGGACCGTGTATTCATCCCGGAGACTCGAGAAGCTCTTCTGAAACTGAAAGAGCAAGGTAAGGTGCGCTTCTTCGGAGTCAGCACACACTCGCGTCAGGCAGACGTGCTCAATGCGCTTGTGGACGATCGTGACATGTTCTTCGACATGGCCCTTGTGGGCTACAACTTCAAAAGCGGCAGGGATGTGGAGGAAGCAATAGCAAGGGCCGTACAGGCAAAAATCGGGATCATTGCGATGAAGACGCAGGCGGGAGGTTACGCGACTGATGCACTGGGCCCAATCAGCCCGCATCAGGCAGCCCTAAAATGGGTTCTCAAAAATAAGAATATTACTGCCGCAGTTCCCGGTATGAGAGACATGGCAGAGCTCAGGGAGGACATTGCCGTGATGGGAATGAAATTTGGATACCTGGACAAGCTTATCCTGAAACATTACGGTGCCGCTGTACGGCCTTACTACTGCCATCTCTGTGGAAAATGCGAAACGACCTGTTCGAAGGGTGTGTTTATCAGTACAATCAATCGTTGCCTTATGTATGCAGAGGCGTACAAGAGTGCTGAACTTGCCCGCTCTACATACAATGAGATCCCCTCTGCAAACTCAGCCAATGTATGCCTTGACTGTTCGTTATGTGTAGCAAGATGCGTCAACGGGCTTGATATTCCAAAGAAGATGGAGAGGGCGAGAAAATTACTGGCCTAAAGAAACCTAAGAAAGAAATTTATAAAAGGTAGGGTCAATTTGGTGCTGCCTTTTTTGTTGATAGGTATAAGTATTACAGGAAGCAACGGTGATGGTGCAATTTTGGTGCACTCGTAATGGAAGTAGTTGAATTTATATATCGGTCAACGGGTTCGGTTCTCGCCGCCTACACCATGATTTCAATAACTTAGGTTGGTTTTTTCGTTATCAATACGTTATCAATTTTATCAAGGCGTATCACCTTTCCGGTATCCTTATAAATGTTTCTCAGGTCTTCCGCCTCGATATTGAAGTAACGTTCAAATGCCTTGTTTGTCGTGTGCATCGTTGCCCGTTTGATTTCCTCCGATGTGCGGTATGCTCTCAAAGCCCTTGCCGATGAATGGCGCGTTCCACCAATTCCCCAGGACGAATGCTGATATATGTCGCAAGCCACCTTCCCCTGGAACAGAACACAAAGACGGGGGGAAAGCGGTTTTGCTGAAGAATTTCATAATGGCTGGAAGCCAGGATATGCTTTTCAAGCCATTTTTTGACTAAAGTTTTTTTTAGAATTGCCGATACAATAAATGAAAGGTGTGACAAGACATGTCGAGTATTTCCGGATTAAATAGCAGCGATATATATAATCTATTATCTTCTGCTCAAAATACTTCTCAGACATCAAACTCAACGAATTCCCAATCGGTGACTGCTTCACAACCCACGTCTTCATCTTCAAACAATTTACAGGACGAGGTTAATCTGATTCTTATGCAAAGCAACGAATCATTAATTCAGTCGTTGTTAGTGCCAAATTCGACGCAGACTTTTGTAAGCATTATGCAAACTTATGAAACATTGAATGCAATAACAAAGACCAATTTATTCGCCTCCAATCCCCAACTTGCTGAAGCTCTACTCGGTGAGACTTTACCATCCACCTCCCTTGAAACTACGGCCACGTCTCCTGATTCCTCTTCCCAGTCCACAGGATCTTCGGGAACCGCCACAGATACTAATTCATCGTCACCGTCCATTTCCCCCGGCTCAATATTGGATTTGACTGCCTAAACATAGCAATACGTTCCCCTCATCCTACCTCCAATTAGTCTTGTCAGAACAAGATCAGATACCCCGCAAACTCGCTCCCAGAGTGCATCTCCAAGGGTTCAATTCCGTCGTTTGCACCTACTACTGTTTGCTCCGGGATAGATCTCAAAGGTAATGATTACTGGGAGAAATGTGCATAATTAACCGGGGAGAGACTTTGTTGCAAGTCCATCACCCTCACTTCAAGCCCGCTTTGCGCATGGTGTCTATGTACTGGTCCTTCTTCGGACCCTCTTTCATTGGCCAGGATGTGACGAACTTCTCAAGAGAGTAACTGGGATCTATTCGATAGACTTCCGCAACAGCACCCCTGGCTTCATCTTCGCATCCGGCGTACATATACAAAGAGACCAGGGCAATATTTGCTATCACATCGTTGGGAGCCAACTTAAGGGCTTTCTTTTCCGCAGCTATGCCCTCCTCATACCTTCCGGTTTGACGACAAGCGCCACCCAACATCTCATAGTGACCGGGAACAAAAGGACTAAGTTGAATGGCCTGTCGGAGCAAAGGAAGGGCCTCCTCTCCTCTCCGGGAATAAGTCAGACATGTGGCAAGTTCTCAGAGAGCCAAAGGGCTGTTCGGGTTAAGTCTCACAGCCCACTCCGCGAACTCAATCGCCTTATCATACTGACGCATCCCCAGAAATGCAAAGCTGACAGCAGCGTGGGCCTCAGCCGATGACCTGTCCAGTTCGACAGCCTTTTGTGCTAATTTCAGTGCATTGGAGAAAGTCTCTTCGGGTGATTTACTGGCACCGTAAAGCACACCCAGCGTGAGTGCCCAGGATAGACGGATATAAGCCATTGTATACTTTGGGTCCAGTTCCAGGGCTTCGCGGTAAGGCCGCACGGCCGTAATATTCCCGTCTTTGTTGGCCTGACGGTAGTACCCATCCCCTTCCACCACTTTCAAGTAAGCCTGAAGGTTTTTTGTTCCTTTCTCCGTTATGCGGGCTCCTTCGGAATGCGTGAGTTGCACCCGAAGCTCTGTGAGAATCCTCATGGTAATCTCATCCTGCAGGCCGAAGAAGTCTTTAAAGCTCCGATCGTAGCTCTCCGACCAGAGGTGATATCCCTTGAGGGCATCGATGAGCTGGGCCGTGACACGCACTCGATCCCCGGCTTTCTGCACGCTACCCTCCAGGATATATTGCACACCCAGGGCCTCTGCCACTTGCCTAACATCCGTGGCTTTGCCTTTGTAAACGAAAGTGAGTTTCGGGCTATTTTGTAATATAGCTTATAAAATATTTTAGATAAATAAGCAGCGGAGGCAGAAATATCGAAATTCGTTGATAGCTTAATAAGAAAATCAACAAGGAAGAACGAGATAAAAAAGATAGTATTTGTTACACTGCAAATATGTAGAAACCGCTCTCATAGAAACTACGAGCCCCAAAATGGCAGAACCTGGAGTCTAAATTCGGATTGGCTCATAACAATTTGTTATTTGACATATAGACAGAGGTAATATATTGTTAACAATATTATCAGTGCGAAAGGAGGTGATCGCATGATCCGTCTCCAATTTATGCAACATCAAACATGAAATGATGTTCAAGGAGCCCAAAGGTTTGGGCTATTGAACACGACAATTCGGGCCCGTTGTATGGGTTGTAACGGCAGGTCAGGCAATCACCGTTTTAAACGCACTCCTCAGGAACTTTACTGAGTTAAGAAACAATACCATCCTTCCCGCTCAATCCATATCCCCGGAAAACCTAATTCCATTTTATGTCTGACGGCAGATGTAAGTCTGTGTGAGAATCACAATGTGTAAATAACAGGAGGAAATGATGAGCGACTATACAAAGATGTGGGAAAATCTTGGATTGAACCTGAAAGCCCATTCAGGACTTTTAGGCGTTCTTTCCGATGCCTACAAAGATATCTACCTGTCCCAGAAGAGCAGGCCAAAGGGAATGGGCTATTTCGACTTTGTCGTTTCTGAGGTCCATGGTCTCAGGATCGAAGAAATCATGAAGGCAAAAGAGGAAGGGAAAAAAGTAGTGGGCAGCTTTTGCGTCTACGTGCCTGAGGAGCTTGTTCTGGCGGCTAACGGTGTAAATATCGGACTCTGCGCGGGTGCAGATGCAGGCGCGGATGAGGCCGAGAAATTCATACCCAGAAACACCTGCGCTTTGATAAAGGCTTTCATGGGCTTCAAGCTCGCGGGACTCTGCCCCTACGTGGAAACAACAGATCTCATCGTGGGAGAGACGACCTGCGACGGCAAGAAAAAGGCTTATGAAATATTCAATGACATCACAAAAAAAGTATACGTGATGGAATTGCCAAATATGAAGTCGGAGCAGGGGAAAGTGCTCTGGCTTGAAGAAGTAAAAAAATTCAAGGAAAAGATGGAACAACTTTCGGGGAAAAAGATTACGATTGAAGAGCTCAGAAAAAGCGCTGCCCTCGTCAATGGGAAAAGAAAGGCCCTGAAAAGGCTGAGCGGCCTAAGAGCCTTTGACCCTACGCCGATCTCCGGGCTCGATGCTCTTTTGGTCAATCAGGTTTCCTTCTATGACGACCCGGTACGGTTTACGGAAATGACGAACAAGCTCTGTGATGAGCTTCAGGAAAGGGTAAACAAGTCGGTGGGCGTCGCTCCGAAGGGGTCGACGAGGCTGCTCATTTCCGGTTCCCCCATGGCTATCCCCAACTGGAAGCTTCACTTCATCACGGAGACTGGCGGTGCTGTCGTGGTTGGAGAAGAATCCTGCGTCGGTGAGAGAAACTTCCGCGAACTACTCGATAAAAACTTTGCAGACATGAATGATGCTCTGAAGAAGATCGCGTCACGGTACCTGAGCATCGACTGTGCGTGCTTCTCACCGAACGACGAGCGGATTGATAACATCCGGTCTCTCGTGGGCAGCCTTCATGCAGATGGCGTGATCCACTATAGTCTTCAGTTTTGCACACCCTACATGATGGAAGCCTATAAGGTGGAAAAGGCATTGGAAAATAAGACTCCTATCCTGAGGATAGAAACGGATTACAGTATGGGGGATATGGGGCAGCTCAAAAGCCGTGTAGAAAGCTTTATCGAGATACTGAAAAAATAGCCGCGAATACTCAGAAGCAGATACGCATAGAGATTGGTTTAAATATGACAGGGGAGAATGATAACATGACTATTGACGCACGTGATTTCGGGTGTAGTTTGCCCATCACGATGGCACAGGCTGCGCTGTCGAAGGTGACAGTGGGAGTCATCGAGGTGCTCGTGGGTGGAGAGGATGTCGTGCAGAACCTTCTGGAGTTCGCGAACAGTAAGTCCATGAAGACGGAGGTAGAGAAGATCGAAAACCATTGGAAGGTCAAGATCACCAAGGGTGCCATTCGTGAAGCCCCTCCTGAGGAAAAGACCGAACCGGAAGGTAAAGGCCTTTTTCTCATAGTCAGCACGGACGCCATGGGCAAAGACGAAGCACTTGGAAAAATCCTCATGAGAAGTTTTTTCGTAGCAATGAAAGCAATGGAGAACCTTCCGCATACGATTTTCTTCTTGAATGCCGGTGTAAAGCTTACCACCCTTGAAGCTGGCATTTATCCGGTCTTGAAAGAGCTGCAGGATAATGGGGTTGCAATCTATTCCTGCGGGACATGTCTTAAGTATTATGGTCTCGAATCGGAGCTGAAAGCAGGTGCCTCAGGAAGTATGGTGCAGACGGTTGAGGCAATGACACAGTTCCGAAAGGTCGCCTGGATATAATTGTCTTTTATAATTTAATCCTCCAGGTCTGAGATAAAAAGGGATTTAAAGGCGGTGTGGCTGAGTGTTTAAGGCAACGGCTTGCAATACCGTTTTTCTCTGGTTCAAATCCAGACACCGCCTCCATTTAAGAAAAGCAGGGTCGTAACTGGCCCTGCTTTTTTGTTTGGGGAATTCATGATAATCGGCTGAAATGTTGTGCGGCGGGGACAAATGCAAGGATAATGAATACAGGAAGAATAAGTTGCATTATCGCTTTATTATCAAGTAAAAATAATTATCTTTAAAATCAGGTAATTGCATTGCGGATTGCGGGTTCGATTCCCGCCGCCTCCACCATGACCTAGTGCAACACAGTCCAAAGACGTGCAAAAACCAGCTAGAAATAGAGGGTTTTTCTCGATGTTCGTTCTACACAGCGATTGGAGAGATGACAGGTCATAATCAAACAGAGGCCCACCGATACTGAATCATCGAAGCTTATGCTTCTCGTGGCGCTTAGGTCCGGACCGGGAAAATTGAAGACACTTACCGTTATGTCCCTGTTCGAAGTCCTGGCTACCCCGCCATAAGCCTCGATGAAGGCCTCTGCAAAGGCATATGCACTTACAACCGTGACTAAAAGGAGAGAAAGAATCGTTACAGTGATGGGTTTGAGTAGACACATGGCAGTTCTCCTTAGTCAAAGAATTACGTTTCCATTTTCAAAGTCCGTGAGTTGTCACAGCAGTTACGGACATCTTGTTTCTTTTTTTTCAAGTGCGACTCCCACCTCGCGCTTCCTTTCCGGTGAATACGATTTACCGCACTCCGGCGGAATATTTGTGAGGTAGGTTTCAACCTTTTTATTCAGATCCCCTCCTCCGTCATAAAACTGGTTCACTATGGGGATGCCGAGTTTTGCCTGAAGCTCGCCAAAGATGCCTGCCGAGATCGTTCCGGGCATGCATCCGAACGGGGCGCAATTGATCACCATCTTGGCGCCCTGCCGGGCGAAAAGGATAGTACGCCCCACGGTCAGCACCGCCTCCCCTACAAAGTCGAGCGGTAGGTATTCTTTGGCCGCCATCAATACATCTTCCATTTCCGGTTCGTGCCGGTCGTCCAGAATCCGGCCTGCAAGCCGGTAATAAGTCCTCTCGCTGTCGAACAGATAGATGTTCTTCAAAAGAGACTCTCCCCTCTCGATCAGGTTGAAGCGGCGCCTCCTCGCCAGCCAGCTCTGCATGTAACTCGTATAAATCAGCCACTCATGCATAGGCGCGAGTTGCGCCTCGCCGCCGCCCCTCTCGACGG
This sequence comes from Syntrophales bacterium, assembly GCA_052144335.1. Classification (GTDB taxonomy): domain Bacteria; phylum Desulfobacterota; class Syntrophia; order Syntrophales; family UBA2185; genus Fen-1135. The sequence continues at coordinate 58,644 of JBKQQP010000043.1, forward strand.
CAGCAATAACGTTCTCGTTCGCAAAGCTGTTCGTACGCACGTAGATCTCGCCCACAATCCCGACCAGCGGCTTCTTTGCTTCCTTCACCGGGATGGCGGCGAGTTCGCCGACTGCATTCCTTAAAGATTCATAGTGGTCCTTCCGCTTTTCAAGCGAGGCGCACAGATTCTTGATGCTTCTTTCAAGCGCTTCGCAGGCATCGCCCTTATTGGTCTCATAGGGGCGCGTTTTCAGCAGCACTTTATAAAGTATGTCGCCTGACATCACGGCGTGCCACAAAAAGCGTCTCAGGTCTTCGTCCAGGCCCTGGTAAGAATTAATTGAAGAGGGAGACAAAATTTCGACTCCCCTGAATTCGCTCTTGTCCAGTATGTTCTTGTGAAGAAGGCAATACTGGCCGAACCGGCAGGGTCCCTCGGCCGTCGGCATAAAGAAGGCCGTGTCTTCCGGCTTCGCCCCAGTTCTTTTCAGGGTGTTCATGAAGACGCCTATGGTGAGGGCCGTGGGCAGGCATTCACTGCCGCGGGTCAGCTTTCTTCCAAGCTCGAAATCAGCCGTATTCTCCGGGGGAAGAGCTTCGGCATTGTAGCCGAAGCCTCTGAAGGCAGCGGCGAAGAGGCGGGTCGTTACCGGGTGTATCGGCGGAATCCAGATGGTGCGTCTCTTGAAATCGGCTGCGCCCGGTATATGCCTGGGCTCTCGTCTCGCCCCGGTATCGCGCCTTTTTGCCTGAGCCTTGAGAATATCGAGAAACGCCTCTACGCGCGTGAGGTAGCCGCCGTCCGCCCCGTGCTCGTCGAGCTCCAGGATGAGCATCGGTTTATCGGCCATCTCTTTCTCTGCATAGCTCAACAGAAAGCTGTCGGGACCGCAGTTGAAGTTAGTAAAGTAGACCGGAAAAAGGTTGCCGGACTCTTTGATGCGTTTCAAAGCAGCGATGATTTTTTGGCCGTAAGACCAGTAGAGATTGAAGTATTCCGTACCGGCGAGGGCGGCGACATCGAGCTGCAGCATGTCAAGAGGGATGACCGTGTAACCGTATTCTGCAATCTTCTGCGGCAGGTTGAGATTCAAGCCCCGGTCGTAAACGTTGTATGGTCTGCCGATGACGACGATTGCCTGCTTACCGCTTCTTTCCAGTTCGGAAAGTATATCTTCACCCTCGCGCGCAAGGGTTTTCCTATATTCGGCAAGAAACGTCCTGGCTGCCGCAAATGCCGCGGCAATACTGCTTTTGCTGACATTTAATCCTGTGCTCAATTCGCCCTGAAGCTCACCGACCAGATCTTTATCAGGCCGTCTGAAGTCGATTACAGGTGAAAGCAGCTTTTGCAGCGACAGACCGCTGGATTCTGCCGCTGAGCGGAGGAGAGATGGAACACTCTGCAGGTAGGGGCAATAATAACTGATCGTCGCAGGAAGTTGCTCCTCATCCGCTATCATGTAAGGGAAGAAAACGAATTTAGCGGAATCATCAAGCAGGGCCTTCACGAAGCCGCCGTTGGCGATTTTTACAGGGAAGCAGAAATCTGCGGCAATGATTTTATTTGCCAGGGCTTTTATTTCGGAATCTGTATAAGGAGTGAGCTTGGCGTCATATCCCAGATGAGCGAAAAATTCCTTCCAGAACGGGAAAAGGGAATACATTGACAGAGCTCTGGGGACAGCTATGGAAGGTGCGTCGGGTGGCAGTTTTGCCGTTGCAGGACGGTTGAAAAGACGCCTTCGCTTTTCGAACGGGGCGAATCCGGTAATGCTCCTGGGCTTGAGCTCCTCGGGGTCCCGGCCGCATTGATAGCCCCACGAGGTCTTTTCCGGCTCGCCTTCGAGTGAAGCTATAGTCAAGCGGCAGCAATTGTTGCAGATAGTGCATGTCTCAGTTGTGATTTCGACCTTTCGATCGAGCATGTCAAACGCGCGGAATCTTGATTTTTCACCGGTGATTTCATCGAGTGAAATAAGCGCGACCCCGTAGGCACCCATTATATGGCAGTATGGGGATACTACCACCTCTACATCGAGCATGTTTTCGATTGCGGCGATGAGTCCCCGGTTCCTCGCCGTTGCACCCTGAAACATGATCTTCTTGCTTGAGATGTACCTGTTGCCTACAACACGGTTTTTGTAGTTCTGGATCACGGAATAGAGTACTGCGGCAATAGCCTCGTGCTTGCTGAAACCGAACTTGAGGAGCTTGCGGACATCCTGTTCCATGAATACTGTGCAGCGGTCCGAAGTGCACGGGGGGCTTACTCCCATCACGGCATCGCCGATTTCCGTGACTTGATAACCGAGACGTTTTGCCTGTTCCTCGACGAATGACCCCGTGCCGGCGGCACACACGTAATTCATATTGGAGTCATGGATCAAACCGTTCTTAAGGTGCATATACTTCGCATCCTGACCTCCTATTTCAAATATCGTTTCAATGTCAGGATCAACGCTGAGTGCGCCGGTAGCGTGCGCGGAGATTTCATTTATGATGGAATCCGCACCGATGACCTTGCCGACCAATTTGCGGCCCGAACCTGTCGTGCCCGACGCCCGGACGTCAAGGACTATTCCTTTTTCATCGCAGTAGTTTTTGAGGGCACGGAATATTTTTTTCGAAGCCTCAACCGGCTCGCCAAGCGTGCGCCTGTATATGTCTATCAAAACCGTTCTGTCGTGCGCATCGACAACCGCAAGCTTGGTGCTTGTAGAACCTATGTCCACGCCAATGGCTACCGGCAGGCGGCCGGCTGCCAGTGGCCTGCTGATGCGCACTTCATTGTCGTAGTCATCAACATATTCTTCGCGTGATTCAAACGAAGGATATTTGGAACGCCTCAGCTCCAGCACGGGCCTGCGGGTGTACAGGTTTTCGACAGTTCGATGCAAAAGCGAAGACATGAGGAAATAAAACTTCTGAGCCGAAACAACTTCTTCGACTGATGCGCAGAGCGCGGCGCCGACGGCCGACGCAATTTGACCTTGATCGGAAACGGTGAATTCATACGGCGTCTTACCGAGCCACCTCAACACTTCGCGGTTCAGCACCACCCCGCCGATGACAAGTGTCTTTCCGGCGAGAGGCCGCCCTTTGAGCAGCGTGTGGAGTATTGTTTCGGTCATCCCGCGGCACAATCCCGACCACATTTCTTCGCGGCTCTTGCCGGCCTGCTGATGGTGTATCAAGTCGCTCTTGGCAAATACGGCGCATCGGGTCGCGATAACTGCAGGGTTTTCTATGGGCTTCATCTTATCCAGCCAGTCGTATGAAATGTGAAGACGATCCGCCTGTTCATCCAAAAACGCGCCCGTTCCCGCTGCGCATAGAGAGTTTGTCGAAAAGTCCGCAAGGTTGCCGTTCTCATCGAGGCGGATAAGGGTCAAACTCCCGCCGCCAATGTCAATGATGTTACGGATGTCGGGAAAGAATGATTTTGCAAACGTCGCAGCCGCACGCACTTCATCGATATAGGGAACCCCCATCGACGAGGCGATGGCTTCGGAGAGTGACCCGGTGAACGCTACCGAAACGTCTTCCGTTATAAGCTGGCGTTCCGACAGCAATTGCCAGAGGGTTTTTTCAGCTTCACCCATGTGGGCTTTATATTCAGTAAAGATAATTTGTCTTTTTTCGTTCATACCAACTATCTTGAGAAACATCGACCCCACATCAATACCGAGGAATATCATATCCACCTCCATAAACATTAGATGCGACTAACCAGTTATTGAACCTGTCCACTCTCATCCAACTGCCTTGCTCGCCCTTAGAGCAATTGGTGTACCATGCCTGATCTTTTTTCTTCTTTATCCTCATGGGGGGACGAAATCGCGAAGTCCGCATTCAGTATTTGCATATGATTACGGCAGGTTCCCGTTTACAACGGATGAACGTCACGGTCTTATGAAGTAAATCCTACGATGGATTTGAGCGGCAGCCTCAGGGGTCCGACAGATTCTCCTAAGGTGCAAGAAAAATTGACGACACAAACAGGATTTATTGAATTACATGAGCAAGATCACGATGTCACCATCGAGCAAGATATGTTCACAATGCAAGAAATGTTGCATCCCTTTCGGTGAAAGATCTATGCGCGAGTAATTTTCAGACGGTGATTCAAGGCCTGTCTGGTTATGCCGAGACTGAGTGCGGCAGCGGCCTGATTGCCGTTTGCCCGCTTCATGGCTTCAGCGATGAGTTGTTCTTCCATTTGCTTGAAGGTTGGCAGTTGTTCCGGAAAAGCAATGTCCGTTTGCACACCAGCCTCTTTTTCATGGTGGGCGCCTTCATGGGCTGAACGCCGCTCTTGGATATAAGCCTTAAAGACATTCAGCGATAGCATCCCCGACTTGTGGGCGCTGACGGCGTTCGTTATGACGGCCTGGAGTTCTCTCACGTTCCCGGGAAAGCTATAGGTTCTGAGGAGCGAGATGAGCTCCTTGGGTGGAACCGGTTTCTTCTTGCCGATAACCTCAGCCACCTTATCGAGATAATGATCCACCAGCATGGGCAGATCCTCCTTACGCTCCCGAAGCGACGGGATGTGGATATGATGGACGCAAAGTCTGTAGTAGAGGTCCATCCTGAATTTGCCGCTCTCCTGGAGCTTTCCGAGATCCTGATTAGTAGCGACGACGATGCGGGCATCGGAGCGCTTCGCCACGTCGGAGCCAAGGGGAAAGAATTCTCCATCCTGAAGCAGGCGGAGCAGCTTCACCTGCGATTGAAAACTCAAATCTCCGATCTCATCAAGAAAGAGCGTGCCGCCTGTTCCACAAGGCCGCTGCGTATTTGGTCTGCGCCGGTGAAAGCGCCTTTGCGGTGTCCGAAAAGGGTATCAGAAAATACGTTGTCATCCAGACCGGCAACATTAACAGGCACGAAGTTTCCCTCCCTCTTTCTGAGTTTGTGGAGAGCCTTGGCTATCAGTTCTTTCCCGACGCCGGTTTCGCCGGTTATAGCCACGGGCTGAATGCTCCCTGCTATGGCCTCGATGTATTGGAAGATCGATCGCATGGCTTCACTGCAAGTTATAAACTCCGCAAACGCCTCGGGCTGTTCCAGCGCGTCGGAGAATACACGGCGCTTCAAGCGGCTGTTTTCTCTTTGCAGTTCTCTGATTTCGATCGCCCGCTTTACACTAGCCAGGAGCCGGTTCTTTTCAACAGGTTTGACAATGTAGTCAAACGCGCCCGCTTTCATGCACTCCACAGCCTTATCAACGTCGTTCGCCCCAGTAACGACAATGACAGGAACTCCGGGATGCTCGCTGCATATCATAGTAAGTATTTCTTCACCGGAGAGATAGGGCATCATAAGGTCGAGCAGCACGAGTTCGACACCAGCCTTGGAAAGTGCAGGCATCACTTCACGGCCATCCTGACAGCGGATGAAATTATTCAGACCGGCAGAGCGAAGCGCCATTTCAAAGCTGTTCAGTGCCTGCAGCTCATCGTCCACCAATAACACCGGGAAATAGGGACTAACGGATGTGGTCATGATGTATTCTCCATAGAAGCTTCAGCGCTTCGACTCACGGGGACAACAATATCAACGATCGTGCCTTTGTCCACTTCCGAGGTGAACACAAGCTTCCCGCCATGCTCTTCGACGATCTTCTTCGAGATGGATAAGCCCAGTCCAATGCCTCCTGAGTGCTGTTTGGTTGTGAAAAAAGTGTCTGTTATATGTGAAAGCCTCTCCTCGGGAATTCCTATTCCTTGATCCTGAACACGGAGTATCACGGCACGCATTTCCTCGCTGTACGATGTGGATACGAATATGCCGCGACTCCTGTACGGAAGCGCCTGGCAGGCATTTTGAATGATATTAATGACAACCTGCTCAAGCTTCTGAAAGCTGCCGTTGATCGGAGGCAGATCCTGTCCATAATCAATCGAGACATTTTCCGTCGACTTGATGATTAAATGAGAGAGGAGGGACAGGGAAGACCTGAGCACGGCATTGACATCGAGAGACTGGGTAAGGTCCAGATCATCTCGCCGAACATAATTCTTCAGGTCATCGACAATTTGTTTAATACGTGTCGCTCCCTCAAGGATTCCAGAAAACAGCATCGGTGCGTGTACACGCATCTCTGAATAGTTCATGCCGCTTATGATGAAATCACCGTTCTCTCTATAATATTCCTCCAGGATGGGCAGCGCCCTGTCCCATGCGTCCTTCAGGATGGGCGCGTTCAGCATGATGAAGTTGTTGGGGTTGTTGATTTCGTGGGCCATCCCCGAGGCCAGGACGCCCAGCGCCACCATCTTGCTTGCCTGCATCAGCTGCTGTTGCTGCTGTTTTGCCTGCTCCTCCACACGCTTGCGCTCCGTGATATCGCGCACCACGCCACGGAAGCCTGTGGGTGTGCCTTCGGCGTTGCGAATGAGAGCGACGGATGCTTCGACCGTTTTGTGTGCGCCGTCCTTGGCGATGACCTCCCAGTCGAAGGCGGTTGCAGGCTCCCCGGTCCTAAAGACATTGAGAAAGAAGCTGTAGACGTGCCTTGTGGCATCGGCGCTCATATATTGCCGGTTGTTCATGCCGATCAACTCATCACGCGTATATCCCAGAATCCTGCACAGGGAATCGTTAAAAAAGGTCATGTTGCCGTCCAGGTCCACTTCATAATATCCTTCCTGGATGCTGTTCAGGATAGTACGATATTTCTCTTCGCTTTCGCGCATCGCTTCCTCGATCCGGAGCCGGCCGCGAACCTCCTCCTTGTAGGCTTCGAAGGCATTCTGCAGCTCGATGCCCTGGGTCTCCAGAAGCGCGAAGGACTTAATGATCCGCACGTACACGATGAACGCCTGGGAGAAGATGAACAGAAATAGACCGAGCGGTGCAAGCAAAGTGGTGTTGATAATCCCTTCGACGTGGAGCATGTCATTGATTACGGTGAGGCAGAGCAGGGACATGCCAATGAGGAACACTGAGGGTTCCATGTAGTCGCGAATGGGGTTGGAGAGCATCAGGTAGAAGGCATAGAGAATGAGGACCACGGTTATAGCTTCATAAAAAGGGAGAGTATAAGAAAACACCCTGACCGGCGCGAAGATCACGATCATTGAAAAGGCCAATCCGACAAGAAGAACTCCCCGGAGAACCTTCCGGGAGAAAAGCGCGAACAGGGACTGGAGGAAGAGGCCGAAGACGGGAACAGCGAGGTAAAAGCTGAGATATTCCAGCTTCACCAGCAGGCTCCAATCAAGACTGGGAATGATCTGCAGAATGGATCTCTGGCCGGTGGTTAAAAGCCTGAGCGCGATCAGGCAGCAAAAGACGCCAAAGTAAAGTGTAGACCGAAACTTCCGTCTCGCGAGAAAAAGGGCCAGGTGATAGACGGCCATGATGAAGATGCCGCCGAGGAGAAAGAAATCAAACGCGCGTTTGCGCTCCGCACGTTCAACGAGAGTCCTCTCTTTGCCCAGAGTCATCAGAGGCCACAGCCCGCCCCGTCGGTGATGAAAATTGCTGACCTGGATGAGAAGCATGACCCGGTTGGAGACCGGTGTAAATGTCAATCGCACAGGATGCTGCTGTGGAGTAGTGGCTTCCATGCTTTCCCCCGCGACCCCTACGGAAGCCAGTTCGTTTTGATCGACAAAGAGCCTGTAGGCTGTGGAGACTTCCGGAATTTCAACAGAGAGCGGACCTCTTTCTTTGCCTACGAGTATGGTCAGGCGGTACGTGGCATACCCGTAGCCGGGCAGCTTTTGCCCATCCAGCTCGTAATCCTTCCAATACCCGGGGACGCGAATGAACCCGGAAGGCCGCGGCCGCTGCGTAGCGGCAAAATCTGCAGGATAGATGTGCCTGCTCCAATAAAATTCATATTGTCCTGCAAGATTGACCGGCCCCTTCTGCTCGAAGTTCCAACTGGTGAGATCAAGAAGACCCCTGATGGCCTGAGGCTGATTTGTCCTGAAGAAATCGCACCCGTAGATGCCCGTTAGTACCAGGCAAAAGAAGATGAAAAGAAGGACTCTTCTGGAGAAATGGCATCCCATCTGACAAGAATTCCATTTGAGTGTCGTAGAATATATGGGTAGATATCCTGGCATGTCAAGATAATTCAACTTCCTGCGAGGAAACAGTACTGTATATATAGTGTGATTGCCAGTGGAAATCTGGAATCAAAAGGCGGGGGAAGGTATGGCACGGCAGCAAATGTACCGCCCTCTTTTCCGAGACTTTATAGCATTATGGCTATATGACAAAGTCCCCGCATTCCTACGGGAAAGGTGACAAAATTTGTTCTCGTTGAGAAATATTCGAAGCTGTAAAATATTATTTTATCAAAGCCCTGTTCTCGACCTCATCCTGTGTCCGGAAGCCGCGGATTGCAGTTATCATTTCTTTTCAAAAAGCTTGAGGTACTCTCCGTAGCCTTCTTTTACGAGGTCTTCTGGGTCCTGTCGGCTCCGTCCCGTCGAGGAAGACATGTCCGAGGTGCGAGTCGCCGTGCCTGCTCCGTACCAGCATAAGTGGGTCTCCCCAGCTCGGCAACGTTTCCCGGTTCGAGAGGCTTAGTGAATCTCGGCCAGCCTGTTCCGGAATTAAATTTGTCGAGTGAGCTGAAGAGGGGCTCGCCACTGAAAATATCGGCGTAAATGACCTCGCGCTTGTTGAGCCAATATTCGTTATTGAAAGGCTCTTTCGTTCCTCCTTCCTGCGTCACTTTGAATTGAAGAGGCGTAAGTTTCGCCCTGATCTCGGACTGATCCGGCTTTTTGTATTCCTTTCTCGTTTCTGTATTTTCATTTGCGAGTTTGCCTTTCCCATCGCCCCCTATGCCGGAACCTGCCTCTCTTACCTCCTTATTTATTGCCGTCGGTTTCACGCTGTTACTGTTTTGTTAATTAACGTAATTTGGGTGGCAGCGCGGAAAGACCCGGCGTTAATAATGGCGTTCCACAAGTTCTCTCTCAGGATGAAAAAGACGGCAGCCATCGTCCATGTCGCCAGAAAGCTTTTGAACCGTGTCCGTTTCGTTCTTATGAACCAGGAACGATATGTACCGGCTGTTGTTTAATTATAAAAGAACAGGAGCGTGTTAAGCCAATCTGAAAAATCATTATTTTGTGGGCAACGGA
>JBKQQP010000044.1:0-52119 GCA_052144335.1 Syntrophales bacterium
AACAGGTCCATCCTAGACTTATCCTGGAGATCAGTAAGCCCCCCAGTTCTGACATCATCCATTTCATTTCGACACCTCAGAAGTAGTTCGCTTGCGCTCGCCTCCCTGATCCTCACCTGACAGGGTCGTTGCCCTGACTTTTCCTTAATGCTCACCACAGTGGCTCTTTACCCTTGCAGCTTAAGGTGGTTTGAAGCCTGCTCCTGCAAGCCGGCTTCGAGGGACCTCCCCTCATCTCCTGTGCAGCCTCGTGGCGCACTTAGCGTTTGAAATAAAGTTTACCTTCTAAAAATTGCCGAATGCTTTATTACGGGAAGGATCCTGCATTTTCGATTGAATAGCCTTCATGACACTTAGCATCAGCCTAAATGGTCTGGTCTTTGATTCCACCTGGTTAATAGATCCTGCCATGTACAGATTTAGATCCTCGGAATAATAAAGGAATGAACCGCTAGAACCCGAATGACCCCATAATGGGGGTATCTTCAGTACCTTAGTAATGAACCATGGGAGTTTGAAGTACATCGTTCCGTACCCATACTGAAGCGGAAATTTCAATTTGCGCCCGTTGTGCATAAGTTTCAGCGTGTCTCTGCTAATAATTCGCCCTTCATTTAGGGCTTTCAGGAAAATGATACATTCTTCTGTCGTAGAAACAATGCCTCCATCAGCCCAGTAGGCTCCATTCGAGCGGGCTTTGGTAATGATCATATCTTTATAAAATATATCAGCAGGAGCAGAGGTTCAGAACGTCCGGTCAACCAAGTGTGCCTGAGGCCCAGAGGTCGAAAGAAAAAATCCGTGTAAATGGTGTGAAGTGGCTTACCGGTTACGGACTCGATGACCTTCCCTAATAATTGGAAATTTGTATCCGAATAGGATGCATCCGTACCAGGCGGAAAATTGGGTTCTAAGTCCTTTCGCACCCTTTCAATAGTCTGATCGACCGTCCACGACCGCTTCGGTTCTTCCAGGAACAGGTCAAAAAGGCTTTTCCCACCTTTCGGTTTCTCAGCATAGTAATCTGCTATACCTGAGGTATGCGACAACAATTCTTTGATGGTAATTTCGTGGGAATAATCCTTCCCCTTGTACACATGAATGCCTTGAATAAGCTCCTCGGGAAGGTATCTAGACATTGGATCATCTAATGAGAGCGCTCCCTTTTCATACAATCGCATGATTGCCGTGGCAGTATATAGCTTTGTGATACTCGCGATATAAATAGGAGTATCTTTGGTCATAGGCACCTGACCGTTTTGACTCGCGATGCCCGCTGCGCCCGACCAAGAAAAGGAGCCATCACCCTTCATCACAGACAGAACACAATTCCTGACTGATTTGTCTTTTTGTACTAATCCAGAAACCAGGTATTCCAGTTCCTGATTTAAATCATCAAATGGCCGGGGTGAACTCAACCGCGTAATAAACAATCCCGCTACAAAAATTATTATAAGTATTGTGGATAATAATATTATCCGTTTTATCATGTTTCCGAACGCTATTTTTTCCGCCCCTGCCATATCCCTTGGACGATGGAGACGACTTCACCGTTTGCGTCGACAAGCTCAAGCTCCAGAGGAAAGTCCGCCTTGCCTTTCTCTTTTAGAGCCGCGGTGATCTGCTTTACCTGGTCTTCGCTCATGGTCAGCTCCACCGTGACATCCGTCGTCGCGGGCCGCCTGTAGCGAATCTGGACGTCCTTGACAAGGGGATAATATTTTCTCATATCGAAGGAGGCGATGAAAATCGCTCCGCCCATAATCTCTCCGAGGGTGAAGAGGGAACCGGCATACATGGTACCCACATGGTTGATGTTTTTCTTGATAGGCATCTGGAGCTTCACGTAGCGGTCCTTCATGGCAACGACGGTTAGTCCCATCTGCTTTACAATACCAATGGCCGATTCCAGGTAGGCCGCAAGGGTTTTATACTTTTCTTCAATCATCCCATGGTCCTCCTCACAAAGATTAACATTTGATCAAACCAGCTTCCAAAGCCTGTTTTTTCAAATCGTCTCGGAAGTCCGGATGGGCAATGGCTATCAGGGCCTTCACCCTGTCCGGGATAGGTTTGCAAAACACGTCGGCGATTCCATATTCCGTCACTATGTACATGACGTCGGAGCGCTGGGTAGTAACGGCTGCTCCCGGAGGAAGAGCCACTGTGATCGTGGATATTGTCTTGCCTTCCTTCGTCTTGATGGTAGAAGGCAAGCAGAGGAATCCTTTCCCACCTTTCGATAAAACCACTCCCCTGGCAAAATCCGATTGACCGCCCGTGGAACTGTATTGCATGAAGCCGATTGATTCGGAACAGGCCTGGCCCGTCAGGTCCACCATCAGTGTGACGTTCACCGATATCAGATTATCGATCTTGGCGATTTCGAATGGATCGTTGGTGATCCGGAGGGGTTTGAGCTCCACCTTGCCCTCACCGATGAATTGATAAAGTTCTTGACTGCCCAGACCAAAACCAGCAACCATCTTGCCGGTGATAACCCCTTTCTTCACGAGCTCAAGCATCGAGTCCACGAACATCTCCGTGTGCACGGAGAGGTTCTTCTTTGTCGCCAGTTTGTAGCCGATGGCGTTGGACATCGAACCGAGTCCGATCTGGATGGTGGCCCCGTCGGGGATCTGCGGCACGATGAAATCGGCGATCTTACCGTCTATCTCCGTCGGTTTATCCTGGGGCAACGGGGGAAGCTGATGGTCAAACTCGCAGATGTAATCGACGTCTTTCACGTGGATCCGATGTTCGACGCCTTTTACCCTGGGCTGATGTTTGTTCACTTGAACCATGATCTTCTTCGCGATGGCCGCCGCGGCCCCGTTTATGGCGACGCCCATGGAACCGTAGTACAGGTAGCCCTCATCGTCAGGCAGAGAGACGTCAGTCATTAGCGTGTTGACCTTGTAATAATTCTGCACAGCCCACTGGGTCTTCGAAAAATGGACCGAGTTTATCTTTATGTTTCCCACTTTGAAGAAGGCCCTCTCATAGGGACCGTAAAAAACAGTGTGGACGTTGATGCGTCCGATATACTTAGGTGACTGCATGAATTTGAAGGGGTGCAGCGCCAACCCGGATATGACATGGACATCCTCAAGTTCATCCACCCGGTCGCCAAGCGCCTCCATAAGCTGGATCGGAGCCGCCGAACAGGGTCCAAACCAGATTCTATCCCCCGATTCGACCTTCGCTGCCGCTTCCTGGACTGACATGAGTTTGCTTTGATAAATTTTTTTCCAATCCACAATTTTCTCCTTTCTTTAGTCTTCGGTCGTTCTGAACAGGTTCAGTTGAAAGATGATGGGCATATGGTTTGTTCCCTTTGCGGGAATCTTGGAAAGAATGTCAATAGAATCCCATGGCGCTGCGTTGAGTTTTTTTGAGAGTGTAAAAATACAAAGAAGAGTGATTAAGCCTTTCATAATAGACTTCCTTTGTCTTTTCAAATAAAAAGATCATGCAGATTATTGAATGTGCTGGAATGAATTGCTAATGAGGGATGATGGCAAGACAGTTATTTATTGAAATTACGTCAATTACATTGTAAACTTACTACAGTAATTAGAAAATATCTATTTTGTGGAGCAGACACATATGACAAATATTCGCAGTATAATGAGGCGCATTGCCTTCTTGACTATATTGGTCTTCTTGTCAGGGATCGTGTTGTTTGCATATCCGGAGGAGATAGGTGCGCAGAGGCAAGTCTCACCAGGAGGGTCATACGGTGGGTATCACGGGTGGTATGGTGGATATCATGGATGGCACGGTGGATATCATGGGTGGTACTATGGTGGATGGTGGTATCCTTGGGCTCCCATAGTTGCCTTTCTGCCATTTTATTACACGACAGTTGTGATAGGTGGTTATCCTTACTACTATGCTGACGGTTATTATTATGCTCCGGTGGAAGGTGGTTATATGATTGTTAATCCACCGCAAGGTGCAGTCAACCAGGTACCACCGTCGGCGCCACCGGCAGAGCAGTTGTTTATCTATCCCCGTAAAGGTCAGAGTGAGAAGCAACAGGCGGATGATCGCTATCAGTGTCATCGCTGGGCCGTTGGCCAGACTGGCTACGATCCGACCCAGCCTACTGGCGGCGCGCCAGCGGTTCAGAAACGTGCGGATTATCAACGTGCGATGAGCGCATGCCTTGATGCCCGTGGGTATACTGCGAGATAGCAGAAGAAATACACGAGTCCGCGAGCAAATCACTTTTCCCATACTATTATGTACATGAGAGATAAGGCGCTTGTCAAAAATTATGTTGTTCAATTTTTTCGGGTTCGTCCCGGGTCCGGTTATCGTCTCTCTTCGATTTGCCGTCTTCAAGATGTACGTCGATCATTATCAACATGATATCGTATAAATACCAGTTCATAACTGATCCCAATCCTGAGGAAATCGCGCAGATCACGGTCTTATACCGGGAAGGGGGCTGGTGGGATGAGCGGGATAGCGGAGATTATGAGCTCATCCATCGCATCGTTTCGGGGAGTCACTGCTTTCTGACCGTCAGAGATCGAAACGAGATTGTGGGGATGGGTCGGGCAATCAGCGATCGTGTGAATGACGCCTATATTCATGATGTGATCGTTTTCTCCCGACTTCGACGTCAGGGGATCGGAACAAAGATTGTCGGAGAAATCGTGGGGCGTCTCCATAGTGACAACATTCGGTGGATCGGTTTGATCGCTCAAAATCGCACCCATTCCTTCTATCGAAAAATAGGATTTGAGGAAATGCCCTTTTCTCTGCCGATGCTGCTAAAGATTGATTATAAGCGATGAAGCCATTATCCAGAGAAGACTATCCGTTGTTGAAGCGATTCTTTGAACGTCAGCCGCACCGCCTCAGCACCTATTCCCTACCTTCGATCATTGCCTGGAACGGCGACTGCTTCGAATCCAATTACGAGATTGTCCATGACGAGGTGATCGTCGTAACTAAAAATATCAGGGACAATTACGACAAAGGATACCTGATTCTGCCCGTCGGTGGCGATAGTCGGCCTACGCCCGTCGCCCTGAAAGAACTGGCCATGGCGATGGGATGCGAGCGGATCTGCTTCGTTCCTGGAGATTATCTGCAAGAGGTGGGAGACAGCGCCCTCGATCCTTATTTCGATATCAGTGAACAGGAAGAGTATGAGGACTATCTCTATCTCACCCAGGATCTCGTCGAGCTCAAGGGAAATCGATATGCAAAAAAACGGAATCTGATTCACCAGTTTACACGTGTATATATTCATGACAAGCGGGTGGCCACTGGGATGATCGCAGAAACAGATGTTCCCGATTGTCTCGACTTTCTTGAAAAATGGTGTGATCTTCAGGAATGTGACAAAGGTCAGGAGGAAAATATGATGTGTGAGAAGGCGGCTGTTATTGCGGCGCTCCATACCATAGAAGAGCTGGACTGGCGCGGCTTATGGGTCCGGATAGACGGTGAGATCTGCGCCTTTGCCATCATGTCCCATCTAACGCAAAATATGGGCGCCCTCAATTTTGAAAAGGCCTATCCCTACATCAAAGGTCTTTACCAGTTTCTGGACAATGAGTGTGCTAAGGAACTCTTCCATGGATACGCGTTTATGAACAAAGAGAGCGATATGGGCCTTGCCGCCCTGGCCCAATCGAAAAAATCCTATCATCCCGTTGAGAAGCTGAAGTCTTACTCCCTTACGATAAAATCTTAAAGGCTCGTTTTTACCTCTTTAGTATTTGCAAAGTTCGGTTCCTTCACCGGCTGTAGTTTCTGACAAAGATGACCGATGGGCTCAGACCAATCCGGGTTCCAACATTACCAAGCATCTCCTGGAATTCCTCCCGGCTCACGCAAATGTTCTTTCCCCCTTTGGGAGGATAGGGGTCATTGAATGCTACATAATCATCTCCGACATCCGTCACTACTACCCAGTGAGGTATATCCAGCTCGTGTACCACCCCCATGTGTACCAATGCTATCGGGATGAACCCTTCATAAAAGGACTTAGCGACCCGCTCGACCGTCAATCGGCTGTACGCCACAGTCAAGCCACGACCCAGAGCGCGCTTCTTGTTCTCGGTAATACCGAAAACAGCTAAATCCTCGTCTTCCGGAGTCAACCTAAGTTCCTGAGTCCTGCTCCTCCACATATCGGGGTCGATCATATTCCTGTGTTGCGTTAACAGGTGAACCTTATAGCCAGCATCTAACAACGGGACACTCATCCCGAAAGGGTCTGCGCCTCTTACTCCTATCATGTTGCACTGACGCCATACCTCAAACTCTAGAGTGCGATTCAGCTTAAGGTGGGTGTTAAAAAACTTGAACATCATCAGCAAACAAGCAGGACCACAGCTGAATTCAGAAGTCTGGGCGTAGTAGGGTATTCTGAGCCTCATGGATTACCTTCCTATAGTTTGAAGTTGACACTTCAATTTTGAGTGACCCTTCACAAATAATCTTTTATCTTTTTCATACAGTGTATATCCTGACCTGCACCTAAAACTTTTACCACAGACAAAGTTGGATTTCTGCTGTTTTGTATCCCTCGGTGCAGAAATATCTCCGATACAAGTTGCGGCTTCTTCGTTTATTTCCGATCGTATTGAAGCATGGAAGAGTCAAAATTGCAAAAACAAGATTTCAGGACGCGAAGCGGTAAAAGAGGGTAATATTGCTTTTACCTATTAACAAATAACTTTGAAAAATGTGAATGTCGATGATTACTGATTGGTATGAAAGACTTTTTCTCTAAATTCGTGTGGAGTATAAACTATCAGGGAAATTGTCTTTGACCTGATAAATATTGATTCATTGTGTGATTAATGTCATTCTTGATAACGGGAATCCCAAAGAATATTGTTGTGACTATGGCGACTGTATTCATTGAATGCAGGTCCACTTTGATTCATATCCAATTTTTCATTTGATGTTGTAATAAGTTTTGTCGAACATCCTATCAACATTAACAATCCCATACACAGGCATATTATTTTCTTCATCTCTTGCCCCTTTGACGTTTTACGATACTTAAAAATAGGTTAATAAAAGCCGTTGGGCTGGGTTTATTTTTAAACCTTTCTTTGTGCTAAAAGCATATTGCGATAGTCACTGAACATCAATAAGGGTTGAGTGGATGAAAAATGGTGGGTCAAAGCTACTAAGCAGCGGTTGCCATAATCCCTAAAAAGATAGGGCGCTGGTACATCAATAAGTGACTGTCGGGATCAGAGCGATCCGCCGCATCCCGCTTGAGGTTCTTTTTGACGATCCGCATGCATCGTCATATCCTCATAACTTCCCATCGCCACGGGCTTGAGCCGCCTGATGGTCCATCATGAACTGTGTCGCAAAATCTCTTCCCGTTCGGGGCGGGTCATGCGCAGCCTCCCGTTGTTCAAGCTTGAGAGACTGACTCTTGCATTTGTAGACACAGACTCCACACCCGATACACATCTCCGGGTCAAGCACCGCAGCCACCCCCTTTTTGTTTGTTGCATCGGGATAGTTCTCCAAGCGCAGTGCCTTCATAGGACAGCGCTTGACGCATAGTCCACAGCCCAGACAAATCCCAGGATCGGTGCGGACGCGGTAGTTGGAAGGGGTGAGGCTGCCCGCATGCTTCATCTTGAAAAGAGCGGAGAACCACATGCAGCAGCACGGATCGCAGTTGCAGATTGTGTCAATGCCTTCCTGCTGATTAGAGATGCCGTGCACCAAGCCCGCCTCGGCGCTCTTTTTGAGGATCTCCTCCGTCTCCTTACGCGTAATCTCGCGGCCGAGGCCGTTATCCACAATATAATGACCGAGCTTATCGAAATGCAGACAGACCTCCGCGGGATAAGGGCAATTAGGCTCGTTTGGATCGAGATTTTTGATGTGTTTACAGGGGCAGACAGTCACGACAAAATAATTGAAGGAATCAAGGAGCCTGACCACATCTTCGTAAGGCCGCACTTCGCGGCTGTCCTTGATAGTTTCCCCTATCGGCAGGACACGCAACCCCTTTTCTCTGACCGGCTCCCAAGGATCGAGAAAGCCATGCTCCCAGTAATGGTTCGCAGGAGGGGCCACAGCCCGGCTGGTTTCATCGATTCGTCCGGGCCAGCCGAAGGTCCGCATGCCGAAGAAAATATCGTTCAATCCGTAACGCAGGCTTCCCTTTTTCTCATCCCGGTAGACCAGTCCCTTCTGGGCCATCCGATCCAGCATTTCCTGAAGACGTTCCGGTGACATCTGCTTCAGGACCGCCAGTTCTTCCAGGGGCTTCGGCGCAAACGATATCCCCGTGAGCAGTGCTGCCTCCTCTTTCGTGTAGCGTGCTCGGATAAATGGCAGGGCCTCTTCCGGCCGGGGCACGCCGTACCAGGATTGTTTCAGCCATGCTATAAACCGCCTATAAACGTCTTCTGTCTCCATGTGATTCCTCCCTCTGCAATCCGACGACTATTTCTCCAAAGTTAAATCCTCAGCTCAGCATTGATTTTATTTATAAGGTAAGCGATGTTTCTATCCAAGTGAATCCTATTGCCCGTAACCTTTGAAAGCATGATGCCGCCTTCAATAAAAGTAACAAAAAGCGTGGCAAACGTTTCTGCATCGATGCCTTCCTTGATCTCACGCCTTTTTATCCCCCGCCTGACAATTAAGATGATCATGCGTATCCAATCGTCTATCGATCGGATCACGAAGTCACGCATGGGAAGCTCAGTGTTGTCAGAATCGACAGCGGCGTTCAGGATCGGACATCCTCCCCGCTGAGAAATCTTGTCAAACGTATCTCGGTAAAATTGAGCGAACGCGACAAGTTTCTCGCATGAATTGTCAATGGGTCCAATCCTATCCGATATTTCACTTTTTATTTTTGAGATGTTGTATTCAAGTGCAGCCAAGGCGATCTCATCCTTGTTCTTGAAGTGGCCGTACAGAGCACCTTTGGTAAGTCCGATGGCATCTGTCAATTGGGACAAGGATGTGCCTTCATAACCATTCATGTTGAAAATGGGCGCCACTTTCTCGATGATAAATCTTTTTGTTTCTCCTGCTTTACTCATGAGCGTCTCTCTGCGGCCAGAAAATATACCAATCGGTATATAATGTCAAGTAGTAAATCAAAGTATAGTTAAGAGACGATTACCAATCGAAAGGGTAGATGACTGTCACAACAGTTGCACTATTACATTAGGAGGAAGGACGCATCGCTCGCTCTGATGAACAGCAATTATTAATGCATTTGATTTATGCCCATTGATTTTTACATGGACATCAAATATTTTTACCAATAGTATCCCTTCCGAGTCAGGTAGATGACAAGTACATGGAAAACATCATAGGAGACAATGGCAGATGTTTAGAAAAATCATTACACCAAGAATATCCGAAACGAATATAACAGGACATATCGGCCACACTGAAATTCCAGTTTGGCTGGAAGAGGGCTATGAGGAAATCATTCAGCTGTTTAGCCAGAACCTCGCCGAACCGAGCTTGATTACAGTCAGCATGAATATGGATTTTCTACATGAGATCTTCTTTGGCAAGGATGTGGAAATCCTTACCAGTGTGAAAAAGATTGGTACCTCAAGTTTCGTCTTGCACCAAGAAGTATATCAGGACGGGGAGCTATGCGTTCGAGCTTCGACCACCTTGGTTCACTTTAATTATTCGACCCATAAGCCGGGCCCGATTCCAAAAACTTTTCTCGATATCCTCAAGGAGCATGTGCCGGTGAGCTCATAAAATGTCAGCCTCACGCTGTCATCGGCAAACATGCAAAGATTTTTGCCCAGACGCAATCTCAGCACTCATGTCATCCCACCCCCGATAAGGACAGTGAAGCTCTCCGCAGTAAGCTGCTGAGAATCTTCGATTCTTAGGGTACAGTATCGTTTGTCATTCGCTCACTTACCCCGCAGCAAGCCGCGGGGAATGCGTTCGCTACCGAATTCGAGGGCAGGATCCAGCGGGAATCCAGCATTATCAAGTAATTGAAACTACGGAAACTTACAGCTAAAGGAATCCGGCCAAAAAGCCGATAGACATCATTGAAGCCGTTAGAATTGTTAGACACGAGACGCGGCTCAACTCATTTTTGCGTTCTTTTCAGGGGAATCGGAATCAAAGGCAATAATATCGTGTTCCCCAGGGATGAACCGCAAAATAATTAACAAGGATAAAGAGCATTAACCAGGGGTAGATGATTGAACGAAGCATTGGAAAGTCAACATTACATCGAAGGCATTATTGATGGCTCTTTAACCATCAATTCTGCCCAAGAATGCGAAGTCTTACTAAAAAAATTCCCTGGTGATTGTTTCCTTACTAAAGCCTTCGCTGATTTCCTGACGGGCCGGGAATCATTTGCTCAGGCTGCTCAATATTATCGGAAAGCAGCGGACCTCTTTGCACGGAGAGGAGTGATCCTGCACGCGGTTGCCGCCAAAGTAATGGAGTGGCATGCTGCCGAACCTTCCCGCAAGGAGTGCCGTGATCTATACAAAGCATTTCGTCAAGTTCGCTCTGACACAGCGCTGACTGATTTTTTCTGCCACATGCCCTACCCTGAACTGCTTGCGGTGCTGACGCATCTGGAGCCCCTCCGCCTGCCACCGGGAACCGTGATAAAAAATTCCGGTGATGTGGAAGAATCTCTATATTTTATTGTCTCGGGCACTGTGAGCGAAACAAGCCTTATGATTACGGACGAAGGGGAAGAGAGTCGGCGGGAATTCTCGGCGAATAGTGCAGGGATAAATTATTTTGGCGATGTTTATCCTTTTGGTGAACAAAAACAGTTTCCATCCGTAATTGAAACCGTCAATAGCACCGAGCTGCTAACAATTTCCAAATCACAACTCATAGATCTATGTGAGGAGTATCCCAAGGTTGAAATTCTGTTAATGATACTGAACAAGGCTCAACGGCTGTTAACGGAAAAAAGGGTGTCACACAGAGACCGCAAATCGGCCCGTTACCAACTCCATGCACAGGTAGATATGAAGATTATTAATAACGAGCCGAATAAGAGCCACCTCATTCTGAAAGGTTTTATCCAGGATATTTCCCTCGGTGGCGCCTGTCTTACTCTGGGTGAAAAGTATCTGACCGGTTCCCCCGCTGAGATCATCGGAAAGAGCATCAAGGTCCTGGTCAACATCCCCAAAGTAGAGTTCGGGCTCAATCTTTGTGGCACAATTGTCTGGACCCGCGAGATTTTTCGTGAAGGAAAAACCATGATTATTGCCGGCATCCAATTCAAAGATATGACGCATTCCGATCTCACGTTTCTCAAGAAGCACTGTTATGTTGGTGAAGATGCGCAGGATCTGATTTCTTACTTATGGGAATCGCTTCCGAAGAGCTGATTCGGTTTAATGCAGGTGTTGGATATCCGTTAGACACACGGGAGAGTATTGTGGCAGCTAATCCAAAGATTGTGGCTGTAGGTGGTGGAAAAGGAGGCGTAGGCAAGAGCACGGTTAGTATTCTCCTGGCCTTCTGGTTTGCCAAGATGGGTAAACAAACCATTCTGGTGGATGCCGATCTGGGCGGAGCGAATCTCCATACGTTTATGGGAATCAAGAATCCGCCGAGAACGCTGAATGATTTTGTGAGTAAGCGATACGACTCTCTGGAAGAGATCTCTCTCAATACGGAAATGCAGAATCTTTATCTGATCGCCGGTGCCAGCGATATTCTTTCTTTGGCTAATATCCACATCTCGCAAAAGGCAAAACTTATCCAGAACCTTGCCCGACTGGATGCCGATTATGTAGTTCTCGATCTCGGTGCCGGGACCTCTTTTAACGTGCTTGATTTCTTCCTCACTGCCGAAAAAAAAGTTGTGGTCATCACTGCGCAGCCGACATCGATTCAAAATGCTTATGCGTTTATCCGTAATGCTGTTTACCGGCGTTTAAACCAGCTTGCCAGCCAGAAGTCATCACTTCAAACGATCATAAAAACGGCCATGGATACCAACAATGAACTCAAAGTCCGCACGGTCGGTGAGCTGCTGCAGATCATTCAGGAACTGAATGGAAGAGAGGCCATGACCGCGCTGCAGGAAGAAATCCGGAAGATCCAGCCTTTTCTCATCACAAACATGACCCATACCAATCGTGACAAGAGGGCCGGCGGGGTTATCCAGACGGTTGCTGACAAATACCTGATGATCCACTCGGTGGATTTAGGGGGCATTGTTTATGATCAAAAGTTGTACGCCACGGTGACCGACATGCTTCCCTTGACTAATCTGATTCACTCGAGTGATGCCTTTGCTTCAGTTTACAGCATGGCCATGACATTGCTGCGCGATAATTAATCCAGTGTTTGTATGTCGAGGCAATTCAGTGACTCCCTGTGGTGCGCAGGCTTCGTATCTTTCAGAATTTGTGAGAGGCTAATATGGTGAAACATAATAAACTGGACGCCCTCCTTAAGGGTTGGGTGGAATTGTCGTCACTGCCCTTCATTTATATCAGAATCAGTAATGCAATCAATGACCACTATTCTTCCATAAGAGATATCAGTGATATAATAAGCGGTGACCCGAGCCTTACCACCCGCTTGCTCCGACTTGTCAACAGCGCGTTCTATGGTTTTCCATCAAAAATCGATACGGTCAGCCGTGCCCTCACGGCAGTAGGCACGAATCAGATACGCGATCTTGCCATGGCAACTTCCGTACTGCGTCTCTTCAGAGGGATACCGTCAGGCCTTGTCAGCATGGATTCTCTCTGGAGGCATAGTGTAGCCTGCGGCGTCGCTGCCAAGATGCTCGTAAAAGCAAAACCGCGCGAGGCGAACGTGGAGCGTTTCTTTACGGCAGGCATAATTCATGACATAGGCAGGCTCGCGATCTACAAGATGATGCCCGATGTCGCACAAGAAATGATTCTTCGCTGCAGGGTCAGTAACGAGCCATTATCTCTGGTGGAAAAAGAAGTAATCGGTTTCGACCATTCGGATTTAGGGCGTGCGATGGCACAATTATGGAATCTGCCGGCGAGCTTGGAGGAAATGATAGCCTACCACCACTTTCCCTGGGAGGCCATACAATATCCTTTCGAGGCAGCAGTGGTCTACATAGCTGATTATATAGTCCATGAAATGCAGCTGGGCGACAGCGGAGAACAGTATATCCCGCCATTAGACAAGAAGGTATGGAAATTCGTGGGAATTCCTGAAAGCGTTCTATCTTCCATGTCGGATCCCTTGAAGGCGGAGTTTGAAGATGTCGTGCAGTCGCTAGGGGAATTGTAGTAGAAGAGCTGCCTTGTCCGCATCCTATGACCAGAGTCGAGTTAATGCGGTCAAAGGAGGGAAGGCGGGTGTGCACAGCAAGCCGTTATACGGATTGTACTCAGCAAAAATCAAACTCGAATGGTGATAAAAATTCTTAACATTCTCAATTGTCAAAAATAAAGATTTGACCGCTAGCACTCCCTTCACCTTCGCCGCCCCCGCCTTCCACAAGCTCTGCGACAGGAATTTTGATACCTGACAGCACGGTTTCGAGTTCGTCGACAGCCAAGCCCATATCGTGCTTAAGAATAGCTTCCGCGTGATGAAGTGTGAGGATCTGAAAACCTTTTTTCTTGATTTTTTCAAACATTAGTAATCCCCAAAATGCTGCACCATATTCTAATGGGTTAGATATACAATCACTGCAGCCACAGACGTGCCTTTAAGTATCTTTATTGACAGAAGAAATCTATATCAAGAAAGAATCTAATGATTAAGCAAGTTATCGGAAGAATACATGTATTAACATAACTATCTAACCATCATATTAATAAAAGATATGTTTCTATTGGCAATCGTGACCTGATGCGGTAATCGGAGCTGGTGACTTGTATTTGAAATTCTGAACCGTATGCAGGACACCGAGGTCATTTGTTTTAAGAAGAGATCGGCCCTGTCGCGTGCGCGAAGCAGAGTGAGCCTCTAACAAAAAAAGGAAGAGTACCTAAAGCAGCGGTATCTTCTTCGGGGTCCCCGAGAAGGAGTACAATGTCGCCACGGCTTCGGTAAAGTAAAAGGTTACAAATGTTTCGTCATCTGCCCCTTTCGGATAGATCTGGAGAAGTCTGGCGGACTCTTTAAATGTCTGGACCTTTGCGTCACGCGTATCGTCAAATGCGATCCGGCCTCTTATCCTCAGCCATGTCGAGTCGTTTCCCATATCCGAAATCTCGATTTCAGGATTCTGGGACAACTGCCTGTACACGTCTTTGGTTTTGTTGGTGCAGAAATACAACGCGCCATTCCTCCTCATGACGAAACCGAAGGGGCGAACCCTGGCCTTCGTACCATCAACAGTGGCGATGTGGAAAACAGGATTAGTCTTCAGATACTCAAGAGCGGTAGTCATAGGAACCTCCCGAAATGTAGTATTTTTATTGGTGCTCGTAATAGGATATTATAAACAACCTTTTATTTTTTTATATATTGCTTCAGCTCTTCCTGAATCTGTCCTGCCTTGGTCGTATCACCAAGAGACTCGTAACATCTGTGAAGCATGGTAAGGGCTCTGCCACGATAACTAAAGATGCCTGCTTCTCGGGATTCACCGGAGGCAACCGCCATGTTTCGCACATGTTCGAAATACTTTGCGGCTTTTGCGAATTCTCTTTTCGAAAAATACAAGAGACCAATATCAAGACATACCTTTATGTCTTTAGGATCGAGAGAAAATACCGTTTCGTAAGCCTGGATAGACTTGTCAATGTCGTCTTTCTCCTTATCATAATTCCCAGCGGATTTATCGATCATCGCCTTCTGCTTATAGGCATACCCAACCGAATTCCAGGCTTCCATATCGCTCTTATCAATGGAGGCAATTCTCCCGGACAGGCGTATGGCATCGTCAAAGTAATAAGCTGAGAAATATGAGGAAACCCGCGTGTGCATCAGCTGCGTCAAGAAAGGCTTCAGGAAAAATAAAAGAGTCGCAACAATAAATACGCTCAACAGCCACCGCCTGCCAAGTGACCATGCACGATGATGACTATGACCGTCTTCGTATGCCAATTCCTTTGAGTCCGTTTCTTGTTCCATAGCATTTATGCGAGCATCATCAATATGAATCCGAGAACAATCAAAATGTTTCCTGCCGCGAAGCTCATAACATTTTCAAGGCGCGCGGTTTTTGATGTCAGGTGTTTAAACATGCTGGTCGAAAACCCCAAGACTAGAACCGGAACACTCTGGCCCATCGCAAAACTGATAAATACCAGGCTGGAATACAGCCAAGACCCTTTCATAACCACCAGGCTGCCAATGACCATGAGTGCGGCCCCGCAGGCCGGACATGCAGGCGTCTCCAGAAACGCAAAGAGCATCCCGAATATGAATGCCGAATGGATTGTCTTCGCATGTTTTATGGCCGTCTCGCAACGATCATGAAACCAGCCTTGCTTCACGGGAATGAGACCCGCAAAGATAATCCCCAAGATCAGCAACATAATGCCAAGAATAAAATAGAGATACTCGCTTATCCTGAGAAGTTTACCGGTTAAATTGGAGACGAACCCGATGGCAAATCCAAAAAGGGTATAAACGGCGATAAGGCCGCATGCAAACGAAAGAGACAGAAGAACGCTTCTCTTTCTTGATTCCCCCGCTGCGGTAATATATCCCCATATTACGGGAAGCCTCACAATTGTGCATGAACTTAGAGATGCCAATATGCCTACAAAGGCTATGCCTGCCAAAACTGCCGGCAATGAATGATCAAGCAATAATAAATTCTGAATAAGAAAATCCATACTGGATAAACCGGTCGAAGCGTCAAGTTTTTGCCGCACGCGTTTGAATTGTTAAGGCGTCTTGAGCAGTCTTTCGCTGCGCCAAACCCGAACAATTCTCACCCGGCTTTTATCATGGCGGTAAACGGTGCGGAAGGGTGAATAGACGATTTCCCGCAGATTCATAATTCCAAACTCCGGCACAACACGTCCACTTTCAGGAAAATCAGCAAGCCTTTCTACCTGGGAAATGATTTCTCTCAATAACCTTTCGCCAACAGCAGGGACTTGTTGATCGGCATACCAGTGGCGGATTGTCTCCAGATCCTTGAGCGCTGATTCGGCAAAGGTAATCGTTCTTTTTCGTGGCATGGCTATCCACTCAGTCCAAGGCGTTTTTTTACATCCGCCAGGCTCATCTCCCGTCCCTCTTCCAAGTCCATCAATCCCTGCACAACGCCGCGCAGGAATGCCTGTTCTTCTTCTTTTGCCTCATAATCCTTCAGCGATTGGACAATGGCAACGCCTCTTCCCCGACTGGTCAAGAGTACCGGTCGGGAGGTTTTGTCTACCTGATTAACAATCCGGCCGGGATTAACCTTCAGATCGCTCATTGGAACTATATCTTCAGAATATTTTACATTTGATTGCATGGGAGCCTCCTTAATGGTATCTTAATGGCACCGATAATAGCACCTGTAAAACGACCTGTCAAGTAGTTCAGCGAGGAGCTTTTTTCACCTTACCCCAGCATCATCGCGAGGCAGATAAAACCGGCGATCAGGATCGCAGGATAAATTCTGTTAATCTGTTTCATTTGCAAAATTCCGCAAGAACATCAAATTCGGGACGCCGGCCATGGTGGATTGCCTCGAATCGCATGGCTCAGCTATCTGCTGCACGCAAAGAATACGAGGCAACGATGGAGGGGAGAAGGACCGAGAGTATGGAACGAGTTAAGTTTCATGCCAAGTTCCGGCAGGCATGTACTGGTGATGTCGCCAGATTCTGCGGGAATGCAGACCCCTAGCAAGGTGGGACTGCAAAGTGTAGCCGCAGATAATAATCACGTTGCCGATTCTTTCAAAAAAAGCTGACTTCTGCTCGATCTTCTTCGTCTGGGGATTCATCCGCTTGTAATCAGGCCGGCAGCTTCAGGCGCGAAGTCTTCCGTAACATTCTCTTCTCTCAGCTTCAAATGTGGAATTGAAGAGGTCTCCGCGATCGGGAACATCCTGATTTATGGCTGCGAAATTTCTGATGGATGGCTATGTTAGATTTTGATTTCCTGGAGAAGGATCTCCATGCGATCGGCAATGTCAATAATGGAAGGTTCGTGACTGACAGGATATCCCAGAGAAGTAAAAACACGCTTCATCCCTTCGTTCCGGGAATCGAGAAGTATTTCGATGCTGGCGAGTCCTTTTGACCGAGCGATGTTGACGACCCTTGTCACCATTTCTTTCCCCAGGCCCTTCCTTTGCCAGTCGTCTCTCAAGACGACGGCAAGTTCCGCGTGACTTCTATTTTCTTTAACGATGTAACGGCAGGTCCCGATGATGGCTTCCTTTTTGTCCTCTGCAATAATGGCCGCAAGGGCGAAATGGGCTTCGTAATCGATCTCCACAAGCCGTTTGAGCACCTCCGGCTCCAGCTTTTGCAAATGAGTCAGGAAACGAAAGTAGATGGTCTCCCGTGATAATCTGTTAAAGAAATCCAGGAGGAGCGGGCCATCGGTCGGCTTGATGGGTCTTATGAAGACGGCCGAACCGTCATCGAGAGTGATCCATTCCTCATAATAGTATGGATATTGCTGATAGACTCTGAAGGCTTCCATGTTCTGAAGGCGGACCCTCCTCAACCCGGCGGATAAAAGCCATGTTTTTCTTTATACTTTTCCAACCGATGGCCAATACAAAAAAGATGCGAGCATATGTTCTTGACAAGGTCATGGCGCGTATATATCGTGTATATGATGCCCGTGTACAAGCAATTCGGACGGGTGTCAAATGGAAACTTAATGAACAAGGATTGGGAGGTAAAGGATGAGTGCACCGATTGAACAGTACTGGCAGTTGAGACTGGCTGATCTCAAGAAGGCGCTGGAAGATAACAACTTCGAGGTCTTTCTGGCGAACAATGCGGATGAGGTAAAGAAGATTGTATTCGAGGAAATCATCCCTGCGGTGAAACCTGCGGTCATTTCCTGGGGTACGTCGATGACCTCCATGGAGACAGGCCTGCACGCCGCTCTCAAAGCCAGCACAGCCTTTAAGACAATAGAGACATCAGACAAGACCATATCCTGGGATGAAAATGTCGAGCGGCGGAGGCAATCGCTCCAGGCTGATTTATTCATCCTCGCAACCAACGCCATAACGGCGAACGGCGAACTTGTGAACCTGGACGGTACGGGAAACCGCGTTGCGGGTTTGACGTTCGGCCCCAAGAACGTCATTGTCCTCGCAAGCCGGAACAAAGTCGTCACCGATTTGGACGAGGCTTTTAGACGCATCAAGAACTACGCTGCGCCGGTCAACGCTATTCGCCTGAACAGAAAAACACCCTGCGTCAAGACGTCCTACTGCGAGGAATGCAAGAACGCGGAGCGAATCTGCAATACCTGGACGATCACCGAGAAATCGGCTCCGAAAGGAAGGGTGAAGATTATTTTGATCAACCAGGACTTTGGCCTTTAGAAAAACTTTGTCTGCTGGGGAGACAGCATCAGCGTCGGGCATAAAGAGGGGGAAAACAATTTCTATGAAAGAACCGTCGGATTTGGCAAATTGGGTAGAGCGTGTCGTCCGTGATTTTATAAACACATCTCCGGAGAATACCCTTAAGAACGAGGCCAATGAAAAGGCATGGGATGACCCGCTCGTGGGATTCTCACGGGGAAATGATCCTATATACGAAGACTATAAGAAGCATGTCGGGCCTTTTCACTGGACGCCGTTAGAGATATTCAAGCAAACCTTCCCTGAGGCCAAGGCGGCTGCGGAAGACCTCACCGTCATAACCTGGATACTGCCGCAGACGGAGGCGACCAAGACGGATACCAGGAAAGAAAAGGCGTTCCCTCCGGAGCGATGGGCCAGGGCCCGCCTTTACGGCGAGGAGGTCAATGATAAGCTTCGCAAGCACGTTGTGGCCGCCCTGCAAGAAAAAGGATACCGGGCCGTTGCGCCGGTGCAATCGCCTCAATTCTCACGGCAGATGTCAGAATCGTATGGTTTTGCCTCCAACTGGTCGGAAAGGCATGCCGCATATGCAGCGGGCCTGGGAACGTTTGGCCTGTGTGACGGCTTGATCACGCCGCGCGGAAAGGCCGTGCGCGTGGGCTCCGTTGTGGCGCAAATCCAGATCCCTGCAACCGCCCGGCCTTATGAAGATCACCACGCATACTGCCTCTTCTATAGCCAGGGCGCCTGCAAGAGCTGCATTGCCCGTTGTCCCGTGGGAGCGCTGAGCGAGGCGGGCCATGATAAAATGAAGTGTTTCGGCCATGCGTACGGCGCTTCTTTGAATCATATAAAATCCCTCCATGGTTTTGAAGTCGGGTCCTGCGGCCTGTGTCAGACAAAGGTGCCCTGCGAGTCCCGTATTCCCAAGAAGGCTACGGGAAAAAAATAAACCGGATATTCTTGTTCTAAGGCAAGGCAAACATGACTATTGAAATGACGATCTTCTCCGACTATGTCTGACCGTTCTGCTATATAGGCAAGGGCATTGTCGACTCATTAAAAAAAGAATTTGATATCAGAGATGACTGGCTGAGCTTTGAGCTGCATCCTGAGACGCCGCCTGAAGGGATACCCTATGCGAAGAGATTCCCCGGCGCCGATGTCGAGGCGATGTACGGAAACATCAGGAAAAGGGGCGACGAATTCGGCATCAAATTCGGCCCGCGGCTCCTGCTCTCCAATTCCCGCATGTCTCTCGAATCCAGCGAATATGCCCGCGACATGGGTAAGTATGACCTTTTTCATGAGCGGATGTTTTACACGTACTTCACAGAATCGAAAGACATCGGGAGCCTGGAAGTGCTCACGGAGAGCGCCCGCGTCTGCGGGCTCGATACAGATGAACTCATGAAGGCTCTGAAGGAACGCCGTTATGCCAACCGGCTCGAGGAAGCGAGAAAGCAAGCCGGACAGATCCATCTGACGGGAGTCCCGACATTTATTATCAACGGGAGAGCGAAAGTTGTCGGCGCCCAGCAGGTTGCCGTGTTCAGAGACCTACTCAAAAAAATCGGCGGCAAGCAGTGATAGGGAAATCAAGTTCAATATGCCGACAGAAATTAAGATTGGAAAGCGATAAAGGTGAGTGGTCATGCGTTACGTGAATTTAGGAAAGACAGGATTGAAAATTTCAGAGATCGGTTTCGGCGGAATTCCCATTATCCGCCTGGACATCGATACGGCAGTGAAAGTGCTTCGCCGCGCCTACGAGCGGGGGATTACTTTTTACGATACGGCCAATCTTTATCGCGACAGCGAGGAGAAGATGGGGTGCGCTTTTCACGGCATGCGGGATAAGATTGTGCTCGCAACCAAGTCATTTCAGCGTGACGCCGCCAACGTGACGAAGCACCTCGAAAATAGTTTGCGGATGCTGAAGACGGATCACATCGATCTATACCAGCTCCACCAAGTAGCTCAGGAGAAGGATGTGCTCGCTATCACCGCGCGCGGCGGAGCGCTGGAGGCCGTAACAAAGGCACGTGAACAGGGGAAGGTGCGGTTTATCGGCGTCACCTCGCATAATCTTGCCATGGCCGTGAAACTGGTCAAGACGGGCATTTTCGCCACCGTGCAGTTTCCGTTCAATTTCATTGAGGATGAGCCGAAGGATGAGCTCCACAGGGCGGCGCGCAAGCGGGACATGGGCATACTGGCAATGAAACCGTTTGCCGGAGGTGTGATTGACAATGCCGAACTCGCTATTAAGTTCTTGCGCGAGCATCCTGATGTCATTCCCCTTCCTGGCTTCGATTCGGTCGCAGCTGTGGATCAGGTTGTCTCTTTTTACGGGCATGAAAACAAGGTAACCAAAAAAGACCGGGAGCTCATGGATAAATATCGTGTTGAGATGGGCAAGAAGTTTTGCCACAGGTGCGAATATTGCCAGCCATGTCCTCACGGCGTAATGATAACACCGGCTATGGCTTACAATATCGTTGCCTCCAGGATGTCGCCGGTTGTAGCCGTTGATTTTTCCCGGGTGATGATGGAGAGCGTGAAGCTCTGTCAGGAGTGCGGGGAGTGCGAAGAACGCTGTCCTTATGAACTGCCCGTTCAGGAAATGCTCAAGGCCAATTACGATCTTTACGAACAGCATCGCGCCGGGCTTAAATAGATTGAGATGCCAGGTGAGATTAACGCCATCTTCTCGCCCCCTTTGTCAAAGGGGGCGAGAAGATATGACACTATGGGAGATAATATTATGAAAACTCGATCGAGCCGCACGGGCATAGCCCTCATCATTGGCCTATTTTTTCTTTCATCCTGTGGAGGGACAAAATTGAGCGGCCACTTGGTTAACAGCGCTTATGAAGGGCGCTACCTGAAAAACGTTTTGGTCGTGTCAATTTCAGATAAATTCGAGAAGAAGAAATTGGAAGACATTTTCGCGACACAATTTCAGAAGAATGGCGTAAAGGCAGTCTCTCTTGCGGCGACAACCGAGAAAAAGGAACTGACGAGCGCCGAGGTAAAGGCTGAGGCGGCTAGGTTGAGCACGGATGCAATATTTACTGTTCGCGTCATCAGTATCGGCGAAAAGGATGTGACAGACCGCTACGATCTGCCTCCCGAGGCCTCGCCTGACTGGAGCTTTTCTTTCCCCATATACAATGCGCAGCCACCGCCTGTGGAGTACAGGATCGAACAAAAGGACATTGTAATGGAATTCAATCTTTATGATGCAGAAACGGGAAAATTAATGTGGAACGTCCGTTCCGAGACCATCAAGGCCGGTGCCACGGCCAAGCTCATCGATGAAGCATCCAAGAAGGTCATGAAAGATCTCCGCGCCGATAGATTGATCAGATAAGGACCCTGCCCCGAAAAATCGGGAGCCCGTGAGAAGGCAGGCAGCTGGGTCAAGCCGTGAGCGAGAGATAGAGGTTATATGGCTTTTTTAGTAGGTTTGTTGGGAGGCGTCTTCGGAGGATTTGTCGGCCTCGGCGGCGGCGCCATCATGATCCCCTTCATGGTAGACTTTCTCAAGGTGGACCAGCATAAGGCGCATGGGACAAACCTCGTGACTATAGTATTCACAGGAATGGCCGGCGCCATTGCCTACGGGCTGGGAGGCGCGATTGATATCGCCGCGGCCGCCCTGTTAGCCGCACCTGCCATTCTCACCACACGCGCGGGTTGCCGTTTCGCCAACTCCCTTCCCGCATGGAAGCTGAGATGTTTCTTCGGGTACTTTCTGATATTGATGTCTCTCATGCTGCTTGCCAAGCCCTTTCTTCCCCGGATTCACGGCCTGGAGACGGGATGGCCTCAATCTGCCATCCTCCTTCTGACGGGCGTCTTCCTCGGATTTCTCTCAGGTATGCTGGGCGTTGGCGGCGGGATCATCATGGTGCCCGCCATGGTGCTGCTTGCGGGTTTTACACAGCACACTGCTCAGGGGACATCCCTTCTCGCCATGGCCCCCATCGGCAGTGTTGGCGCTTACACCCACTGGAGACTTGGCAACGTGAAGACAGATATTCTGGCAGGCATGGTTGCGGGTATATTTATAGGCGCTTGTATCGGTGGGACATTTGCCAATTATTTCTCGGACGCGGGCCTGCGGCTCGCATTCACCGCTGTGCTTATATGGACGGGGGCACGCTACGTAAGGGCAAAGGAGCCTTTCGATGAGGCTGACGGCGCCGTCTGTGCGCCGTGAATCTTGCTGCGCCTGTTCCTGATGGCGCCTGTCTTTGACATCATTTCTCGTTCGCAAAACTAAAAACGGGCCGGGCTGACGGACCTGCAGAAAATTGATCGCCGGGAAATATTTTGTGTCCCAGCTTCACCTTTTTTCCGATCAGGCCCATGTTAACTCCGTCCGGGCTGATATCGATTAAATTGCCGGCAATCCACGGACCCTCCTCCAGTTCAACCAAAACGACAGTATAAGGGGCTTCACATTCCCGTCCCTGGGGCGCGACAAAGGTCTGTGTAAAAGTTCTAATTTCGCCCTTCCCGCTCAATTGAATAATTTCGATATCGGGACTCCCGCATTCCTGGCATGTCATCTTAGGGGGACACGTATATTTCGAACACTCACGACACCGCAGTCCTAGCAGCTTGTTTTTCGAAAGGGCGTCGCTGTATTTCTTAAAATCGAGTTTGTATTCCATAGCATGATCTCCTTCAGTCAATCTTGAGGATAAGGTTGACGATCGTTCCGTCTCCGCCGAGTGTATCCACGAGACCCACCTTTGCCCCTTCCACCTGTCTTTCCTGATCCCTCAATTCTCCTCTCAGTTGGTGAGAGATTTCGCAGACCTGTGAGGCCCCTGTGGCGCCGATCGGATGCCCCTTGGATTTCAGCCCTCCGGAGATATTGATCGGAATTTTCCCTCCGATCTTGGCCTCACCTTTTTCCCAGAGCTCTCCGCCCTTCCCGAATTCCGCGAAACCCAGGCTTTCCGCGGCAATGATGCTGGCGATGCTGAAACAGTCGTGAAGCTCACAAACGTCAACGTCCTGTGGTCCGAGCCCAGCCATATCATATGCCTGCTTTACAGCTATCTCTCTGGCTCGTAATCTCGGCAGATATTTGTACTGGGAACTGATCTTTCCCGAAGAAGCCTGTCCCACCCCGGCAATGTAAACCGGTTTGGGAACAAGTTTCTTTGCAACATCCTCTGAAGCCAGAACAAGCGCCGCGGCTCCGTCGGAAAACGGACAGCAATCCAACAATTGCAGCGGCGAGGTCACCATGAAGCCTTTCAATACTTGCTCCACAGTGATGTCCTTTCGAAACTGCGCATGAGGATTGTTCTTGCCATAATAGTGAGACTGGACGGATACCAGGGCCATTTGTTCTTTGAGTTTCTTTAGTGGCACGTTGTATTTGTCCGAGTACAGATGAGCCAGCATACCGAAGACCCCGGGGAATGTGAAACCGGCAGGATATTCATAGCGGCTGTCCCCGAACATGGCGAATGTCCTGGTTGCCAGCGCCGTTCCCATGGCTGTTGCCTTTTCTGTCCCTCCCGCGAGCACGATGTCGTAGAAGCCCGACGCAACCCACATGAATGCATCCCTGATTGCCATTGTGGCCGAAGCGCACGCGCCTTCAAACCTGCTTGCCGGAATGTTAAAGCATCCGATATCGTCAGCGAGGTACGATTGCACCATGCCCTGCCCCTCTGAGAAATCCCCGAGAACATTGCCGCAGAAGATCGCCTGTACATCTTTGGGCTTCAGGTTTGACTCGGCGATGGCGTCCATCGACGCTTCCGCCAGCATCTCTACTTCTGACTTCGGTGAATTAAACATAAATTTTGTATGACCAGTACCGAGCACCGCAACGCGTCGCATTTCCGCCTCCGTAATTTGAAATTTGTTAAGAGTGTTGGATACCGCAGCATGCATGGGCGGCGGTAATGTACTCAGCTGCCCGCTATAAGCACACTGCTGTTACCAACACCCACATTACACCCTTTCAGCTCTTACCTTGCAAGTAGAAGTTCTTCTTCAGCGCGGCCCGAAGCTCTCCCCTGACATCGGGGTGGGCAATGTTGATTAAGACCTCGGCACGCTGCCTTCTCGATTTATACCGCAGATCGGCGATACCGTATTCCGTCACCACGTAATGGGCATATGTCCTGGGAACTGTAATGGGAGAGCCCGCGGGCATTTCCGGCACAATGGATGTGAGTAATTTGCCGTCCTTCACCCGCGAAGAGTACATCAGCGTGATGGCCTTACCCCCTTTGGAATGGAACGCACCGAACTGGAAGTCAAGCTGTCCGCCGGATCCGCTGACCATCCTGTGGCCTATGCCTTCAGAATTGATTTGGCCGCTGAAATCAATCATAAGGCCCATATTCATGGCCACCATGTTCGGGAACTGGGCCACAAATGACGGGTTATTTGTATAGCCGACAGGATGCATCAAGCATGTGGGATTTTCATTTATGTAATCGTACATGCCCTGATCAGCCAAGCAGAAAGTAGCGACGGTGACTCCCTTATGGAAAGGCTTCCTTTCGTTGGTCACAATGCCCTTTTCGATAAGCTGTGGAAGTCCGATGGGGAACATTTCCGTATGCACACCCAAATCATGCTTGCCCTCAAGACCGGCAACGACCGCTTCAGGTATCTGCCCGATGCCCATCTGGATTGTGTCACCGTCATTGATTAGTTCCAGGCAATAGCCTCCGAGCTTTTTTTCGCGCTCGCCGGGTATAGCCCTGTTCAGCTTTGGTACCGGTTTCGAGTTTTCGAAAAACGAGTCAAACTCAGATACATGCAGCCAATTGTCGCCATACACGGTCGGCTGTTGATCATTGACTTCACCTATTGTGAGGCGCTGTTTTCCTGATGCCCTCCCCATTCTTATCGCTCTCATGGAATAAAAGTTGGTCAATCCAAGATTGACATAACCCTGCCCATTGGGTGGAGTTACCTGGCAAATATAGACGTCCGACCATGTGCCGTAACGCTCACCCAGATCGTGACTCTGTTCCGGGTAGAAATCACAGAAACGTGACTCTATGATCTTCCGTGACAGGGGCATGCCGAAACTCGGGTGAAAGTTGATATGTCCATCCAGTTTCAACATGTATTCCAGATCGTAAAGTTTAGTGGGGCGGACGGGAACCGTGTCGGAAATTGTCACATTTTCGAGTTCCTCCCATCGGTCAAGAACAGCATGGAAAAAATCGGGCGAACAGGCTCCTGCACCGAGACCAACACCGACGAAATCACCCGATTTTATTTGTTTTGCTGCTTCTTCCAGCGAAACCAATTTCTTTTTATACTCTTCATTCCAATTCACAGTTCCCTCCTTGCAGGTTCTTTGCGAGCAATGATGATTCTTGCTCATTCCAACATCCTCTTAATTCGACCGATCCTCTTGTCAGCTCTAGCGAGTATCTCCGCATTCGAATTCGCCGCCGTCGATGACTGTCTCCCCGGTCTTTGCATTTTTCGTCCTCCAGACGGCCTTCCCCTTCCCTGTATTCCAGATGAGAGTTTCAATCGGATCGCCGGGATAAAGGGGTCTCGTGAAACGGCAATTCAATCGCCGGACCAATTCCGGCTTTCCTGGTGTGAGGTTTGCCATGAGAGCGCGGCAGGCGTAGCCAAGTGTGCACAGGCCGTGCATGATGGGTTTTTCAAAGCCCGCTTTTCTGGCGAACTCCGGATCGACATGAAGTTCAAAGACATCGCCGGAGAGACGGTAAAGCAGGGGTTGATCAGGGGAAGGCCGGGCCTCCACGAGCATATCCGCCTTTCTCTCCGGCATCGATGCCTTCCGCAAAGGAGCGTCATCGCCGCCGAAACCTCCATCAAGACGGCTAAAGATATTAAAAATAGCGGTGAAGAGTTTCTCTCCGTTGGAATGAAATGTGTCGCTTTCGCCGATGATAATGGCCCCCTTTTCCTTCTTATCATAAAAGTGGGTGATCCTACCCTCTGTGGTCATGGTCCCCGATATGGGGATGGGGCGGTGGAATATCAGTTCCTGTCCCCCGTGAAGAACGCCGGGCAGGTTTACGTTGGCCAGGCGTGAAGCTTCGAAAAAAAATTGCACGATCGATGCGATCGAAAAAGTGGGGATCACTTTCAATCCTTTTTCATAGACGTAGTTGATCTCGCCAAACCCCGATCCTATGCCGAGCGCATAAATAATGACGTCCCGCCATGTATAGGTCTTGGTTATCGGCCCTATTTTCTTGCCGATTGTATCCAGATTCAAGGCCATCTTCTCCATCCTCCATTGCCGCTGAAATTTCAAACGGGACCGGGTACGCCTGCATCCGGAAATTGCCGGCCGGCATTACTTACGATGATCGCTCGTTACCAAATGGTTTATCTCCCGTGTCTACGTCTCCAGATTTCTTGCTTGCCTTGACGTTCTTGTAATCCTCAAAGACCAGATAGATAAGAAGCAAGTCGACGGCGACCGCGCCGACGCGGCCTGCTCCCCCCGTGTACATCAGCGTAGTTGCAATATCAGTAACGCCGATGACGGCGCAAAGAACATCACCCCATGGTTTTCTTCCGTATATGCCGATGATAGCCACCAGATAAATACAGAACATGACAAATGGTCCGACATTAAAGGAAGTCATGAGCGATTCGATCTGGCCGAAGAATCGCAGCCCCAGAAGCAGAAGAATGCCTACAGCGGTTGGATTAAACTTCTTTTTCACGGATTCGTCCTTATTCTTGGGAAGCACGGTGTGCAGGCTCGTCCTGTGCAGTTCTCTAACGCATTTCAGATCAATCTATATTGCCTGCACCTCGTAGCCCATGTCTTCCACGGCGCAGGTGAGGACATCCTGGCACAGATTGTGATTGTCATGCTGTATTTTGATTATCTTATTCTGAAGGTCGATGTCAATGGCTTTGACTCCGGTCATAGTTTTTAATTTCTTCTCAATCGCATTCGCACAGGGTTTACACTCCATATTCTTAACTTTGATTTTGACCTCTTCCATGATCGGCTTCCTCCAATGAAAAGGTGCCTGATAATAAAAAGTACTTTTGTTTTAATACTTGTAAACAGTAATCCCGGGGTGGCATCGATGAGGATGCAGCACCCCAGGATCAACAAGGCGTAACAATACCCATTCCAGGATCTCAGTAAATGCCCGTGATAAGATAAAGAGCGATAACCACAAAGACCATTGACGTCTTGATTAAGGTAATCGCCCCGATATCTATATAGGACTGCCTGTGTGTCAATCCACAGACCGCCAGCAGTGTAATGACAGCACCGTTATGGGGCAAACTGTCCATCCCGCCTGAGGCCATCGAGGCAACACGGTGGAGTATTTCCGGTGATAGTCCTATAGAGTTGGCCCAGGCGAGCCAGTCTTTGGCCATAAGGGAGAGCGCAATCGCCATGCCCCCAGATGCAGACCCCGTAATCCCGGCAAGTGTTGTTACACCGATTGCTTCCGATACAAGCGGTGTTCCACCTATGTGTATACCCATCACGGCACTGGCTATCGTTTTGAAGCCGGGCAGTGCGGCGATAACATTTCCGTAGCCCACTTCCGAGGCCGTATTCATGATAGCTAAAAGTGATCCGATTGCGCCGACATTGATGGCTTTCTGCAGGCCGTCTTTTTTAGGCAAATTTTTATATCCCAGAGCCAATGCCAGGACGATACCGCCTGTAACACCAATGATCAACGCCCAGATTCCCATAACATTTTTCACAGACGGGACGAACAAGGGAAGCTTCATGTCGGTGAATCGCTCAAGCAGGGCGGGATCCCATGTGATCACACGTGACATAATGTAGTTAAGGATGAGAACAAACAGCAGCGGCAGTACAGCTACATACCATTTGGGCAATACTCTCTCATCAACACTGGCGATTGGTTCATTCAAAGTATGGTCACCATAACCTTCTCCTCTTTCAGCCGCCTTCTTTCTCCGCCATTCGAGGTAAAGCATACCGCAAATAAATATCATTGTGCCGCCAAACAAACCGGCAATGGGTGCGGCGAAGGTCGTCGTTCCATAAAAGGTCGTAGGAATAATGTTCTGGATCTGTGGTGTTCCTGGAAACGCATCCATGGAAAACGTAAAAAAGCCGAGTGTGCATGTGCCGGGCAGCAATCTTTTGGGAATGTTGGCTTCCTTAAAAACTACCGCCGCAAGGCCATAGACGGCGAAAATAACTATGAAGACATTTACGCCGCCATAGGTTAAAATGCCGCCTGTCAAGACTACGGACAGCATGGCATGTCTCGGACCTAATTTGGTAATGATGGCATGAGCTATCCCTTTGGCCAGCAGAGTATCCTCCATTATTTTTCCAAAAACCGCTCCGAGCATAAACACAGGGAAAAAAGATTTTATGAAACCCACAGCCTTGCCCATAAAGAGCTCCGTGTACGATGGCATGATCGGCAAGCCCTGTAAGACTGCTGCTAACAGAGCAAATACAGGCGCAAAAAAGATGACGGAAAATCCACGATACGCCATGAACATCAATAGAAACAAGCTTATAACGATACCCAATACTTCCATAACTTCCTCCTCCTTTTAGAATACTCCTTTTTCTTTTAAAGCCTGAATTTCCTTATCGCCGTATCCTATCATGTTAAGAATCTCCTTCTGGTGTTCCCCCACCTGGGGAGGGCTTCCGAGAACTCCCGGATTTTCAGCAAACTTGATCTGGATTCCTTTGGTTTTCATTTTGCCGGATGAGAGATAGGGAACATCCATATCCGTAACCATTTCGCGGCTGAGAATATGGGGATCGGTCAAGAGATCCGGGAGGGTGTAGACTTTGGTGCAGGGGATGCCTTTTTCTTTCAGAATCCTGAACGGTTCATCAATATTGGGGAAGCTCTTCAACCAGGGTTCTATAGCACCAATGATATCCGGCAGGACCTGCCTGCGCTTGCCTGGATCATCATACTTCGGATTATCGATCATCTCTGGATGATTTATGATGGCGCACAGGGTATTCCAGAGCTTCTGATTCAGTATCCCTATGATGATGTTCCCGCCGTTTCCATTGTACACGCCGTAAGGAGCGAAGAGGCCGTGGTGATTCCCGGTACGTTTCACCTCAAACCCATTGAATGCGTAATCGGCATAATCATTCGCCGCAATCAGACAATCCACAAGGCAGGTGTCTATATACTGGCCCTTGCCTGATTTGGCGCGATAATAGAGCGCCGCCGCAATTGCTCCGAAGGCATTGAAGCCCGTAACGTAGTCGCCGATGGAAGGCCCCACCTTCGTGGGAGGCCCGTCTCCAGCGCCTGTTACAGACATGATCCCGCTTACCCCCTGCGCTATGATGTCATAACCGGGCCACTGGCTATATGGACCCGTCTGCCCGAATGCGGAAACAGAGCACATGATAATGCTCGGATTAATTTTCTTCAGTTCCTCGTATCCGAAGCCCATTTTATCGATAACGCCGGGTCGGAAGCTCTCCACGACGACATCTACCTTGGACACGAGTTTGCGGAGGATGGCTACCGCCTCTGGTTTCTTTGTATCTAAGGCGATGGATTTCTTGCCCCGGTTATGAGCCATGTAAAAGACGCTCACCCCGTCGATTCTCAGGCCGAAACCGCGGCTATCATCACCCGTTCCCGGCCGTTCAATCTTGATAACCTCCGCCCCGAAAGTGGCCAGCATCAGTGTGGCAACCGGCCCCGCCAGATTATTGGTAAAATCCAGAACCTTAACATCTCCAAAAATTCCGCCCATCTGATAATCCTCCCCCATGTGAGAAATGAAAAAAGAGAGTTGCGTGGTGTAAATTTCTTACATTTATTGTTTCTTATTACTCCTTCGCCAGAGCCCCATTTTCTCGGCTTCCTTTATGAGTTCATCGCGGAAATCCGGATGGGCTATGGAAATAATGGCCTCCGCACGCTGCCAGGTTGATTTCCCCTTCATGTGAATGACGCCGTATTCAGTGACAAGATAGGATACGACGGTACGCGGTGTAGTTACTATCGTGCCAGGTTTGAGCAGCGGCACAACGCGGGATGCCGGCGCACCCTTCTTGTTGTATGTCGAACCAAAGCAGATAAAGGACTTTCCTCCCTCCGAGTGGTAAGCCCCAAGGGCGAAGTCGAGCTGGCCGCCCGTTCCGGCTATCTGTTTCGGCCCGGACGATTCTGAACTCACCTGGCCGAAGAGATCCACCTCTATGCAATTGTTGATGGAGACGACTCTGTCGTTCTGCCGTACGATACAGGGATCATTCGTGTAGCTTACCGGGTAGATGGCGCACATCGGGTTGTTATGGAGAAAATCATATGTCCTTTTCACACCGAGGGAAAATGTGTAGACGATCTTGTGCTGATCTAGCTTTTTCTTGGCCCCCGTAATTTTACCGGTTTCAATCATTCCCAGCATGCAGTCACAGAACATCTCGCTGTGCACGCCGAGGTCCTTCAAGCCGGATTCGGCAAGCATCCATCCCACGGCGATGGGCATACCTCCCTGTCCTATCTGGAGGCAGGAGCCGTCCTCCATTTCGTTGACGATCAAGGCAGCAATCTTCTTGTCCAGTTCAGTGGGATCTGGGAAAGGAAATTCAGGGAATGGCCAGTCCGCTTCGACTATGTAGTCCACCTCGGAGATATGGACAGACTCTTCGCGGCCGCCGAGGCAGCGTGGGATATTAGGGTTTACCTCAAGAATGATTTTTTTCGCTTTATCGCAAATCGCCCTCGAAAAAGAGCAGGAAGGCCCAAAATTGAAATAACCGTGTTCATCCATGGTAGTTGTCGCGATCATGGCAACATCGAGATCCATGTAGTTCCGGTACCAACTCGGCACTTCGTGATAAAGAATGGGCACATACCAGCAATTCCCGAGTTCCTGGGAACGACGGTCTACTCCCATGTAATGGAGGCTGTTGTATCTGAAGTGTTCCGCGGTAGGATCGACTCTAACCACTTCGGGAATTGGGCCTACCCTGGTCGTCGACCGGATTTTGACATCCTTGAGCTCGTTCTTCCGGGCGGCCAGCGCCTTATCGAGGACTACGTTTTGCGTTGCGAACTGGCCGTATTCTACCCAGTCGCCCGACTTCACAACCCTGACTGCTTCTTCAGGGATGGCCAACCTTTTCCTGTATTCTTCTGCAAGACCCATAGATTAACCTCCTGTGGTTTTATGCTGATTCCGATTGTGCTTCTTTTTCCCGGGTGCGGACGCCCTCCTTGCTAAACAATCGCGTCCGTGAAAATTTCTCGCACTTCTCCTTTCTCTAATCCGCAATTAGCATGCCAGAATGTGCCGTCTATGATTTCGCATGTGACGGAGGCGATCCAAAAGAAGAGACATCTTAAGCACACGATATCATGGAGCTTATCACGGAAGGCATTTGTGTTGTGATTCCCAGTTCCATATTGTTGAATAAGAGTATCTTGAGGCTTTCAGATGGATAAGATCGATAACGAACTGTCTTGGGGATCATTTATGTCTACTTTTGTAGACACTTTAGGTGCGCGGCGTTCACAAGCGCATACTCAATTCCCGCACGTATAGTGTTATACGGGCATCACAAAGTGGGAGAGCGGGGAACTGTTCTAAGCGATATGACAGGCAAAAAATTTCTGTATGCAAGGGTGAATGTTAGAGGAATACACGGCGGATACTTTCGCTGCATGCATTCTATGTCTTGAAATTAAGACATGTCTTAATTTCAAGACATAGAAATTCCATTTGTCGCCATCCTAAAGGTTGATGGCCTGGTTGAAGTTTCTCTTGATGTTCAGCTTGTCGATTTTCTTATAGAAGGTACTCCTGTGAATGCCAAGTTCTTTGGCCGTCACTTTATAGTTATTGTTGGTCTTGGCAAGTGCATTGATGATGATTTCCCGTTCAATCTCTGCGAGGATTTTATCGAGGGTCTTCCGTCTCGCGGCAGCAGCAGGTATTTTTGTGTTAGTCACAATATGAGTCGGCAGATGAGAGGGCAGTATAATGTTGCCCTCCACAAGGCAATAGGCCCTTTCTATTACATTTCGCAATTCCCGCACATTCCCCGGCCATGTATAGCGCACAAGGGCGGCATAGACTTCCGGTGAGATAATAATCCTGTTCCCCTTCTCACCATTGAACCTGTCAAGAAAGCTGTCGGCAATAAGACGGATATCGTCAGTCCTCTCTCTCAGTGTGGGAATTTTCAGCTGTATCACATTCAGACGATAATAGAGGTCATCCCGCAGTTTCCTTCTTCCAAAACTCTCCAGGTTCTGGTTGGTTGCCGCAATCACCCGCACGTCAATGGAGATGGCTTTAGTCCCACCCACCTTCTCAAATTCCTTCTCCTGCAAAACGCGAAGGAGCTTGGCCTGCATGTTTAGGGGCATATCTCCGATCTCATCCAGAAAGATCGTGCCTCTGTGCGCCAACTCGAATTTTCCTTTTTTCCCGCCCTTCTTCGCGCCGGTGAAAGCCCCCTCCTCGTAACCGAAGAGCTCCGACTCGAGCAGCTCGGAAGGAATCGCCCCGCAATTGACGCGGATTAAGGGCCTGTTCCTCCTGGCGCTCGCATAGTGGATGGCATTGGCAAACACCTCTTTACCGGTGCCCGTGTCGCCAAAGATGAGAACGGCAAAATCATTCTGCGCCGCCTTTTCGGCGACCTTCTTGACTTCCAGGAATTGCTTATTCTGACCGATGATATTTTCGAAACCGTATCTATCTCCGGCCACCCTTTCGAGTTCGCTCTTGTAGTAATTGAGTTCCGAGTCCATGTTCCGGAGTTTCCCGGCAAGCTCCATGGTCTCTTTGCGAAAATAGATCTGCCCCACCGCTCCGATAACTTCGTCCCCGTCCTTCACCGCTGCTCTCGAGACAGCGACATATTTTTCGTTGCCCGGTGTCTGCCCCTCGGCAAGCCGGTGAAGCACATTTACCTCCTGCTCTCCTGTGATCATTATTTCCGGCAATTTCGAATTCTTGATCACATCCATGACATACTTTCCGACGATATCTTTCTTCCTGCGTCCAAGAAAGGCGCAATACGCCTTGTTGATGTCGACAATATGTCCTTTAGCATTGACGATAAGAAAACCATCCGCAGAGATATCGAGGATCTTCTCATAGAGCAGAGTCTTCCGTTTTGACTCCTTGAGCAATAATTGAATCCGATCATCTTTACCTGTTTCTTCCATATCAGACCTCAATAATAATCGTAATGCGGTCTTCCACGCGGGAGGCCATTCTGCATGCTGAGCTTCCCGAAAGGAAGTGCTTTTCTACTAATGAAGTATAGAGACAAAAGAAGTTCTCTGTCAACAAGAATGCGTTCGCCTGGTTTAACGTATTAATTTTTTTCTTGACACATATATATCGATATGATATATAGCAGGCAAATATATAAACTATGGGGAAATAATTATGGACGTCGGATCTACCCTCCTGGGCTTTCTCATGTACAGAAGCATGACGGGATATGAGTTGAAGAAGTTCTTCTCTATGTCTTTTTCCTTCTTCTCAGGACTCAGCTACGGCTCGATCTATCCCGCGCTCAAGAAAATGGAAAAGGCAGGCTTCATTACCATGCGATTGGAAGTGCAGGACGGCGCGCCCAATCGTAAGGTGTACACGATAACCAGAGCGGGCAGGAAGGCGTTCATTGCTGCCCTCAAGTCCCCTTTGCCTACTGAAAGACACAGGAACGCTTTCCTGATGAGGCTCTTCTTTTTTGCACATCTCCCCCCCAAGGAAAGGCTGGAAACGGCAAACAGATATCTGAACTCCGTAAAGCAAGCACAGAAGGAACTGGAAGCGGCGCGTCCCAAAATCGAGGACCATGCCGATCCTCACCAGCATCTCTGCTTTCAATTCGGCGTAAACATGCTTCGGGATATGACCCGTAATATATCAGGCGTTGTGAAGGCCCTCGAGGACGAGGATACACATTCGAAAAACTGATGCTTGAAATATTTCCGAAGTCGGACGAGGACAGGCGCGATGGAAAGACCGATTAAGGCGAGACAGATTTTTCTTAATGTGGCGGCTTTCATACCGCTCGTCCTCTTTCAGGTGTGGGCATCGTCTTACCATTCGCCTGGAAACATGCTCGTCGCGGCGTTGGCGATGCTTGCCTGTTGCATATTAATTATTGTCACCGCCTATCGCTGGGACAATCCTAGCTATTTTGATTGGGCCATAACGGTGTACTTCACAGTGGTTTCCGGCTCCCTGCTTCTTGGGCCTGATCGCGCAACTGCGCTCCTGCATCGTTACGGTGTGACGGGTATCTATATCTGTCTCTTTACAGCCGCAGTATGCCCGCCACTTTTCGGCATGCACCCCTTCACATATCACTATGCAAAAAAAACCGTACCGCCCACTATCTGGACAAACCCGCTTTTTATTAAGATCAACCGCATCATGACCTTCACCTGGGCAGGAATCTTTGCCCTGTGTATTGCCCTGACTCTTCGTCCATCTTTCCTGACGCAGATCGTTCTTCCGAATTTGTTGGTCATAGGCTTTGGGTTCCCCTTCAATTCTCTATTCCCCGATTATTACTTGAAGCGACTGGGCGTTCCCTCTCGATCCGAGTGGAGACGAGCGGCTTACGGAAACACCGACGGAACACCTGCAGCTCCCCTGGAGGTGCAGGCGCCATCGATTCATCGAGAAAGCAATAATACACATAAAGACCTTACAGCTCGAAAGGAGAAAACCATGAAAGTGCTTGCCATAAATTCAAGCCCCAGACCTGAGGGACAAAGCAAGACCGAACTGATGCTGAACAGCCTCGTAAAAGGCATGAGAGAGGTAGGTGCGGATGTTGAAGTCGTCCATCTTCGCAAGAAAAAAATCAATAACTGCATCGGCTGTTTCACGTGCTGGACCAAGACCCCCGGCGTCTGCCTTCATAAAGACGACATGACCAGTGAGCTTTTTCCGAAATGGGTTGGAGCGGATGTCGTGATCTATGCCAGTCCTCTTTACCATTTTACCGTAAATGCAGAGATGAAGACATTCATTGAGCGGACGCTTCCAGCCCTTGAACCTTTTTTCGAGGACCATAAAGACGGCACGGGTCACTCCTGGCGTTTCAGACATCCCGCCGTCGTGATGCTTTCCGTTGCAGGATTTCCGGAAGAGTCAGTATTTGACCAACTCTCGTCGTGGGTAAGATTCGTCTTTTGCAAGTCACTCGTCGCAGAGATCTATCGCGGAGGTGCAGAGATTATGACGGTGCCCTTCTTCGAAGAAAAGACGAAGGACATCCTCAACGCCGTGGCACAGGCAGGAGGGGAACTTGTGAAGTCCATGAAGGTGGACCCTGCAACTATGGCCAGGATCAAGCAGCCGATTTCCGGCGAGAGTGCGCTCCTCCTCGAGATGG
The DNA here is from genome assembly GCA_052144335.1 of Syntrophales bacterium. Taxonomy (GTDB): domain Bacteria; phylum Desulfobacterota; class Syntrophia; order Syntrophales; family UBA2185; genus Fen-1135. The sequence continues at coordinate 35,817 of JBKQQP010000044.1, forward strand.
GCAACCTCATGTGGAAGACGTGCATCGCAGAGGGAGTCACGCCGAAAGAATTCGTCGAAAAAGGGCTCGCTCTGCGTCCCGACTCGATAGAAACGTTTATGGTAATTATGCCCATGGGCTTTAACCCCCACGCCGCCGACGGCGTGAGGGCCGTCATTCAGTTCGATTTCTCGGGTAACGTTGAGGGATCATGCCATTTCAAGATTGAAGACAATAAGATTGCCGCCTTCCCGGGAGCTGCCGATAAACCTGACCTCACCATTAAGACGCCCTTCAATCCTTGGATGGACATCATGAACGGCAAGGCAGACGGTCAGAAGATGTTCATGGAGCAGAAGTACAAAGTCGCGGGCGACATTTCGTTGCTCATGAAGATGAACCAGCTCTTCCGGAAATAGACACGGGCTGGCGTGATCTTCTCTGGCACAGATGATCTAAAAAGACGCGGCAGTGTCGAATCTGGGCAGAGTCGAGAGAAGTCGATTCTCAACGGCTTCCTCCACTTTGTCTATGCTGAAAGGCTTGGAAAAGCAGATATCGGCGCCTGCATCCTTAAACGCCTTCAGTGCATGAAAAGAGCCAGTTATGCCGATGACGTAAACATCGGGAAATCTCGCTCTCAAATATTTGCAGACTTCAATACCACTCAGTCTGGGCATTTCGGCGTCTGTAATAACGACATCGTACTTGTTGTTCCTTAAGAACTCAATCGCCTCCATTCCGTCATATGCCTCATCTACGCTATGCCCCGATAGCTCCATGCTGGAAGACAAAATTGTCACCATCTCCGGAGAGTCATCTACAACTAGTAATTTCAAATGCATCTCCAATTGCCCATTAGCTCTCATTTCCCTTCGTCTAAGGTCATCAATTTTTCTCAACCTGGCCTTCGCATAAAAACAGCCGTTGAGATTGTGAATACTGTAATACCCTCCGCAGTAGGAACAGTTAACAATTCTCGCAATGCCGCATTTCTTTTTGACATTACCTCTACCTCGCAGCATTAAGAAAGCTCCCTCATGTCACCCCAATAAGTGGCATCAGGGTATAAGAATACACATATTTCGCCCTTCGCTCCGGCCGTGTTCAAAGAGGCCGCTGCGCCATATCGATATTTCTTTATTCCAGTTTTTTCCAATTACCGACAACCTCCTGCATGAGTGGAGGAAAACCGTCATGTTCCACTGATTACGTTGTTGTGTCCGTGATCGATGGCTTTGCTATCTATGTCAGATGAGCTGCGAGAATAGGACTCCGGAGCGATGGAGCAACTCATGTAGCCCTCGTCGAAAGACGGAAGAGGGGCCCTGAACTTATACTTGAGACCTGCATCTTCCGGTAAAATAAATTCCTTGGAATAAAGCGATTGAATGACGTATGCCTTGCACCCGCTATCCAATGCACTGATGGCTGTAGACGTGATATCAAAGACACCCTTTTTAACTTCGGGGTTTTCAATGCCGCTTTGACTTCCCGCAAATGAACCTTTACCTCTGAAGAGAGACTTCAAGAATAAAACCAAAACCAGAGACAACAGCGAACAGATTATCAGGTATACCATATGACCCCTTCCTATTAGAGCAAGCGAGAAATATTCATGTGATTTATTCGATGCAAAAATTTGCATGCGAAATTTTTTGATCAGGTTCGGGTTTATCATATGAAGGATTGCAGCAAGAGGCATACCAGAGGATTGTAAAGCTATATAACCAGCTAATATCGGAACGTAATTGTTTATATAATGCTCTGAAAAAAATGCTGTTTGTATCCAAGACGTGTAGGGATTATCATACAGAAAATAACGTCAATCCAGGTAAAGTACTTTGATTGCTGCGATAGCCGGGTGAAGGATTTTCCCTTCAATGCCTCTTTTCTTGACACAAGGTAATTTAAAAGGTTATTAATATTATAGAAAACAACCTGAAGGCAGATCCATGCAGAAGAAAGGCTTTTGGCAGGGCCTTTATCAAAAGCTTGCATCCCAAAAACTTACAGTCATTTTATTTCTCGTTCTTGCGGCCGCATCCGTCATAGGAACCCTGATGCCTCAGGGGCTCAGCGAAGCAGAGCTCCAGCGACATTACGGGCAGCAGGCCATCTGGTTTATCACGACCTTCGGCTTGAATGACCTCTACCATACAGGATGGTTTCGCCTCCTCCTTTTTATCCTCTGCGCGAATCTAATCGTCTGCACCATTGAGAGATTGCCTAAGACGTTGAAGTTCGTCCGACACCGTGAAGAGCAAGTGGAGCCCGAGAAGCTGGCCAAGTGCAGCCTTAACTGTCAGTTTACTTCAAAGCTTTCCCGGGAAGAGGCCGAAGCACGGCTCACCAGCATCATTTTGGAAGAATTCGGCGCGCTGCAGAGGCTCGATAAAGCCGACCGTCTGGCAGGAATGGCCGAGAAAGGCCGCTGGAGCCCTCTCATGGTCTATGTCGTCCACCTGGGCATTCTCTTCGTGCTTTGCGGCGCTCTTGTCGGTTCGATCTTCGGCTTCAAGGGTTTCATGAACATCCTTGAAGGGGAAGCGACGAATGAAGTCATGCTCGAAGGCAGTGATCGCGGACTCAATCTTCCTTTCCAGGTTAGGTGCGATAAGTTTGATGTCTCCTATTATGACAACGGCATGCCGCGGGAGTTCCGCTCGGATTTGACGCTAATCCGCGATGGAAAAGAGGTCCTCAAACAAGAACTGCGGGTGAACGATCCCCTGACGTACGACGGCATCACCTTCTACCAGGCATCCTATGGCGTGACACTCAAGGATGCTGAAGTGAAGCTCACAGACGGGGAATCAGGCGCGGTCCGCCGGTTCGTCGTTCCCTTCCGGGAATGGGTGGATATTCCCGGCACGCAGGATAGGGCGCAGATCCTCCGGTTCGAGGAGGACTTCCAGCGACTCGGCGCCGCCATGGTTCTGCTCATCTCGAGGGCCGGCGAGGAGCCAGCAGGTTCATGGATCATCATGGACAGGGATTTTCATGGCAACAAGGTTGAGAACTACAGTGTGAAGGTCCTCCATGCCACCCGAATACCGTTCACCGGTCTGCAGGTGAAGCAGGACCCAGGAGTTTGGATTGTCTGGTTAGGCTTTGCGGCGATACTGGTGGGAATAGGCCTCACCTATTATGTCAGCCACCGCAAACTGTTCGTTTGGGCAGCTGCAGACGCACCGGGCAAGGAAGGGTTAAAGATTATCATTGCCGGTAGAACCAACAGGAATGAAATCTCCTTTGAGCAGGAATTTAACAGACTCTGCGACCGTCTGCAGCTAGAAGTGGGGCAAAAGGTAGGAGGAAGCAGGCCATGATCACGAGCTCGATCCTTCTTGCCGTAACTACATTTGCCTATCTCCTCTGTGCAATTCTCTATCTCGCGGGAGTAATCTTTCGCCGCCGTACGATTATACTCTGGGGCAGTGTCACCGGAGTGCTTACGCTCGCCATGCAAATGGCGGGAATCCTTCTTCGCTGGCGGGAATCCTACCAGATAGGCTACGGGCATGCGCCTCTTTCCAATCTTTATGAATCATTGGTATTCGCAGCCTGGGCGATCATGCTCATTTATCTCGTAATGGAATACCGGACCAAACAGAGGGCACTCGGTGTATTCCCCGCTCTCTTTGCTTTCCTGGCAATGGCATACGCCTCCTTTTCCACGGGTGTGAGCTCAAAGATTCAGCCGCTTCTCCCTGCCCTGAAGAGCAATTGGCTCATCGCCCATGTCGTGACCTGCTTCCTCGGCTACGCGGCCTTCGCGGTTTCGTGCGGCATCAGCATTCTCTATATCTATATCGTCGGGCAATCTAAAAAGGAGAAATCGGGCAGCGCACACTCCCTGCTGCCCGATGTCAGGCAGCTTGACGACCTCAACTATCAGATGGTGCTCTTCGGGTTTCTCTGGCTGTCACTGGGGATCATCACGGGGTCTGTGTGGGCAGATTTGGCATGGGGCACTTATTGGAGCTGGGATCCCAAGGAAACATGGTCTCTGATTACTTGGCTGATATATGCTGCTCTCCTCCATGCCCGTACCATGAAGGGATGGCGCGGGAGCCGTGTGGCATGGCTCTCCATCATCGGTTTCGGCTGCGTCCTCTTCACCTATTTCGGCGTCAATTTTCTCCTGGGTGGTCTGCACTCATACACTAACATAAAGTAGGTTCCCGGCGGACGGACAACCGAGATAAATCTGCGTCGACAGATTCACGCGCGAGAGAAGGATTTTCCTTCAGTCCTCTCGGAACTCAAGAGGATTAACTTTGTACTTCTCCAGCAAAGCATAGAGATCAGCTCGATACTTGCCGGCCAATTTGGCAGCCTGACTGATATTGCCCCTGCTGATGGTCATCAACTCAATGAGATAGCTTCGCTCAAAATCCTGTTTTGATTCTTTGAATGACCTGAAAGTGCTTCCATCTTTTTTAGATTGGCAGATGACTATCAGATCTTCGCTGATAACCTCATCCCTCGCCATGCCGGCAGCGCATTCAATGACATTCTCCAGCTCTCTTACATTGCCCGGCCATGAATAGACCATAATCTTCTGAAGGGCCTGTGGTGTCATTGTCCTTATATTTTTATTCATCCTTCCCGCATACTTTTCCAGGAAGTGCCCCACAAGGAGAGGTATATCCTCCTTCCTATCTCTCAAAGACGGCATCCTGATGGGAAAGACATGTATCCGGTAAAAGAGGTCACTACGAAAATTCCCATTCTCTACTTCTGTCTCAATTTCCTTATTCGAGGCGGATATGATCCTTATGTCGACTTTGACAGTATGCTGCGACCCCAGCGGATAAAATTCTCTTTCTTCGATTGCCTTAAGGAGCTTTCCCTGCATGGAAAGGGGAATCTCAGTTATCTCATCAAGGAAGATTATCCCACCATCAGCCTGGGCGAAAAGACCCTTTTTCCTCGCCGTGGCCCCGGTGAACGCACCTTTTTCAAAACCAAAAAGTTCGCTTTCAAGCAGGGTGTCGGGAATCGCGGCGCAATTGAGTGAGACGAATGGTTTGTCTTTCCTGTCACTCAATTGGTGCAATGCCCTGGCGATCAGGCCTTTCCCTGTTCCGCTCTCACCGCTGATGAACACATTTGAGTTTGACTCCGCGGCAAGGCAAGTCAAATCAAGGGCCTTCTTCATGGCTTCACTCTGACCGATGATATTCTGAATCCTATGGTCTTGTCTTATTATACTTCTTAGTCGCTTGACCTCCCGGGAAAGCTTAGATTTATCGATGCCATTCTTTATCTGCAAGAGGAGTTCGCGATAATCAAAGGGCTTCGTCAAATAGATATAGGCGCCTTCTTTCATAGCCTCTACCGCGCTTTCAATGGTGCCGTATGCCGTAAGGATAATAACGGGAAGATCGGCATCCAGTTCCCGGATATTCTTCATCAGCTCAATGCCGCTCCCTCCGGAAAACTTCAGATCGAGGATAGCGAGTTCATATTCATTTGTCGCCGCCAAGTCTTTTGCTGCTTCAATATCCGAGGCCGTCTGAACCTCATAGCTTTCGGATTCGAGCCTCATCTTAAGCATTTTTAAAATGTTCAAGTCGTCATCAACGACTAAGAGCCTGTCCATGCTGTCCTCACATTATTTCCTAAGGGAGAGCTTTCTTCTTCTGTTTTAAACTCATGTCGACTTCTTTCATCTGTTCTATTTTCTTTTCGAATGTCTCCACCTGTTGAACCAGCTCATCAATCTGTCTCTTCTGTGACATCATCCTCTTATCCCTGCTTATGATCTGAGTGAGAAGGGAGATCATGATGTCGCTGTTTTGCCTATACTTGCTATTCGGGTAATTCTTCATGAGCTTTTGAAAGCATTCCACGGATTTTTCGTAATCCTTATGCTGATTCCTTGCGGATAAATAGATGATGCCCATCTCGAAGAGGGCCCTGTCGCCTACGCGAGGATACTGCGTCAGAATCTTCTCATATTCGCCGAGAGATGCGTTGTAGTTTCCCTTTTTCGCATAATCATCCGCCTTCTTGAAATCTGGACTGGCAACTAATCCCTCATACATGTGAGCGCATCCGCAAAAGAGGATCATTGATATTGTGAGGCAGGCAAGGAAAAAGTGAAGGTGCTTCCTTCTCCCACTTTGCTTTTTACCCATATATGTCCTCCATGCGCATTTATAATATGCCTGACGATGGCGAGCCCCAGTCCGCTTCCCATTGCGGCTCCCCTCCTGTCATCAACGCGCTTGAATTTATCAAAGACCTCCATCAAACCATTCTCGGGAATGCCGCGGCCGGTATCCGACACGGATACTTCTACCGTGTCGTTCTCGTCGTTATTTCTCACAGAGACAGTGATCTTTCCTCCTTCCAGTGTGTATTTTAAAGCATTATCCAGCAGATTTTGAAAAACTTCTTCAATTCTTTCTATGTCCATCCGGAGGGGTGGAATGTCTTCCGGAATCTCCAGGATAATTCCCATTCTCTTATTCTTGGCAAGTGGCGACAACTTCAAGACACTTTTTTCTATAATAGGACGAAGCCTCTCAGTTTGAAAGGAAAAAACCATTTCTCCCACTTCCATCCGCGAAAAGTCCAGTATCCGATTGACGGAAGATATCAACCTGTCGCATTCCGCCTTGATCACCGTAAACAGCTCTTCCTGTTTTTCGGGAGCCTTGGAGAAAACACCTTCTTGGAGCATGCCGGATGCCTCTCTGATAACTGTTAAGGGAGTACGCAATTCGTGAGACAGATGACTGATGTAGTCAACTTTGATCTGATCCTGTTCCCTAAGCCGTTCACACATCACATTAAAAGCGTCTGCCAATTCCTCGATCTCCGGAGGGGAAGATATCTTCAGCGGCTCACCGAATTTGCCGCCTGCTACCTGCTTTGTTTTTTCACCTAATAGTTTTATGGGCCGATTGATTTTCCACGTATTGATAAGAGTTATGATTATGACAAAAATTATAGCGAAAATTTCCGAGACGACTATAATTTCAGCAGCCCGCCGCGACATTGTATCTGATTGCTGCAATTTTGAATCCCTGTCGTAAGTCGAAGCACGAATAAAATTCTTCAGTTCCTCTTCGATGTCGTGGGTGACCTTTTCCCTCTCTGCAACATAAGTCAGGTAATCTCTTTCCTCCGCCTCTCGATCGCCCAACATCGATTCCCGCTTATCCAGCAACGCATCATAGAACGTCTTAAACCTCTTTATATTGGTCAATAGAGCGATCTTGACTTCGGTATCCGCTATTCCATCCAGTTGCGCAATTCTTCGTGTAAAGTCCGTTCTTGTCTGCTTGAACTGCCAATAATAATCCGGTTCTTTGGATATGCGATACTTGTCTTCCGCTGCTTTGAGGCTATAGAGGTCATCGAGCGCATTTTCAGCAAGCTTTATAATACGTGAATCATATTTGATCACCGACTCAATGACCCGATTTAGCGCATTCAAGCTCACGATGGTATACGCACCAGTGATGCCGACCAGAAGAACGATCAAGAAGTTGCTGATAAATAGCCTGTTGAAGATTGTGAGTTTCAGAGCCACTCTCCCTAATATTAGTTTTTTAGTATAACCATTCGCGGGTTGATAAGCAACTAAACCCCGCTTATAGAACGATGATAGTGATTACAAAATATCAGCGGGTTGAGAAATATTTTCAGTCGGCCTAATCTTAGATGACAGCAATAGTTAACGCGTGGTTGCTGAGATATTGAGGAGAACTGGAAAGGACTACGAATTGATATTTCTGCGACTGCAACAATAATTTCCGTCTACGCTTCTTCAAAGCAGAATTTTCATCCTGCTCCCATCCTGTAAAGATTAATTATTGACACCTTGTATCCCTAAGAACCGTCTCCATGTAACGGTAGGTTTCTTCTATATTTGCAGGCAGTACCTTCCGGCCCCCCTCCACGTATCGACGATACAAATCCTTAAACCGCGCGGGTATGCGGCCGCATAAGAGCTCATCGAGACAGCCCAGCTCAAAATAGGTCTTCTGCTGCGCAAGGTATCTATCCTCCGCATGGATAAATCCTGCGCAGGCCCTGGCGGCATTGCAAAGGCGAAGGAACCATTCAGTGTCTATGTCGTGGTAGGACTTGAAATGATATATACCCCGCTCCTCACGAAATTTGCCGTCCCTCACCAACGCTTCTTGGATTGGTGTCCCGGGGTAAGGAATCAGGGTCTCTGCATAGACAATTTCCGCCCCCATTTCGAAAATCTGTCTGGCGAGTCTAATGGTCTCGCGCATCGTGCCGATGGTATCTTTGGGTCCGAACAGAATGAAATTGACCACAGGAGTCAAGTTCTGTTCTATGCAGTGAGTGACACCGCGAATGATATCCTCCGGACATATACCTTTCTGGTAATAGTCGAGGACTTCCACAGAACCCGACTCCGCGCCTATATACAATCCCCGAAAGCCTGCGTCAGCTAATATGGAAGCCATAATCGGGTTTCGGCAGATATCGTCAATCCGTCCCTCCGCATAAAATTCCACCCTGTCGGCCAATCCCAGGCGCTGAATCCGACTACAGATCTCCCGGACCCGTTTCAGGCTGAACGTGAAATTATCATCGGTTAACATGATTCTCGTGGCGCCACCGTCAGCTAAAGTTTTGATTTCCTCTGCCAAGGTGGCGGCACCTCTCGTCCGGACTGTCCGCCGATACTGAGCCTGAATTGAACAGAAGGTGCAGTTGTGGTGGCAACCCCTGCTTGATGATATGCTCCTTGTCTTGTATTTTTCATTCCGAACGAGATGGTAGGCGGGCTTTGGGAGATCGTTCAGATTCCTTTGCAGGGCCCTGTCGGCATTGTGGATGATCTTGCGGTCCTTCCTGTAGCTGATCCCTTCAATGCCGAAGAATTCCTGTCCAGCGGTGAAGCGAAGGATCAACTCCCGGAAGGACAGTTCCCCTTCACCTCTGACACAGACATCGATGTCTTTCTGCTTTCTTAAAATACCATCGAACCTGACCGTCGCATGAATGCCACCCATGACAGTCAGCACGCCTGGGTTGAGATTTTTCGCGATCTCGCAGACTTCGTTTGCACAGGGAAAGGTGTGTGACATCGCTGTCACGCCGACGACCTGTGGCAATGATCGTCGGATCGTATCCCTGAGGGCATCGTGACCTTCTTCAGGAGAGCATATATCGAGATCCAGGATTGATACATCTATGCCTTCACGAAGGAGGGGTGCCGCCAAGCACTCGAGGCCCAACGGCGGTATCTCCGAGCAACCATTGTATCTCGGATTGACGAGAAGCACTTTCATTTTTATCGGTGAGTATCTTTCATATTAGTTGTTCTGCCGACCTGCCTTCAATGCTTGTATCATAGATTAAGCGATAGTTATGCTTCTTTGTGTGATTTCTCAGATTTACTACAAGGCGTTACAATCAATCCACTATAATCTGTAATGATTACGATTGGTAAGCTTCGGCAAAAATATTTAATAAAAAATTTGGTTCAATATATACTTTCACACACATATTTCGTAGAAAAATCGTTAAATCGTCGAATTTTTTTACAAAACAGGCGAATTAGATGTAAAATACTATAAAATTTAAGTTTTTCCCTGACATTATCTACCATCTTTATACTAAAATCATTAAATCTGTCGGGTTTTTTTACAAATTTGATTACTCTTACAGAAGGAGTTTTCATAAATACACATTATATCAAGATGTTAAGCATTTGGCATGAAACTTGATAGTAACAGGTCGGAAGATGTCTTATCAAAGGAGCGGCATTCTTTATGAAATCAAGATATTTCATATTATTTACAGCAGCTCTTTTATGTCTCATCTGGTCACCGGCCATCGCCGACACATACATTGGAAGGTATGAAATCAGCTATATGTACAACAGCATGTCTGACGGTGTGATGCCAGTTGGTTCACTTTCATATAATGGGCAATGGTCGGCGCCTATCGAGGTACCGTTGGCACCTGGAAGTTATTTTATCCAGTTTGTCACTGGACGAATAACTGGTAGCGACTTCCATGCCTGATATTTAAGCTCATACAATGCATATGTTCCCTTGTGAAATCCAGGTTCTGTGTATCCGGCAACAGGCTTTAACGGAGGCAATACTGATCCCACTCACAATGATCCCAATGATGGCTGGTGGCACATGTTTGCCGGATGGGTGGGCACATTCGAAACGGTCGACAACGTTTTCTGGGGCGGTGCTTTTGTAGTAAATCTGGGACAGTCACTGTGGCTGTACTGGACCGATTCCTATATACTCGATAACCTCGGAAGTGTCACTGTTGAAGTCTGGTAGACAGCATCTGCACCCGTTCCGGAACCCACGACAGTGCTGCTTCTTGGATTGGGCATGATCGGAGTTGCGGGAATCAGGAGAAGGTCCTAGAAATAAACCTGGTTTGCGGGTTTTTCAAAACCATGGTTCTTACCATGGCAGAGGAAGGCAGAGTCACGGTGGCTCTGCCTCTTAAAAATCACACATCTCCATCCAGATAAATTCTGGATTTGATAATTGAGGAGTGCAGTGCTGGGGAAAAAGCCTGAAAAACTTTTACATCTTCGCGGAAAAGAGATAAGACCGATAATCAGAAAGTTGGACGTCTTCACTGAAAAGGTACGGGAAGACATCGAAAAGAGAATGATAAGCGAAGCTGATGGGCAGGAGCTTATCGTAAAAGCCACCATTGTGGTTAGCATGTTGACGACAACATAAGCTTTGTTCCATAATAATTATTGTTATGAGATTTCGGAATTAAGTACACTTTGAAATAAGATAATTTAAAGACAGACTCAGATTGGCTTGTCTGACGTCTTTCAATCCATGTAAACACTATTATGATAATTTTGAGTCGCCAGAAGATTTAAAAGAAAGACTAATAGAATGTTCACGGATAAAATTGGAACAAATGAAGCATAATGAAGTGAAGGACAAACAGTTACAGGATACACAAACTAATTGCAGTCAATGTGTCCTAAGAAAAGAGGATCTTTGCCCCTATATTGAGCAGATAGCTGATTGCCATTTGTTTAAGGATTTAAAGAGTCAAGAGGTATCTTATGTTTTTAAGAAAGAGAAACGTCAGCATCCAAGGATAATTGCTTCTATCCCGGCTTTCATTAGCAGCGGTAGTTCAGGAGAAGAAAGATTACGTATCGGCTCAATAGTGGATATTTCGCTCGGTGGTTTGCTAATTTCCATTCCCAAGGGAATGAAACATAAGGTATTGACTAGCCCTCAGACGACTGAATTTGAAATTATTACTACGTTGCCGGATGACAATAAACCTATACATTTAAAGTGTAAATCACAGAGAGTGGTATATTACAAAGACATCATCCATGTCGGGGCATCTATTATTCACTGATGCCGATTTTCGCAGCTATAAAGCCTTCAAGAACTACCTGATTTGACAATTTCGCACGACAATCTTTTTTTCTAGAACGACAAAAGACGCATATTTTCCGGTTATACTCTTCGCGTATTATATGCGATGCAACTGCCCTAACTTTATGTAAACAAGACTCCTGCAATATTGACCGATATAGCGAATCTACTGTGTAAAAATTGCTGGCTATTCCTTGAATAATTATGATAAGCGTTCGAAGAAATGTGTCAGAGTTATAGATTTAACTGTTACGCGAACATTTTGATTATTAATTAATTTTTGAAACGGGGAAAGTTTATGAAAAAAAGTGGCCTATTGGTTTTTAGTATTCTTACCATCCTGTCTTTTCTTTTCTATTCCAAATCTGTTATTGCTGAAGAAAAGTATGGCGTATATGACCTGCGAAAGATTCTAATAGAATGTGCTGAGGGAAAGAAGGATCTTGAGGTAATCAAGAAGATGGATAGTGAGAAGACTAAACCTATTAAGGAAAAAGATGCAGAATTGAAGAAACTTAAAGAGGACTTGGACAAGAAGAAGTCAGTTCTTACTGAAGCTGCCTTTAAAGAAAAGGAAATGGAATTTCAGAAGAAAGCGAGGTATCTGGAGATATTGGCCAGGGATGCGGCTGATGACATGAAGCTTAAAGAGAAGGAGATGCTGGATAAACTTATGCCTAAAATTGAGAAGGCGATAAAGACCATCGGCGAAAGAGAGAAATATCTTGTGATTGTCGATGCACGCTATCCGTCGTATTTCAATAAAAGTATCGATCTGACACAAAAGGTGATCGAGGAATTAGATAAAACTTACAAGCCTGAAAAATAATCGCTGAAATAGTGTCTCGTGGGCTTATGACGCAAGGCATGCCGGAAGGTTGAGGAGAATATTAACATGTACTCAGGGTTAAAGCACTCGTCCTGCTCACAGTAAATTAACGAGAACGGGTATAGCATAGATGAGGTACAGACGATGACAGACCATGCAAGGAGAGAAAGTTTAAAAAGGATATGCATCGGTGCAGCTTGAAGCGAAAAGGAGACTCCTGGAAGGAAAACAGGAATGGAACTTGTGATTCCTGGGCTTCATTTACAAGGCAATATGATCAAAATTCCATAAAAATAACTTTTACCATTTGAACCCCCATGCCGACCAGTCGGCACAAAAAAGAATGAAAATTATGGTTGCATCCGAGGCCCCTGTTCGTTCATTAGATGGCATAGTTTGAATACCGTGGAATAAAGGTCGATCATTACTGGTGGTTTAAGACCCCGGATTTGAAACTGACCTAAGCCAGTTATAAGAACAAACCAATGTTGCCATAGCGCAGGCAGGAGAAATTTTAAAAACCTCAACTGGCTACTCCACATGTAACGAGGAGGTACTATTGGGATAATTAATTTTCAGGAGAAATGTTGAATGAGCGGACAGAATTGGGAAAAACAACCTTACAAGAAAGAACACCTCGGAAACCACTCTGCTCATTTCCCGCAAGACACCTATACACTTTTTGTGAAAAAATATTGTGAAAGTCAGAACAGGAGGTACCGGGAGATCATTTCTGACCTCCCGGTGATGAAGAAAGGTACGGATTAAACTTCTTTGGATTGTCTCGCCATCAGCTAACCACGCCCGATATATTTAACTGAAAGGTTATCTTTAGTACTTACAGAATACGTGCCATAAATCCCATGACGATATAACTTATTGTATTATATGGGGTAAATGATTGGATACGGGGGTAACGGAACCAGAAGGAGGGATATGAGGTAGGTAAAAATTGTCGATCAATTCATAGTGTGTTGTCAATATAACCTTAATTATCTATGGGTTATGACGAGTTTTATTTCGTCCTGTATAACGACATTATTGTCGAAATTAAGTAGGTTAAAGAAATAGTCTCGAGAAATAACGAGATTTGCGAATAAAATGGCGGAGTGCATGGGAATCGAACCCATCCAGTTATTGTAATTAATTAGCAATATCAAGAAGTTATACTGACAGAGAAGGTTAAGGTTAAAGGTTGGTTAAAGACCTTTCAATAAGAGCTCATTAGAAATTACAAGGCTTTTCTCTTGTAAATTACAATGCTGGGACTTTCGGACAGTTTTGATAGCTCCGCGTCCCAATAATACGTGATCCCTGTTGGCAGGCTAACAACTGCACCTGATGGTTCATAATAACTATCTGTAAAAAATTTAATTGATTTCATAATTTCTTTAATATTGTTGTTCGGTTTATATCCTGCGACCCAAGAAGACGGCATCGCAACGTAGACTACAATTTTGGGCTTGTTCTTTTTGACCTCAGCGAACATTTCATTCCACATTTGGGTTGCATATATCTGATTTTCTGTGAAGGGGTACATATAAATATAACCTGACGCTGATTGTCTTTTTGAATAAAACAATATCTGAGGTTCCGAACCAAAGATGGCCACAAGATCACTGGGAGATGAGTTATTTCTAATGTAGCGTCCAACCTCGACAGATTCAGGAAATGGGTGGTAAATACCATATGTCAGTCGCGTAACATTGACAGGGTCAGCGGCGAAAAAATAATTTTTTTCCTTATAGATGGAGTTGAATAGGATAAGGAAGACAACTAACAGAATAATATAGTGAGAAACTTTCGTTGTTCTCGATAAGTAATTGTTCAATAGCACACAGGCCGCTCCTGCAAGAAAAGCAAGCGCGGGAAGGAAAAGAACAAAGTAATGAGGCCTAAAATAAAACCCTGGCGTTATAGATAAAAATGAAAAAGTGACAAAAGAGGTAACTAGAACAGAATGTTGTTTGATGTCTTTATGAATAAAGAGGGCTATTAGACCTAAAGGAGAAAGAAGCCAGATAAGCAGAAGTGGCACTGAATCAATAAGGTTTCGCAATTGATTAAATAACCTTCCGACTCCCTCAGACAGAGTGAATATACCGGTATATTCACGGGCGTACAGAACCGTCCAAAACCAGAATTTATCGAATATACCAAGATAAATATACAACAGGCAGCTTGCAGCAAAAGGTAAGCAAACTCCCAAAATAAACAGGGCTGTACGAATGAGCGATATCTTGCAAATAAATTTTTCACTGGTCAGGTTTCTAAAACATAGGTAGAAAAACCCGAATAGAACGAAGAAGATGCCGTGTTGTTTGATCAGGAAGGCAAACCCGAAAACAAATCCGCTTAGGAACATAAGAAAAAGGCGACGCGCATCAAGTGCCTTCAGCAATAAGAAAATGGCGCACAGTACGCATACAATTATAAAGTGTTCTGCGTTGGCGAAGGCCCCTTGGAAGTGACGGCTGGCGGACAGAACAATAAAAACAGAAACGCCTGTAATACCTGCAATTATTCCAAACAACTTCTTGATAAAGAAAAACAGTAGGATTGATGTCAGAACATTAATCAGAAGAAGGGCGATATGTATTCCATTTGGGGTCTCTCCGAATATACCGACTATAGCAGCATATACAAAGTAGATACCTGGAAGTTTCATATTGTAGATTTCTGTATAGGGCAGAATACCATGAAGAAGGAGTTGCCCTGCATATGCATACTCGCCTTCATCACGTTCGAGCGGGGCGGGAAGCAGATGATAACGAAGCACAATGGTAAGTAAGACGATGGAAATAGTAACGATTATTGATACTATACGAGCAGAGTACTTTTCTCTGTCAAGTGTGTGCGATGTAATTTCTTTTTTTGCGTCTGCCCGTATTCTCCTGAGTTTTTTTTTCGACATCAATATTAAATCGAATTGGATTTATAAGAACTTCCTTTTTTACGGTGGGAGTATACGAAGAACAATCTTTTGTGTCAAAGGAAGAAGTCGATACCCAAGAATAGGCTAAGGCCTAAATCCCATTATATTCATCACTCCAAATTCTTCTCTGCACTCAGGACAAAGCTCTTGGATATCTTCTTTGCTAACACTTGATACAAATATGTCTCCCAGTTCCCTTGTAGGACTATACTCGATTTCCTCAGCATCATCAAATTCTTTGAAACATCTTTTACACAGTTTCAAGTCTTGATCACCTCCTTTTCTATTATCATACATAATCATTTAAAAATCTATTCCTTGATTTAAAGACTGCCACTACTTCACCTCTATGAGGCAGAATAAAACTCCTCAGGTATCCTCCCATTTGCAGTTCACGCATAGCTTTCCTTATTTTTCGCCTTATATAGGTCATCTTCTCATCACAGCCTATGTTTATAGCTTTGGACAGATTCAAAATGCTCGTGGTACAGATGTTCAAATGCTGACCCTCATAAAACCGATATAATGCCTTAGAAATATCCCCACGCAGTTCTGATCTCAATCTAATATCCATGCGTGTTATAGACCTATCTCTGAAGGAAGAAAGTAAGTATGGATGCAGTTCCAGAATCAATTTGCTTGATACGTCACTTTTTGTAACGTTGATGATGAAAGGACCTTCCATTTCTATCTGTGTGCCACAATGTCCATTTGCTCTTTTTTCGATTGTGATGTGTGTTTGAGACATCCTATAAAGACTTTTCATGATTGAGTTGGTAAGTATTCTCTGTTGGTTTAACATCCATGAGCTTACAGAGTTCGTTTGGTGTTGTCTCGAAAGCATTACTGTCATATTTCTTCAACAGCACTAGAAGCCCCAATAGGACTGTCTCATCATAGATAGAAAGCCTTTTGCCTGTGACATTCATTTCACCCCAATGGTTCTTGACAACGATTCGTTCTGTAATCGTTGCATCCCTAATCTGATGTTTGCTGTTAGGAAAGAATGGACTTATACGCGTCATTATGGTCGGAAGGAATGAGATGTTTCTCTGTTGATACTGTAGAGGAGAAATTTTGAGGTTGTTGATACCGTCAAGTTCTCTGTTCATCACCCACCTCATTCGAGATGGGTGCGGCTCTACCAGTTAAAATAAAAGATCA
>JBKQQP010000045.1:0-43871 GCA_052144335.1 Syntrophales bacterium
AGGTCAGGTACCGGACGATATTCGAGAACACGGGAACAGCGACGGTCATCGTTGATGAAGATGCGACTATAGTTTTGGCGAACAGGCAGTTTGAGAGGCTGGCCGGCTATTCGCTGTCAGAGATCGAGGGGAAGAAGAAGTGGACGGAATTCGTGCTTGAGGAAGATCTCCCGAAGGTGAAGCTCCTGTCGCGCGTGGTGGGCAAACACTCCCGGACCCCATCTGACGGCTATGAGTTCCGGATCACTGGCAGTAGCGGAGATATTCTCAATGTCCTGGCAAATCTGGCTCTTATACCTTCTACGAAGAGAACCGTCATGTCTCTTCTTGACATATCGAAACTCAAGAAAGCCGAACGTGAGCGACGTGAAGCGTCGCTCTATGCGCGAAGCCTCATTGAGGCAAGCATCGATCCACTGATTACTATCAACGCTGACGGTAAAATCATGGATGTAAATAGTGCGGCTGTGGCTACGACAGGTTTGCCGCGTTTCGATCTTATCGGCAGTGATTTTGCCAACTATTTTACAGAACCCGAAAAGGCTCAAGAAGTTTATCACGAAGTCTTTTCAACAGGCGTCGTCCGCGATTATGGGTTAGCCATTCGGCATGTTTCCGGACAAGTGACGGAAGTACTGTATAACGCATCATTATACCACAGTGAATCGGGGGACATACAGGGCGTCTTGGCGGTCGCGCGCGATATTACGGAGCGTGTTGAGGCTGAAAAGAAGATCTTAGCCAGCAATGAAATGTTAAGATCGCTGACCACAGAACTGGTGATGACGGAGGAGCGCGAACGTAGGCGCATAGCTGTTGACCTCCATGACAACATCGGGCAAACGCTGGCGCTCACAAAAATTAAAGTTGACTCCGTCATGGGTCAGACATCGATAGACGGGCTAAGGAAGCCGCTCGTAGAGATAGGAGACATGATCGATCAATCCATTCAGCAAACAAGATCGCTGATGACAGACCTTAGCCCACCGGTTCTCTATGAACTGGGTTTGAGCGACGCCATACAGTGGCTTTGTGAGCAAATACAAGCCCAACACAATCTCCAGATTTTCCTCATGAACGATATCAAGATCCAAAAAATAGAAGAGGAAATACAGCTTTTACTGTTCAGGGCTACAAAGGAACTGCTCACTAATATTGTCAAACACGCTGAGGCAAAACAAGCTCATGTGATGATTCAGAATGTCGGCAGTAGAATCCGGATAACCGTCATGGATGATGGGATCGGCTTTGATGTCTCAGGAATCGGACAGGTAGCCAAGCGCTCCGGCGGTTTCGGTCTGTTGAGCATTCACGAAAGGCTAAAATATCTCGGAGGCCTTTTTGAAGTTGAAACTAAGAAGGGAGCCGGTACCCGAATATCACTCGTGGTGCCGCGAAGAAGGAAAAAAAGGAAGGGGGGAATAAGGCATGAGCATTAGGGTTCTTCTTGCCGATGATCACAAGATCTTTCGAGATGGCCTGCGCACCTTGATCGAAAAGGAAGATGGAATGGAAGTTATAGCTGAAGCGGAAAACGGTAGAAAAACGGTCAAGATCGCAGAAAAGTTGGCGCCCAACGTGGTTATCATGGACGTCACCATGCCCGACATGAATGGCATAGAGGCAACAAGAAAAATAGTAGCCTCCGGATCAAACACAAAGGTGATTGCCTTGTCTATGCATTCCGATCGTCGTTTCGTTATCGGCATGCTGGAAGCAGGCGCCTCGGGCTACCTCTTAAAAGATTGTGCTTTTGGTGAGCTTGCAGGCGCAATCCGTCAGGTTAGCTCAGGAAATACCTATTTGAGTCCAAGGATCGCGGACGTTGTTGTAAAAGCGTATCTGAACAAAGCGCCAAATTCCTCCTTGATAACACGCACGGTACTTACTTCCCGGGAGAGAGAGATTCTGCAATTACTTGCAGAGGGTCTATCTGCCAAAGAGATTGCCGCACATTTGAATTTGAGTATCAAAACTGTCGAGACGCACCGACGGAATATCATGGAGAAACTCAATATTCACACCATCGCCGAGCTGACTAAATATGCTATTCGAGAAGGACTGGTTGCCCTCGACACTTAGTGTATTTACTTGTCGATGTATATGGCTCCAGTTGCTGCAACTTTAGTATAATACCAGTTTTCGTATCATTATGATGTTACGCAAAAATCTCGTACATTAATCTGCCCATCCGGCATGAGCGGTGTTCTTTATTTCCTCCTTCAGCAGATTCATACAAAAAACGCTTGCAAATCATGCCGCGATGTTTTAGTAATCGGCCACATTTTTATAGAGGAGATCAAATATGTCGAGAATTTGCGAGATATGTGGGAAGAAGCCCGCTGTCGGTCACAACGTAAGCCACGCCAATAATAAGACAAAAAGAACATGGTATCCCAACCTTCAAAAACTGCGCTGTGTAGACAAGAAAACGGGTGCAGTAAAGCGCACAAGAGTTTGCACGCGATGTATTCGTTCCGGTTTCGTAAGTAAGGCTCTGTAGGGGATATATTGGACTGGATGGCTCTCACAGCTTGCAACCTAAGCTGTACGGGGCCTTTCGTAAGTGTTTCTATTAATCTCTTCTGTGACATTAACCAGTAAAAATCTTCTTATGTGGGATGCCCTCCGCTTTGCAAACCTCATGCTTCTAGATTCTTCCCCTATAACGATCTCAAAGAGTTTGCATCCGCTTCTCTCCTACATATGCCCTTCCTGAGATGCCGATACCTATAGATTCGGTAATTTATGAATTCCTCTAACGCTGTCATCTTATCGGTGACTATTCTTTTCCTCTATTCTTTCCTTGACATAGACACCTATATTGATATGATTATGCAGATTGTTTTCATCCATGCAACCGAAAGGGACGTGCGACTGCAATTGCAATGAAGGAAATAACTTTACCTACCACACAGTGGCGGCTATCCGAGTGCGACAGCGAAATACAGGATATGTTGGCGAGGGAGCTGCAAATTCACCGCATCGTCTCTCGTATCTTAACGAGCCGCCAGATACTGACGCCCGACGAGGCTAACAGATACCTCCATCCATCCCTGAATAATCTGCATAACCCTCTCTTAATGAAGGACATGCAAAAAGGCGTTCAGCGGGTGATCAGGGCGATTACTGATCGTGAAAAAATTCTTATTTATGGAGATTATGATGCCGATGGCGTCACGTCAGTAGTTGTGCTTCTTAAATTCCTTCTTGATATCGGTCAAACAGTTAAATATTACATCCCTGATCGGATTAAGGAAGGATATGGCTTGAACGGACCTGCCATTGAAAGAATGAAGGCCGACGGGGTCACGCTGCTTATTACCGTAGATTGCGGTACCTCCGATCATGAGCAGATATCCTATGCGCGCTCCTGCGGCATAGACACTATTATATTGGATCACCATGAAGTCCCCCAGAATCTTCCCGAAGCAGTGGCAATAATCAATCAGAATCGCAAGGATTGCAATTTCCCCTTTAAGCATCTTGCCGCTGTCGGCATAGTTTTTAATTTTCTTATTGCCCTAAGAGGAAGACTGCGTAAAGACGCTTTTTGGGAGAACAAGAAATATCCTAATCTGCGGGAATACCTTGATCTTGTCGCTCTGGGAACCATCGGCGACATCTGCCCCCTTGTGGACGAGAACAGAATATTCGCAAAAATCGGTCTAGACTTGATAACCGAGTGCAAGAGGGTGGGGTTGCGTGCTTTGAAGGAGACTTGCGGCGTTGAAAACCAGGTCATAGACTCGGGAAAGGCTTCTTTTTGCCTGATTCCGAGGATTAACGCTGCAGGTCGTGTTGCATCTGCTAACGAGGCCGTCCGTCTTCTCTTGACCGAGGACATCGATGAGGCTAGGTCGATTGCTCAAAATCTTGAGGTGTATAATAGGAAGCGACAGGCCATGGAAAAGAATATACTAAGCGAAATACTCGACGAAATCGAGCGCACGATAGATCCGGAGAAAGTAAGATCGCTCGTGTTTGCGTCAGAGAAATGGCATCCGGGTGTCATTGGCATTGTAGCTTCAAAACTGGTAGATCGATATTACAGGCCCACTATCCTGATAAGTCTCAAAGACGGCATCGGCAAGGGTTCCGGCAGGAGTGTCGCCGATTTCAACATATATGAGGGCTTGAAAGAGTGTGATTCTTTATTGCTATCTTATGGAGGGCACCGATACGCAGCAGGGATATCGATCAAAGAGGAGGACATCAAAGAATTCTCGGGTATGCTGGAAGAGGTTATCAGTAAAGAGATTGATGTTTCGGATTTTGTTTCTCAAACCAACATAGATGCCATCTGCAGCCTCAGTGAAATAACCCATGAACTCGTATCACAGATAGGGAGACTTGCCCCCTTCGGCAGCGGTAATCCTGAACCGATACTCTGTGTGAGAAATATCAATGTCACCTCCCAGTCGGTAGTGGGCAATAACCACCTGCGGATGCGTCTCAGCGGTGACGGTATGTCCTACAATTCCATCTGGTTTAACAAAGGTCATCTTATCAATTTTCTTTCGGGACCTGCTATCGATATCGCCTTCACGCCTCATATCAATAACTGGAACGGGGCTTATGATATACAGCTCAAGATGAAAGACATGTCCGTACCAGCCAATCATTAAGAAGAAGTTTGCTGTGCTATTTATTTCCACTGGCGCTGGTCTATAACCGAGCTGTCGGCCTCTTTTATCGTGCCGGGATTGAGAAATTCGAAACGATCGATCGTAAGCACGCATTCGTCTCTGAATGACTTGCTGAATTTATCAGCCAAGGATGCCGTGTCAAGCGCAGGATCCTGAGGTTCGAGCCGAACGGTCAGAATATCTTCATGAGAAGTCCTGCTTATAAGCAACTGAAATCTCACATGACCGAATGCTGCTTTGATCCTATTCAGTTGGCTCGGCGCTATAAAGAGCCCCCTGACTTTGACCGCATCACCCACGCGGCCGTAAATGCCGTCCATGCGAAACGAAGTCCTGCCGCAGGGACAGGGAGATTCTATGATTCTTGAAAGGTCGCCCGTGCCAAACCGGAAAAGAAAAAAAACGTTATTGAAACGAGTTACCACAACTTCACCGGGCATGC
This sequence comes from Syntrophales bacterium, assembly GCA_052144335.1. GTDB lineage: Bacteria > Desulfobacterota > Syntrophia > Syntrophales > UBA2185 > Fen-1135. The sequence goes on from JBKQQP010000045.1 coordinate 5,092, forward strand.
CCGGCGGCACACACTTTCCTGTAAAGGGATCGACAATTTCTACGAGGACCTCCTCGCAGATATGCCAGCCATTCTTCTCGCCACATTCAAATGATACATCCCCTACCTCAGTTGCGCCATACATCTGGTAGGTGTCAATCGCATATTCCCCTTCAAATTTTCTCCGCAACGACGGCGGGAGAGGCTCTGCGGCGAAGCATGCACGCCTGATCATAAAATCCTTTTTGAAATCGTAGCCCAATTCCTGTGCTTTATTTATAATGCTGAGCAAGAAACTGGGTGTGCCCGTATAGGCAGTTACGGAGAGATCTCTTATCAATTGGACCTGGAGTTGTGAACTGGAAGTCCCTGAAGGGACAACCGTAGCGCCGACGCGCCTTAAACCGGCATGAAAGGTAAGTCCAGCGGCTACCATGTGATAGGAAAAGGCATTGAGAACGACGTCCCCCCTACGAATACCGGCTGCATGATAAGCCCGCGCCCACAGATAGTCGTTGTCCGAGAGGTGTGGTTCATATACCGGGCCGGGAGAAATAAAGATTCTGTCAATTGGCTCATCGGTATTATTCAGTCCCGCGAAAGGAGGATCCGTCATCTCCAGTTCGATTAATTTCTCGCGTGGAATAACGGGAAAAAGCTGAAAATCTGCCAATGTCTTGATTTCGTCGTGATGAAGCTCAAGATCGGCAAATATCTTTCTTATGCGACCCGATTTCCGGTGCCCTGCCGCGACCATCTCCAGTATCTGCCGCGTTTTCCGATGGTGCCTCTCCTCCTGAGGCAGACATTCTCTATCATCATAATAATCTGGCATATTGATCTCCTTCGATGAAAGGAAATTATTTGCGATCTAAAGCCACCTTTTTCGACGTCGGTATGATTTGACGTCCTTATACGATTTTAGCGCCCCCGACGCGCCTAAGCCCAGGTAAAATTCCTTTATGTCGGGATTCTCCACGAGATTTTTCGCAGCACCTTCCATAACTATCTTGCCGTTTTCCATTACATACCCGTAATCGCAAATTTGCAGGGCCATATTGGCATTCTGTTCTACAAGCACAATACTCGTCCCCTGCTCCGCGTTTATCTTCTTTATAATCTCAAATATCTCTTTTACGACCATGGGTGCAAGCCCGAGGGATGGCTCATCCAACAGTAGGAGGTCGGGATGGGCCATCAGCGCCCTTCCCATGACAATCATCTGCAGCTCTCCGCCGCTGCAGTACCCTGCGAGCATCTTTCTCCTTCGCACTATGCCGGGAAAATAATTATAAACCATTTCCAGATCCTTCTTATATGGCTTCTGCCAGCGGATAGCAGTTCCGACGATGAGATTTTCTTCTACAGTCAAATATTTGAAGGGCTGGCGGCCTTCGAGGACCTGAATTATTCCTTTTCGTGTGATTACCTCCGGAGCGTGATTCTGGATGGCTGCTCCGTCGTATGTAATTGTTCCATCCGTCACCCTGCCGTTTTCCGGTTTAAGCAACCCCGAAATCGCCTTCAGGGTCGTGGTCTTGCCTGCACCGTTGCTCCCGATAAGCGACGTGATGGAGTTTCTCTTAACGACGAGAGACACGCCCTTTAGTACCTGGATGACGTCCGAATAAACGACGGAAATATTGTTGATCTCAAGAATAGTGCTGTCAGTCATTTCACGATGCCTCAATAGGCAAAGGGCCACAGTTTAAAATTGGAACGAATGATACGCCATACCTCGGCAAGTCCCCGCGGTTCGAAGAGAATAAAGAGAACTATGGCTGTACCAAAAAAGATTTCTCTTAACGGCGCCACATTCAAACCAGATTCCGTGAGTATGCCTATGTTCATCATTATACCCGTCAACCACCGCAAGAGTTCATTTAAAAAGGTTATAAAGACAGCTCCGTATATGGAACCTGAGATACTCCCCAACCCGCCGATGATTACCATAGCGATGTATTCAACGGAAAGGCCCAGGGTAAATGGTTCAGACGTGATACTGACCATATAATAAGCCCATATGGCGCCGGCAAAACCCGCATAAAACGAACTGATTCCAAAGGAAAGGAGCTTGTATCGGAAGAGGGGGATCCCCATTCCCTCGGCAGCCCTGTCGTTGTCGCGGATAGCGATGAAGGCCCTGCCATACTTAGTCCGTATGAGATTCACCGCAAACCATGTCATGACCACGAGGCAGCTGAAGATGAGAAAGAAGAAACTCCGATCATTTTCCAACTCAATTCCGAAAATATTAGGCCGAGGCAAGGTTATTCCCATGGTGCCCTTAGTAAGGGTTTCCCAGTGGACTAAGACGTATTCGATGATGATCTGGCCTGCAAGTGTTGCAATTGTAAGATAGAGGCCTTTGAGGCGACCCGAAGGAATGCCGAATATCATGCCTACCATCGCAGCAATCAACCCCGCCGCGGGCAGGTTGAGGATAAAAGGCAGGTTTGCCGATGTGGCCAGTATTGCTGCGGCATAGGCCCCGACTCCGATGAAGGCACCGTGACCGAGAGATATCTGCCCCGTATAACCGACAAGGATATTCAGACCTATCGCAGCGATTGATGCTATCCCTACCATGTTGAGAACATGAAGGAAGTATGGACTGACAATAAAGGGCGAAATAACAAAGATGAAGAATATGCCTATCGTCGACCACAGTCGGCCAAAGTCAGTTTCAAAAAGAGTGAGTTCTTGTTCATACCGCTCTTTATAATTGCCGCAGGGGTGGAAGTTAAATTTCTTCATTGTCGCTCACACCCTTTCAATCTCCGCCAGGCCGAACAGGCCATAGGGTTTCACCATAAGTATTAGTACGAGGATTATGTAGGGCACAACGTCGCTCAGTGATGGCGAAATATAGCCTCCGGTGAATGTTTCCAGAAGTCCTATGATAAGACCGCCAATGACAGCCCCGCCAATGCTGTCCAATCCGCCGAGGATGACGACAGGGAATACTTTTAATCCGATGGCACTGAGATCGTGGACGTTAATGCCGTTTATAATGCCCAAGACGATGCCGCTCATACCGGCGACGAGCGCGGCAATAGCCCAGGAGAGGGCAAATACCTTCTGAACATGGACACCCAGGGAGAGGGCTGCCTTTTGATTGTCGGCGACGGACCTCATAAATATGCCCTGCGAGGAATACTTAAAGAAGACTCCAAAAAGCGTAAGGAACATTATCCCCACGATGAGCGCTGCCGTATACACAGGCGGAATGTTAATCACGTGCCACTCTATACCAAGGAATTCGGGTAGAAAATCGGGATAGGTCTGCAGATTGCCTCCCCAAACAAGAAGCATGAGGCCTTTAAACATCGAGGCCAGTCCGACTGTAAGCATTATTACATAGATCAGGGGTTCACCAATAAGGGGTCGCAAAAAGAAGCGCTCGATGAGGAATCCCAGGATAAAACACCCGGCAAGCGCCACCAAGAATGCAACAGCTATCGGCAATTTCGCCCACGTTACCATGGCGAGGAAAAAGAAGGCTCCCAGCGCAAGCAATTCTCCATGGGCAAAATTGAGGACGCTGGAAGATTTGAAAATCATAACAAAACCCATGGCGGACAAGCCATATAGAAATCCTATACTTATACCGTTTACGAAGAGTTGAAGAAAAAAATTCATACACTATTCCTCAGACGACATTAATAACCCTGACCCGCGTTTCGATTTCACCAATCTGACCGTCCCGATACTGTATTTTTGTTTTGACATCAACCTCATCCCTGCCCGTATACATGGCCTCAATAAGTTGGAGGTATAAGCCATAAATAAATCGCCGGCGCACTTTTCCCGTCCTCGTCAGCTCCTCATCATCGGCATCGAGGAGTTTATAGAGTAGTATGAACTTGCGTATCTTCATAAGATCCGGCAGATTAGCATTCACCTTTCTCACTTCTTTGAGTATCAGCTCCTCTACCGCTCCCTGTTGTGAGAGGTCCAGATAAGTCGTGTACGGAATCATGCGCTCTTCAGCCCAATTCCCCACATTACCCATATCTATATTGATGAGCGCGGTGATGTAAGGGCGTCCCTCACCGAACATCACGGCCTCCTTGATGTAGGGACTGAACTTGAGACGCGTCTCTATGAAGTCCGGTGAAAATGCAGCTCCATCCTTGTTTTTTATGATGTCTCCTTTGCGCCCGATAATCACGAGATGACCGTCTTTGTCTATGTAACCCGCGTCGCCCGTCTTGAGCCAACCGTTGCAAAAGGCCTCTTCTGTTGCCCTGAAATCGTTATAGTAACCGACAAAATTTGCGTCACTCTGTACTATAACCTCCTGATCGTCTGCAATCGCGACCCGAGTTCTGGGCAAGGGTTTCCCCACTGACTCAAGTTTGATTTCAGAATCCGGCTGGGCCTGGAATATCCCGCCTGCCTCCGTCAGGCCGTAACATTGCTTGAGATTTAATCCGATTGCGCGGAAAAAATGAATCACATCGGGACTGATGGGATGACCACCTGTGAAAGCGCTCTTGAATCCTGCGCATCCCACTCTATCAAGCAGCGGCCGGCATATTCCCAATGATGCGATCCGGAGGAGCCAATTTAGATGCGAGGGAACCGCCTCTCCTTTCGATTGCAGTTCGACAATCTTCTTTCCGATTCCCACTGACATAGAGAAAAGCTTGCGCCTGATCGACCCGGCGTCGTCCATTTTCACCATAATGCGTGAGGCAAGATCTTCCCAAAATCTGGATGATGTGATGATGACCGATGGGCCTATCTCACGAAAGTCTTCATCTATAGTGTCTGCCATCTCAGGAAAATTCACCGTCATGCCGCCCAAAAGCGCCACGCCGACTGCGCACATCTGATCCACAATCCATGCAGGCGGAGATATTGAGATCCAGTTATCGCCGGAAGTGAGCGGTAAAGATTCTATCCAATTTCTTGCCATTTCAGCGATATTGCGATGTGACAACATGGCAAGTTTGGAAATGCCCGTCGTGCCGGAGGTCTGTATCATAATTGCCACATTGTCGCGTCTGCCCTTCTGTAACTCCTTGAGGAATAAATCAGGATTCTCACGATCAAGTCTTTCGCCTAACTCCAATAGATCGGAAAAACTTATCAGCCATGGATTATCCCTGTACATTCTCATGCCCGTGGGATCGATGTAGATGACGCGACGAACGTGAGACAGTCGTGCACGCGTCTCAATCAGCTTGTCGACCTGTTCCTGGTTTTCTGCAATAACATAAGCCGCCTTAATGCGACTGAGGGCGTGGCACAGCTCTTCGGGCACGGAAGAGGTAAACAGATTGAGCGATACGCCGCCAACGGACTGGCAACCGATTTCACAAAAGAGCCATTCCGGCATATTGTTTGTGATTATGCCGATGTTTTCCCCCCTTTTAAGTCCAATATTGTTCAGGCCGAGGCCCGTGTGTTTTACATAGCGGTAATAATCTAGCCAGCTATAAGTCTGCCAGATGCCGTATGCCTTTTCTCGAATGGCTGTCGCTCCGGACCCAAGACGCTCCGCCTGTTTCATGAGGATCTGTGGCAGCGTATATTGGGCTCCCTTTGCCAGTTCTCCATCATCTATTTGCTTTCCATTTACCACCGCATACACCTTCTATGCACTTGCGGAATCACCGAGATATGCCTTAATGACCTGCGGATGTTTACGAATCTCATCCGGATCTCCCTCGGCGAGTTTCTCTCCGAAGTTCAAGACCACAATCCGCTCGGAGATGCTCATGACTATGGACATGTCATGCTCCACCAAAATCATTGTTTGACCCCACGCCCGGTTCATCTCCAGTAGGAAGCGCACCATGTCTTCCTTTTCCTCCAGGTTCATTCCCGCGAATGGTTCGTCTAAAATCAAAAGTGCAGGCTCCAAAGCAAGTGCCCGGCCGAGTTCTACTCTCTTCATCAAACCGTAAGGCAAAGACCCAACTTTTTTCTTTCTGATGGCCTGGATCTCCAGGAAATCTATCAGCTCTTCGACGACACGTCGCTGACGGACCTCTTCTTTCCATACGGATGGTGAAAAAAGACAGGCTCCTGGAATTCCATATTTACAGTGATTGTGGCGCGCCAGAAGCATATTGGATAGCACCGTCATACCCGGGAAGAGCTCAATGTTTTGAAATGTTCTGCCGATCCCTATGCGGACAAGATGGTGCGCGGGAAGGTGCGTTATGTCTTTACCATTAAATACGATGCTGCCCTTTTGCGGCCTGTAAAAGCCCGTCATACAATTTAGCAGGCTTGTCTTTCCGGCGCCATTTGGTCCGATGACGGCCACAAGTTCTCCTGTATGCACATAAATATCAACGTCACTGAGCGCCTTGACGCCGCCGAAACTCAAGGAAAGGCTTCTTACCTCAAGCTCAGCAGACTTATTTGCCGGAGTCCTCGATTCGAATATGCCAGGCTTTCCCCGATATGCTTTCATAAATCCAAAACCGTCATTTCAATAATCTGATCTTTTCCTTCAGGGGGTTAAAAAAATTAGTCAAAGGAGTGAAGGAGCCGTCCTCGCCGACCTTTACAATTCTTGCCTTGAATGATGCCTCGTGGTCGGTTTGCGTGTACGTAGCATTTGGGACGATGCCGCCAAAATTCTCATTCCTAAAAGACTCCATTGCCTTATTGATCGTTTCTCTATTGATCTCTCCATATTTCTGATTGGCACGTATAAATGCCCTCTCCATAATCATGCCCACAACTACACCTTCCCAGTACGATGCATCAAATTTTTCGACCGTCTTATAACGCTTCCACAACTCCGTCATCACCTTCATACCCTGACTGTTGTCAGATGGAACGCCTCCCGGAAACTGGATACGCAACCGGTCCCGTATCAGACCCTTACCGAGCCTGAAGAAATCCGGGTCTGTCGACGTCCATGTGCCAAGGAACATCGGGTTATAACTTATGCGCTCTGCACTCTTAAGAGCCGTGACAATGGCCGCAGGAAGCATTTGCATGAATATGTATTCCGCGCCTTTTCTCTGCAAACGAAGCAACTCCGTCGTCAGATCGACGGTCTTCGGAGGAAATTCTTCAACGGCTACGATATTCACATTAATCTTTCTTGCGTATTCCCTGCAAGGTTCGTGAATCGAGCGTCCGTAGGCATTATTGTATGTGAGGAGACCCACCTTGGGCGCGTCCTTTCCCTTATGGATGGCGCGTATGTATTCCAGTATGGCATAACTATCCATTCGATAGCTCCCAAACGGCAGATACATGTAACTGACAGGCGGCATAAGGAGTTCCCAGCTCGTCGAGTAATTGATTGTGGGGATTTTGTACTGTTGAATGATTGGCTTGACTGCCAAGCCCTCTCCAGCTCCCCATGTAGCGATCATGTCGACCTGATCCTGGATGGCAAACCTCTTGGCCGCGGCAACAGCTTCAGGGACTTTGTACGCTGTATCGACAAGGATCATCTCGATTCTGTTTCCACCGACACCCCCCTTCACCTCATTCACATAACGGAAATAATCCTGCTGCCCCTTCGCATGAAACTGTCCCCATGAGGATGCAGGTCCGGTCATGTTTATTGCGGCCCCGACCTTTATTGTCTTGGCGTGAACAGCTGAAGAAGAGAGACAAATAACGAGACCCATTATAGTTAAACAGATAGTTGCAGTGATTTTCGTTCTCATCCGTATCCTCCGTAAAAAAAAAGGCCTGGAAAATCCACGGCCTCTTACAAAAAAAGCCGTCGGCAGTTCTTGGTCTGCCCACGGCTATGCTTAAGTAAATCTCAGGTCATGAACGTGGCAGGCAGACCCCTCTAAAAAAACCAAAAAAAACGAAAAAGACTTCTGCCTGTGTGCGTGTCATATCCATTACCTGATCATTTTTCTACCATTTTGTTGCATCTATAAAGCCAAACGAGACGCATGTCAAGAAAAATCCATCACTGATTTCACTCGACCGCGAGTTTTTCTATCCTGTAACGCAGTGAATCAAAGCTCACCTGGAGAATCTCAGCAGCCTTAGTCTTCGAGCCCTTCGTCTTCTTTAAGGCCTTTTCTATAAGATGTTTTTCATACTTTGCCACTTCTTCGTTCAAATTAAAACCGTCATCGGGTATATCGATATCAGAAAATCCCCTCATCTCCTGAAGGCTACCGGCCAAGTGAAGGTTCTCTGGCAGGATTATATTAGACGTCTCGAGCGCAACACTTCGTTCAATAATATTTTCCAGCTCCCTGACGTTTCCGGGGAAAGGATATTTCATCAGGAGCTCCAGTGCATAAGACGATATTGTCCTAACTTCTTTACCGAATTCTTGCGAACACTTTTCTATGAAATATTTTGTTAGAATGGGTATATCCTCTTTCCTTTCTCTCAAGGGCGGAATGTTGATAGGTATGACATTCAGACGGAAGAATAAATCCTCCCTGAAGGAGCCGTCTTTAACCTTTTCCTCCAGATTCTTATTCGTCGCTGAGATGATTCTGACGTCGACCTTTTTTTCTTCCGTTCCCCCTACCCTTCTAAATGTCTTTTCCTGAACGACTCTTAGAAGCTTTACTTGAAGAAGTGGCGGTAAGTCACCTATTTCATCCAGAAATATTGTTCCTCCTCGCGCGATCTCAAAAAGCCCTGGCTTATCTCCATAGGCACCCGTAAAAGCCCCCTTCAGATAGCCAAACAATTCGCTTTCGAGCAAGCTTTCGGGAACACCGCCGCAATTAATCACAGCAAATGGCATATTCTTTCTAGGGCTATTTTCATGAATGGCCCTAGCTACAAGTTCCTTACCTGTTCCGCTCTCACCTAGGATCAGGACGTTCGTGGGCGTTTCCGCCACCTTCTTAATGAGCGAATACACCTTAAGCATTCCTTTGCTCTTACCGATCATATTTCCGAATGATACTGCGTCCACCACTTCCCTAATGAACTTAGCATCTTCTCTTTTGATCCCCTTTTTATCGAGGGCGCCGCTGATAATGGTCTTTATATCCTCTATGTTGAATCCCTTCTCGATATAGTCATAGGCGCCTTCCTTCATGGCTGACACCGCCGTCTCCGGAGATGCGTAGGCCGTAATTAAGATCACCATTACTTCCTGGCTAATTTCCTTAACTGCCTTTAGAAATTCTATGCCGTCTACTTTAGGCATCCTTAGGTCGGTAAGTATGAGATCAAATTTTTCTTTCCTGCATCTGTTCAGGGCTTTCGTTGCATCCGGGGCAGTTGTCACGTCATAGCCTTCCCTGGTCAGCATGATCTCGAGAAATTCCCTTATCCCTTCATCATCATCTACCACTAGAATTTTTGCCACACACTCTCTCCTTTCGAAGAAAATTGATGTTCATGCAATTTAAGTGCTTCCCTCAAGCAAAGGTAAGGCTACTGTGCAGATTGTTCCTTTCTCAATGCCCTTTTGAATCAGAATTCGTCCTGTGTATCCTTCGATGATTCTATTGACTATGGCAAGACCAAGACCGGTTCCTCTCTCCCGGGTCGTGAAAAAAGGTTCAAATATCCTATCCAAATTCTTGTCATCGATGCCGCAACCAGTGTCACTCACCCGGATCTCAAGGGACTCACCCTGCGCACCGTCAGATATCTTTCTTGTTTCCACGAAGAGTTCCCCACCGTCAGGCATTGATTGAACGGCATTTATGACAAGGTTCCATATAACTTCCCTTATCTCCGTCCTGTTGACATAAACACTGAGATTGTCGGAGAGTTCGAGACGAACTTTTATACCATCGTTCCAGTCAGGCAGGTACCGAATAGACTCTATTACGCCTTCGATAGTTTCTCTTATGAAAACCGTTTCCCTGTCGCCCGGCGCCGGTCTTGCGAGCAAGAGAAAATCTCTTATGACGCGATCCAGTTGATCCTTGCCCCTGAGAATGATCTGCATGAGCTTCTCATCCACCTCGGAGAGTTGGAGATCCCTCTTCAATATCTGGATTGAGCCGCTTAGCGAGGCAAGTGGATTTCTCATTTCATGCGCCAAGCCAGCCGCCATTTCACCGATAATGGCTAGTCTCTTGCTTTTTTCCAAGGCCTCTTCCATTTCTATCATAGACGTGATGTCTTGGAAGATTACAATATCACCTATTCTCTTTCCCTTAGCGTCCTTGAGAGCAGATACGAAACAACTCAATATAAGCTTATTGTTCTTGTCACGGGCAAAATCTATGTTATATCTATTTTTCGATAATAGCTTGTCATCATCTTCTCTAATCTTCGCCTGTACAGCGGCGAATCCCGGAAAGACGTCAACGATATTTCTGTTTACCACGTCTGAAAAAGTGAGTCCGGAAATCTCCTCAGCGGCTCTGTTAAGAGATTTTATCCTACCTTGAAGGTTGATTGTCAAAATACCTGTTTCAACTGACTCGATTATGCTTCTGTGCAATAAATCGAGTTGATCGAAAGCAGTTTCTTTTGCAGCGAGAAGCGTCCTTACCCTTCTTTCTTGCTCGACTACAAAGCTGGCAAGAAGTCCGATAATGTAGAAGGACAGCAGGTGGATGAATATTCTCGAAAATACATATCCCGCGCCCATGTCATAGTCATGAACGGCCAGGGCGTTTATAGGATGGATAATGCCGTAATATTCCAGATCCAGCAATAAACCATAGAGAATGCCCGAAGCAGAGGCTATTATGAGTCCACCCCGCTTCTCTAAGAACAAGACCGAGTATATGATGGCCAGTGGATAGAACACTGAATATATACTGCTAATTCCACCTGTTATGTACACAAGGAAGGTAATTAAGGCCACGTCGGTGAGGGCCTGGATATATACATTCAATCTATTCTTCTTGACGAACTTTAGAAGGAGCACATAGGCTAACGAAAGGAAATACGTAATCGCGCAAAGCGCATAGAGCGACGCCACCGCTTTCTCGGGAAAGATCTCAGTTTTTTGAAACTTGATGAATGTTGTTACCATTAAGAGAAAGGTAACGATTGCCACCCTCGATAACATCAGCCATCGAAGTCTCGGGTCTATGCCGTCTTCCTGTAATAATTGCTCACTCATATTCTGCCAAGGCCCGCTTCCGATCCATCCTACGGACTGCTTTTTTATCAAACAAGAAATATGACATACATGCAAAGTCTGCCGTATCTACAGCCGGCGTTATGCTATAACATTTCAAAAATTTAATCTAACGAAATTACAACGTTCGTCAATCTATATCTCCATAACTAGACCCACTGTCGACAGCAGTTTAGCAAGTATTTGGACATTTTGAACGAAAAATGAATCCTTCACTGAGCTGATTTGGTCTATAGCATGAAACGGCCATTAGTTCCTCTTCTCTGCGCACTTATTGCCGGGATTACGGCTGGTCATCGATGCCGCATCGCCGACCCTTGTTGCTATCCCTGCTTCTCCTCATGGTACTTCTCCTCGCGGCATCGATAAAGAAGCAGCCAAACCGGTTGCCGTTGTCGTCATCCTTTCATCGCTGCCATTAGGCATTCTCAACGTGAATCTGTATTTATACCGTGAGCCAGACGCGAAGCATATCATCAATTATGTCGGCAGAGAGAAGCTAATTCTTAAAGGGATAATCTGTGAAAACCCCGAGTTATCACCCGACAGGACGGAGCTCATCGTTGCGGCGAGCCGGCTGAATGACGATGGCGCCGATGCCAGGATTGAAGGGCTCATTTTTCAGAACACCGGCGGTTTTGATTATGTAAAATATCTCAGATACAAAGAGGTCATGGTCCGTGGCTTCATCAAGGATCCGGCGGGCATCGTCATCCTGAGAGAAAATCAATGCAATATCTTCAAACTGCATCTCGAGCGATTCCGCAAACTTGAAAAAGTTCATCATGGAAAACTCTTCCTCTTAGTATACATGTGATAAAGTTAATACATTTATATTTTGACATACAGAATATATTTTGGTATACGTTTATTAAAAGTATTACATGGAGGTTTCTATGGATAAATCGGTCGTGACAACCAAAGGCCAAATAGTGATACCAGCCGTTTTGCGCCGTAAGTACGGCATTAAGAAAGGAACAATCATCAACTTGTTTGATCGAAATGGTGAGATCGTCATCAAACCCGTAACAGATAAGTACATCCAGAATATGGCTGGGATGACCGGAACAAAAGGGAGGCTCCTTCAAGCCTTGAGGAAAGAAAAGGCAAAGGAGCGTTCATTATGAAACCTGTGCTTCGTGTTCTGGATGCTTACAGTCTCATTGCGTATCTGGAGGGTGAGGCTGGCAGGGACAGGATGATTGAGATTATTCGAGATGCCAGAGACACGGGACGTGATCTTCTCCTCTCCGTTGTGAATTGGGGCGAGGTCTATTATATTACCCTCAGAGAAACAGGCCTCAAGCAGGCCGAAGCTGTTTCACATGTGATATCAACTCTACCTATTCGACTAATCCCTGTCGATTTAGATCTTGCCAAAAAGGCGGCGGAATTCAAAGCGAAAAAAAAGATGTCCTATGCAGATTGCTTTGCCGCCGCCCTGGCAAAGCTGCGTAATGCAACATTAGTCACGGGAGATGAAGACTTCAGGCACGTCGAGAATGAGGTAAAGATTCTGTGGCTTTGTGAATGAATGGCTTCCCGGGCCACATGGGTACCCTGCATTGGCTCACGGGGAAGAAACCTGACGCCTTAAAACGGTGGCGTCTGTCAGTGGAGAAGTGAGAGGCGTTTAAAATGAAACCGGAGCTTTCCCCCACCTACTTTGAGATCGGCATGCGTCTGTCGGAGGCCAATAGTCCATATCGAGAACTCAACGGCATCAGTGCAGAGGAATATCTTAAATAAAGCCAGAACAATGTTCAAGGAAATGGACCTCCAGTGGGATCTGGAGCAACTGGCGCATGCAGTAGCAGAACATCATTAAACAGATTGTCAACTCAAAGAGTACGCCTGCACCGGATGAACCTTAATTATTGCACTTCAAGACATTATGTGTTATCGAACAGCACCTTTTTAGATGATTAAGAATGCCATAAGATGCATCTTATTACTGTGGCAATTAAATGCGTCAATTGTCATGCCGGACCTGAGCCGGCATCCAGTATCTTAGCTAGATTCCCGCTCCCCGACCAGGTGGAGGACAAGCTTCTCGGGAATGACAGGAATGATATAATTCTTTGCCGGAGTAATAGAGGCAAGAATGGTTATCATGAGTAGCGGGAGTTAATGGTCAAACATTATGGAAATTATCACCTCCGTAAGAGGATTTAAGGATATCCTTCCTCAGGAAACGGGAAAATGGCAATACATCGAGAAAATAGCTCGCGAAGTACTTGCTAATTTCAGTTTCCAGGAAATAAGGGTCCCCATCCTCGAAAAGACAGAACTCTTCAAAAGAAGCATTGGTGAGTCCACTGATATAGTAGAGAAGGAGATGTATACATTTCTCGATCGCGGGGATGAATATGTCACGCTGCGTCCTGAGGCAACCGCCTCAATCGTGCGCGCATATCTTGAACATGCCATGTATGCACATGATCCGGTGGCAAGGCTTTTTACCATCGGCCCGATGTTCAGACGTGAGAGGCCGCAAAGGGGGAGATACAGACAATTTCACCAGATCAATGCCGAGCTTCTCGGCATCGACAATCCCCGGACTGACGCGGAAGTAATTCTCATGCTCATGGAATTTCTCGCGCGCGCAGAGATTTCCGATTTACGCTTGCAGATTAATTCCCTCGGATGCACAGAATGCCGTCCCGCATTCAGAGAAGCATTAAGCGATTTCCTGCGTGGAAAAGAAGATCATCTCTGCAAGGATTGCCAGAGGCGTCTTGCTACTAATCCCTTACGCGTTTTTGATTGCAAGACGACAAACTGCATCCAGGTGATGGAACATGCCCCGCAAATCCTCAACTTCTTGTGTTCCGGCTGCATGGATCATTTCACAAAAGTAAAAGAAGCACTAGGCATGTTTGCGATAGACTTTGAAGTAAACCCAAAGATGGTCCGCGGTCTCGACTACTATGCGAAAACGACCTTTGAAGTGGTTACAGAGCATCTCGGAGCGCAGAATGCTGTCGCCGGCGGAGGCCGCTACGATGGCCTCGTCAAGGACCTCGGCGGACCGGATATACCAGGGATCGGATTCGCTGTTGGAATGGAAAGGCTGATAGCAATTTCATCTTTACAGGACGAGAATTTTTCCATGTCGCCGCAATTATTTATTGCGGCCCTCGGAGATAGAGCCCAAGCGCTGGCTTTCTCTCTTTGCAACCGGTTGCGTACAATGGGGATTAAGACAGAGATGGATTATGGAGGAAAGAGCCTCAAGAGCCAGATGAAGAGAGCGGACAAACTATCTTCTCATTATGCTCTCATCCTCGGTGACAGGGAGATATTGGAAAACAAGGCCGAGTTCAGGGATATGCAAAGGGGAACACAAGAAACTATCGGCCTTGATGATCTGGAAAATACCATAGTAAAAATTCTTAGAGGGAGTTGATGGTACTGTGTCCGATTTTTTGACGATTAAGAAAAGAACCCACTATTGCGGAAGTCTGAATATTTCTAATGTCGGCGAGGAAGTAATCCTCATGGGCTGGGTAAACAGAAGGAGAGATCATGGAGGCGTCATATTTGTCGACCTCCGTGATCGCGACGGCCTTGCCCAGATCGTCTTTAACCCTGATATCAGTCCCGATAGCCACAAGGACGCACACATCATCAGAAGCGAATTTGTGCTAGCTGTGCGTGGCAAGGTGCAAAAAAGACCGGCGGGAATGGAAAATCCCGATTTAAAAACCGGCGCAATTGAAGTTATGGTTATGGAGCTGGAAATCCTCAGCGAATCCAAGACGCCGCCCTTTGTCCTGAACGAGGAGGCAGAGGTATCTGAGACTGTCCGTTTGAAGTACCGCTACCTTGATCTGCGCCGCCCCGACATACAGAAGAACCTTATCCTCAGGAGTAACATTGCCGCCGAAACGCGCCGCTATTATCAAGAGAACGGATTTATTGAAGTGGAGACGCCGGTTCTTACGAAAAGCACGCCCGAAGGAGCGCGCGACTATCTCGTCCCGAGCCGTATAAATCCGGGCATGTTCTATGCCCTGCCCCAGTCGCCCCAGCTCTTCAAACAGCTTCTGATGCTCTCGGGCTTCGACAGATATTATCAGATCGTCAAGTGTTTCCGTGACGAAGACCTGAGGGCGGACCGACAGCCCGAATTTACACAGATTGATGTCGAGATGTCATTTATTGCAGAGGATGATATATATAGAATTACGGAGGGGCTCATTGTGCGTCTGTTCCGGACCTGCCTCAATACGGAATTGCAAACCCCGTTTCCTAAACTATCATATGCGGATGCTATGGAAAGTTACGGCCGGGACAACCCCGATATCCGTTTTACCCTTAAATTAAAAGACATTACCGACATCGTCAGAAACTCGGCGCTAAAGGTGTTTCAGGAAGTTGCGAGCACAGGCGGCGTGATCAAGGCTATGAAGATTGAGGACGGAAAGAGTCTCACCCGGAAAGACCTCGATGGTCTTACTGACTATGTGAGCACCTATGGAGCCAAGGGTCTTGCGTGGGCGAGGGTGAATCCGGACGGATGGACATCACCGATCTTTAAGTTTCTGACACCTTCTGAAGTCAAGAATATCAACGATAGGATGGATGCAAAAGGGGGAAATGTAATTGTCTTTTTAGCTGACTCTCCGTCTGTGGTCAATGATGCGCTGGGAAATCTCAGAAACCACCTGGCGAGAAAATTAAATCTGGTTGACCCTAAGCAGTATTCATTCACATGGGTAAATCAATTTCCGCTCTTTGAATACAGTGACACGGCGAAGAGATACGTTTCCAAGCACCATCCATTCACCTCCCCTGTTCTGGAAGATATTCCCCTGCTCTCCACAGACCCCGGCAAGGTCAGAGCCAGGGCCTATGATCTTGTTCTCAATGGGACAGAAATAGGCGGGGGGAGCATTCGCATACATAGGCAGGATATCCAGTCCCTGATTTTCCGGACGCTGGGCATGGGAGACGACGAGGCCAAGAGGAAGTTCGGCTTTCTCCTCGAAGCGCTGGAGTACGGCACCCCGCCGCATGGGGGCATCGCTCTGGGTTTTGACAGACTGGTCATGATAATGTCGGGGGTGGAGAGCATCCGAGATGTAATTGCATTTCCCAAAACCCAAAAGGCGACATGCCTCCTGACAGATGCCCCATCGGAAGTAAGTATTGAGCAACTTTTGGAACTTTCCCTGAAGATTGTGTGATCTTCCCATATAATTTCTGTTGACAAGGCGAGCTTTTTTTTATTATCCTAAAAAAGCAGGAAGCGATTTTTTGCTTGTTCTTGCTGAGTTTTCCGACGATACTAGATGTTGAGGAAAGTAGATGATTAACTGCCGATGTATCAGCGTCGTCATGAGTGTGTTCCTTATATCTACTCTTATCTTCCTTATCTCCGGGTGCGCGACGTCGTCTACGAAGACGGCCGACCGCGATCAGGGGATTGCCGCCGAGCAGAGAGCCGGTGGGCCGGCCCAGGCGGGTAAGACTTCACAGCCAATGAAGGAAGTAGCAGTAAAAGAAGGCGAGGAGCAAGAGGGAGTTGCCTGCCTTTGCGAACAATACACCGTGAGAAAAGGCGATACCCTATGGTGGATAGCCAAATACAAAGACATATACTATGATCCGTTACTCTGGCCCATCATTTATGAGGCTAATAAAGAAATTATCAAAGATCCCAAATTGATCTATCCGGGCCAGGAGCTGGGTATACCGAGAGAAGGATATACGATGGAAGAGATCAAGAACATAAGGAAGAAGGCAGGCACAGCCAAACCGTATCTGCCTCCCCAGCAGGCGAATCTACCGGTGGACTGAAACCCGTGTCATATTTACAACGAGGGCACAACTGGTTTCAGGGTGCCCTCTTTTTTTAGGAAAAATTCGGAGCAATTACAATGGCAAAATGGAACAAAGAAAAGCGAGTCCTCGACCACGAACATACAAGCTTTTGGAGACATGAACTGAGGGAAGTCGAGGAACCAAATTTACAGAAGAGTGTTTTCCCCTATGACGAGGTGAGCAGGATCGACTTCGATCATAAGATTATTCCGATAACCCCGGCCGAAGACATCTTTATTACGGATACGACATTCAGAGACGGGCAGCAGGCAAGACCGCCATACACGGTAAAGCAAATTGTCGACTTATACGTGTTGATGAGCAGGTTGGGGGGCCCGAACGGCGTCATCAAACAGGCCGAGTTTTTTCTCTACAGTAAGAAAGACCGGGATGCCGTGGACAAGTGCCTCGAACTCGGACTGAAGTATCCAGAGATTACCGGCTGGATAAGGGCCCAGAAGGAGGACGTCAAGCTCGTGAAAGAGGCGGGCCTGAAGGAAACGGGCATACTGACATCCGTCTCCGATTACCATATTTTTCTGAAGCTTAATACTACGAGGAAGAAGGCCCTCGATTCTTACCTTGAAATCGTAAGAGCCATTCTTGATGAGGGTGTCGTGCCCAGATGTCACTTTGAAGACCTCACACGTGCGGAGATCTACGGATTTTGCATTCCCTTCGCCGTTGAACTGATGAAGCTGCGTGAAGAAAGCGGCATCGACATCAAGATCAGACTTTGTGACACCATGGGCTACGGTGTAACCTATCCGGGCGCGTCACTGCCACGAAGTGTAGACAAATTAATCAGAGCCTTTATCGATGACGCCGGTGTGCCCGGTCAATTGCTGGAATGGCATGGCCATAACGATTTCCATAAGGCTCTCATTAATGCCACGACGGCCTGGCTCTACGGCTGTAGCGGCGCAAACGGGACAATGCTCGGACTGGGAGAAAGGACAGGCAATGCGCCTGTCGAGGGTCTCATTATCGAGTATATAGGACTCAGGGGAACAAACAATGGCATCGACACTACCGCCATCACCGATATAGCCAACTATTTTGAACATGAAATCGCGGTGAAAATTCCTGCTAATTACCCACTCGTGGGTGCGGAATTCAACATCACTAAGGCCGGCATCCACGCCGACGGTCTGATCAAGAACGAAGAGATTTACAACATCTTTGACACGACGAAGATATTGAAAAGGCCCATCGTCACCATGATTACCGATAAGTCCGGGAAGGCTGGCATCGCCCACTGGATCAATCAACGCCTCAGCGCGAAAGGGGAGGCTGTAATCGACAAGAAACACCCCGGCGTCTCCAAGATCCATAAATGGGTTACGGAGCAGTACGATGCCGGGAGGGCAACCGGCATATCTCACGAGGAACTTGAGAAATTGGTGCGCAAGTATCTCCCCGAACTGTTTATGTCCGATCTCGAGAAGATCAAGTACATGGCGACGCACGCGGCTATGGACGTTGTGAAACAGGTAATAGAGCACCCCGTCATGAAGTCGATGAAGCCGGAGCTCCAGGAACCGATCATGCAGCAGACAATCGAAGAGAACCCGTCGATACAGTTTGCCTACGTCGTAGACATGAACGGAAAAAAGACAACCAGAAACATCACCAACATCGCCGACAGGGCAAAATATGAAAACTACGGGGTTGGCACTGATCAGTCGGACCGTGAGTGGTTCATCAAGCCCCTGCAGAGCGGCAAGATGTACGTCACAAATTTCTACATATCGAAAATGACAGGTGCGCTCTGTATAACCGTGTCGGCTCCGATCATCGATGAGAACGAGGAGATGGTAGGCATCTTCGGAGTAGACATAAAGTTTGAAGACTGGGTAAAAAGCGTTGAGCAAATGGCGGAAGCGACGCAAATCGCCCTCCGGGAAGAGTATGACGCGAAAACCAAGTCGGACCGCTGGGTCTAATAACCGCTGTCTTCCTCTATCATCCACTGGTCATACGGGCATGCTTCCCTCTGCCTTGAAGACGGCGATACTTCCCTGATAAATCTCGAGGGGATCTGGCTTACGCTGCCCATCCCCTTTGCATAGCTCATTTGCGGGTAGCAAAGATAAAGCTGGTCTTTCGCCCTTGTCGTGGCTACGTAAAAGAGTCTTCTTTCCTCTTCTTCGCCCTCCTCGTCTTTCAGGCTGCGGGCCAAAGGCAACATCCCGTCCGAACACCAGATCATCAATACGACGGACCATTCAAGTCCCTTGGCCTGATGAATTGAGCTGAGGATGACCCTTTCTCCATTTGCGTCATCCCCTTTGGCGTCGTTCTGTTCCGTCATGTTTGTCAACAAGGACAGTTCACTCAGGAAATCTTCCAAGGAATTATACCTGGCAGAGAAATTCGACAATTGGAGAAGGTCGTCTACCCGCAAGGCAGCGTCCGTATATTTCTCCTGTAGATAATCCTGGTAGCCACTTTCCAGCAGAGTCTCGATAATCGCGGCTGGACTCGCGCCGGGCAGAGAGTCTTTGATTCTCGTAAGCGTATGCCGGCACAAAGCGAGCGACTCTTTTTGCGTTTTTGTGACCAATTTCCGGAAATCATCGCCGAGGGCTGCTTCCAAAGGGTTCTTTCTTTGCGATAAGAACCTCCACAATTTATCTGACGTCGCCTTTCCTATCTTTCTGTAAAGTCCGAGCACCCTCTTCCAAGCCAATTCGTCGCAAGGATTCGCGATGATCCTCATGTAGGCTGTTATATCCTTAATATGGGCCTGTTCGAAGAAGCGTATGCCGGAACGGATTTCAAAAGGTATTCCTCTGCGCACCAGCTCCATTTGCAGCTCCATAGAATGATAATGCGCCCGGTAAAGGACGGCGATTTCATTGATAGGCACACCCTCGCGGATCAGTTCAAGTATTCGCTGGGCTACAAAATTGGCCTGTTGAATGACATCGCGGAGCGGGATGAGGACTGGTCTTATTCCCGTCTTTCTTACGGACCGGAGATTCTTCTCATACTGTCTGTAATTGTTTACGATACTCATGTTCGCAAGATGCAATATCTCCGGCGTGCTGCGGTAGTTTGTCTCCAGCTTGAAGACCTTGCAGGTGGGATACCTTTCGGGAAACATGATTATATTGGCAAAATTAGCGCCCCTGAAAGCATAAATGCTCTGAGAGTCATCGCCGACTGCCAGAATGTTCAAATGAGTCGAGGCCAGAAGATCCACGATTTGAGCCTGTATAATGTTCGTATCCTGATATTCATCGACGAGCACATGGAAAAATTTCCCTGCATATCTCTGCAATATATAGGGATGATCCATAAGAAGTTTTCTTGCGTTGATGAGAAGATCATCGAAATCCATGACGTTCAGTTTTTTCTTTCGCAGTTCATACTGAGCCGCCACTGACCTTATATCGTCAAGGCAAGTACATAAATACGGGTGTCTTACTTTAAGAACATCTTCAACGGCAGTTTCCGTGTTAAGAGAGAAACTGATGACATCCCGGAGAACATCTCCTTTGGGAAATTTCACGCTTTTTGTATCGATTCCCATCTCGGAGATGCACGTATTGATGAGCTGCGTCGAGTCCTCGCTGTCGAGAATCGAAAAGTTCCGTTCGTAACCTAGGAGGAGGGAATCAGCGCGGAGAATTCGATGTGCTATATGGTGGAACGTTCCGCCCCACATACCGCTTATATTCGATTCCGTCAGAGACGCAACCCGCGCAAGCATCGTGCGCGCGGCTTTGTTGGTAAAGGTTGCGAGCAAAATCGCGTCAGGACTGACGCCGGACTCTATTAGGCGTGCGACACGGTAAGTCACTGTCCGTGTCTTGCCGCTCCCGGCCCCGGCAATAACAAGAACCGGGCCATCCCCATCTGTCACCACACGCAGTTGTTCCGGATTAAGCTCTCTTTCGTAATGGATCATGGGGATAAAATCCCGTTTCCCTGGCGTATGAGAATTGTCTCTGCCACGGTATATTCGGATGGGCCCTTTCAAAAGTCTCCGCGCCTATCATATTCAGAGATTCGGCATCGACCTTCACCGGATGATATCCGCCCATGAAACCCAGATCCGGGGACATCAGGGGATGTTTTCCGGGCAGACAATCGCACTCTGTGGCTATGTTAATCAGGGCGTTTATCAGTACCGTCCTGCCGGCAATGCGCTTCCAGACGGCTGCCGCTGTTTCTATCAATTTCTCCTGGAAAATCTTATCTTCTATATTCCACAATATCTTCAGCGCCATTTCCGGGCAGAGCGCAATGCACTGCGCGCAACCGATACACGTGTCGTGATCATATATGGGATATCCTTCCTCATCAAGCTGCGCTGCTCCCGACGGGCAAACTTCAATGCATGTGCCGCAGCGTGTGCACACCTCCCTTTTCATGTACGGGCGCACTTCCGAGTGCATGCGCTGCTTTTGCGCCCGGGAGGCGAAACCCATGGAGATGTTCTTGATGGCCCCGCCGAAAACCGCGGCCATATGGCCTTTAAAATGAGAAAAGATTACGAAACCGTCTGTTTTCTCCACGAGTGAGGCGACTTGAACTGTTTTAAAATGCTTGAAACCGGCGGGTATATCTGCAATGTCTCTGCCTTCTGGACCATCTGCTATGATAACGGGGCAGCCGAGGAATTTTTCCGTATAGCCGTGTTCCTGGGCTGTCTTTAAGGAATCACCGGCGATGCGGCGGCCACCCGAGTACAGAGCCGTCGTATCGAAAACAAAGGGCTTCGCACCCTGTTTACGAAGCCACTCTGCAATCTCCCTGGTATAATCTGGCGGCAGGAAGCTGTGATTTCCTTTCTCTCCCCAGTGAAGTTTGATTCCGACTTTATCCCCTTTCTTAAAAGGACTTTTTAAATCCGTAAGCAACAAGGAGAGTTCCTTTGCATATAACTCAGGTGAGCCTTTAACTTTACGAAATAAGATTTCGGCCATGGTGGTCCTTCTCATATCTATTGCATACACGCGCACTTTAATAGAGTTAGTAACCCATGTCAAGTGGGATGCAGCTAAAGAAGCTTTCTAAAGAGGGACATCCGCGATAGATGATTTGCGCCATTTTTTCTGTCAATAAAAAATAGTATTGACAATATCCCTATGCACTGCTATGAAGTATAAAAATAATTGAAGGACAGTACTTAATTGAAATACTTATTTTCAACAATCAGCAACTGGTGGTGGCAGAATTCGATGCAGGGGTTTGTCCACCGCTGATTTATATTGCTAACTAAAGCATAGCCGTGGAGACCTCTTCGGACTCCGCGGCTTTTTTATTATGGGACCACAAGAAAGGCCGCAATTATGAGCGGCCTTTTTTATTTTGGGCGAAAGTACATAGAAGAGGAACTTTGAAGCATGTATTACCCGGTCTTTGACGAGTTCAAGAAATTAGCCGAACAAGGCAACCTCATCCCCGTGTACAGGGAAATACTCGCCGATATAGATACGCCGGTATCCGCCCTCATGAAGCTCAGTGCAAAATCCCACGCCTTTCTTCTTGAGAGCGTTGAGGGCGGTGAGAAATGGGGGCGCTATACATTTCTCGGGTCAGACCCGCGCATTATTTTCAAGGTCAAGGATGACCATGTCCTGATTACTCAAAACGGCAAAAGCAGAAGCCTCAAGCACGGAGGCAATCCGCTCAGATATCTGAAGGAGTTATTGAATGCTTATAGCGCTGTTACCGTAGACGGGCTGCCCCGTTTTTACGGAGGAGCCGTCGGCTTCCTCGGCTACGATATGGTGCGTTATTTCGAAAAACTCCCTGCCCGCGCTTCGGATGAACTGAAGACGGACGATGCAGTTTTCCTCATCACGGATACACTGATTGTGTTCGACAATATCAGGCACACGATTAAAGTGGTTTCTTGCGCTGCAACTGCAGACGCAGAAACCCTCAAGGATGTTTACGACGAGACCATCGATAAGATAGACAGGCTGATCGCGATCATCAGAGCGCCCGTCGAA
Source organism: Syntrophales bacterium (assembly GCA_052144335.1). Taxonomy (GTDB): domain Bacteria; phylum Desulfobacterota; class Syntrophia; order Syntrophales; family UBA2185; genus Fen-1135. The sequence continues at coordinate 27,892 of JBKQQP010000045.1, forward strand.
ACAACGGAGCGCTACAGAAGAGTGGGAAACGGCGCGCTTCCCAAGTCTAATATGACAGCAGAAGACTTTAAGGCAATGGTAGAGAAGGCCAAGGAATATATCGTTGCCGGTGATATCATACAGGTCGTTCTGTCCCAGCGCTTTCATGCAGAAAACGGGATAGACCCCCTCGATCTCTACAGGGCGCTCCGTTATGTGAACCCCTCCCCTTACCTTTTCTTTCTCAAGCTTGATGACATGTTTCTCATAGGCTCCTCGCCTGAAGTCATGGTCAGACTCGAAGAAGGGGTCGCGGAACTCCGGCCCATCGCAGGAACGAGGAGAAGAGGAAGGAATGAGCAGGAAGACCGGCAACTCGCCCATGAGCTCCTGGAGGATCCGAAGGAGCGGGCCGAACACGTGATGCTCGTTGACCTGGGGAGAAATGACCTGGGAAGAATAGCGCGAACAGGCAGTGTACAGGTCAATCAGCTTATGGTTGTGGAGCGGTACTCGCACGTCATGCATCTTGTCACAAACATCCAGGCGCAATTGGGCCCCGGAAAAGATTGCTTTGACCTCCTAGCGGCTACGTTTCCCGCAGGCACATTATCCGGCGCGCCTAAGGTGAGGGCCATGGAGATCATCGATGAACTTGAACACTCCAAACGTGGAACCTACGGAGGAGCAGTCGGTTACTTCAGTTATACGGGCAACATGGACCTCTGCATAACCATCAGGACCATGTTGGTCAAAGACGGCAAGATTTTTATACAGGTAGGCGCCGGCATCGTGGCCGATTCCGACCCGGAAAAGGAATATCAGGAAACGGTGAATAAGGGTGAAGGGATGATGCAAGCCATATGCCTTGCTGCGTCCGGTTTCGAACTGAAAAAGAATATCTTCGGGAGCAAGCCATGATTCTCATGATCGACAATTATGATTCCTTTACATACAACCTCGTTCAGTATTTAGGCCAGTTGGACCAGGAGGTCGCGGTTTATCGCAACGATGAGATAACGCTGGAGGACATAAGGAACCTGGCCCCCATAGCCATCTTTCTATCACCCGGCCCGTGTACGCCAAAGGAGGCAGGGATTACTGTTGATGTCATCAGGGAATTTCATAAATCAACACCTATCATGGGGGTATGTCTCGGGCACCAGGCCATCGGCTATGCCTTCGGAGGCAATGTTGTGCGGGCAGGCAGGCTCATGCACGGACAGACCTCCCCTATCATCAACGATGGAAAGACTATATTTAAAGGCCTTCCCAATCCTTTCATCGCCGGCCGCTACCACTCCCTGCTGATTGAGGAAGCTTCGCTGCCGTCATGTCTTATGATCAGCGCCAGGACGGAGGAAGGGGAAATAATGGGCGTGAGACATCAAGACTATCCTGTGGAGGGGATACAGTTCCACCCTGAATCTATCCTGACACCGCAGGGAAAACGGATTTTAAGGAACTTCTTGGAGTTAATTATAAAAAAGGAGAGACTGCAATGATTAAGGAAGCAATCGCCAAGGTGGTAGATCGTGAAGACCTAAATGAGCCTCAAATGATGGAGGTTATGGATGAGGTTATGGAGGGCAAGGCGACACCCGCGCAGATCGCCGCCTTTATGACCGGCCTCAGGATCAAGGGTGAAACCGTCGACGAAGTCACAGGGGCTGCCCGGATCATGCGCAGAAAAGCCACCAGGATCGACGCCCGGTCCTCGATTATCGTCGATACCTGCGGCACCGGCGGTGACGGTATGCAGACGTTCAATATCTCCACTACTGCTGCTTTCGTCGTCGCCGCGGCGGGCCTGACAGTGGCAAAGCACGGCAATCGAGCTGTGTCGAGCGGTTGCGGGAGCGCCGACGTCCTGGAGGCATTAGGTGTCAAGATAGATGCCCAACCGGAAATCGTCGAAGAGTGTATTCATCAGATCGGTATCGGTTTTCTCTTCGCACCTAAGCTCCATGGTGCGATGAAATATGCTATCGGCCCACGCAGGGAGATCGGGATAAGGACGATTTTTAACATGCTTGGACCATTAACAAATCCTGCCGGCGCTACGTCCCAGCTCATCGGTGTCTATGATCCAAGGCTTACGGAAATGTTTGCCGGTGTTCTTAAAAACCTCGGCACAAATACGGCCTTTGTGGTTCATGGTTCCGATGGCCTGGATGAGGCAACCGTGACCGGGAAGACACGCGTAACGGAGCTCACGAACGGTATTATCACTACTTATGATATCGATCCGGAGTTCTTCTTCGGCGACACCTTTCCGGGCGATGCCCTTATTGGCGGAGACGCATCCACAAATGCTGAGATCACAAAGGCTGTATTGACGGGCGCCCCCGGAGCCTGCAGAAACATTGTTCTTCTCAACGCAGCTTTGGCAATCATGGCAGGCGAAATGGCTGGCACCGTCAAGGAGGGAATTGCGATTGCCGAAGAATGCATCGACAGTGGCGCCGCCGTAAAGAAACTTCAGGCACTGCTTGAGATGAGCAACAGTTGAACGGGTCTTCATCATGATTTTAGACAAGATTATCGAAGTAAAAAGATCAGAAGTCGTCCGTCTGAAAAGGACGAGACCGCTTCCGGAATTGAAACATCGAATTCGGGACCTCCCCGCCCCGCGCAATTTCTCTGAAGCCATAAGCAGCCGGGGATGCGCAATTATTGCGGAAATCAAGAGACGGTCGCCGTCAAAGGGAGTCTTCAGAGAAGATTTTTATCCTGCCCAGATTGCTCGCATATACGAAGAGAGCGGCGCTGCCTCTATCTCCGTCCTCACCGACAGGTCTTTTTTCGGCGGCGATGAGAGCCATCTTACAGATATCAAAGGGTGTGTGCGCCTTCCTCTCTTGAGAAAGGATTTCATCATCGACCTTTATCAGATTTATGAGACGCGTTGTCTCGATGCAGATGCCCTTCTCCTAATTGCCGGTATCCTGGAAAAGGACCAGCTGAGAGAATATTCCGGTCTTGCACAATCTCTGGGTCTTTCCGTACTCTGCGAGGTTCATTCCGCAGGAGAGCTGGATAAGGCACTTGCCTCGGATGCCAAGATTATCGGCATTAATAACAGAAACCTTATGACTTTTTCTGTAGATTTGAAGACAAGCATAAGTATCGCATCCGCAATTCCGGCAGATAGAATCATTGTGAGCGAAAGCGGCATCCGTTCCAGAAGCGACATTGAGACGTTAACGAAGGCGGGCATTCATGCATTTCTAATAGGTGAGACCTTGATGACGTCTGACAATATGGGTCGGAAGTTGCGAGAGCTTCTCGGAAGGGAATAATAAGAAAATAGCGAATCATGGAAATAAAGATCTGCGGGATTACCAATATAGAAGACGCCGTTATGGTCTATGCATACGGTGCGGATGCACTGGGTTTTATCTTCTATGAGAAGAGTCCGCGGTATGTGAGTCCGGAAACAGCGATGCGCGTCATACGGAATCTCCCGGACAATATTGCAAAAGTAGGCGTTTTCGTGAACCATGACATCCATGTCGTGAGGGAAATATATGACTTCTGCGGGCTGGACTTGATTCAACTCCACGGCGATGAATCACCTGCATACTGCCGCCAATTCCCGCCATCCATTCTCATCAAGGCAGTATCACCGGTGAGTGAAGAAGAACTTGGTATCGCAGAGCAATACGCCATCAAAGCGATCATGATCGACGCGCGTGAATCCGGACTCTATGGGGGGACGGGAAAGAAATCCAACTGGGAGCTCGCAGCCAGATTGAAAGAAATGCACCCGCTCGTCCTCTCGGGAGGATTGAATGCCGGCAATATGCTCGAAGCAATCAAAGCAGTTTCACCACATGCCGTGGATGTCAACAGCTTTGTTGAACTCGCTCCCGGGAAAAAGCATCCCAAGAAAGTTCAGAGCATCATTGAAACTGTTCACGCTGCCGGGAAAAAGTACGCCACAAAAATATTTACGAGGAGAAATCATGCATAAGTCACTGCCCGATAAAAAAGGACACTTCGGAATCTTCGGCGGACGCTATGTAGCAGAGACCCTCATGCCCGCCCTCATAGAGCTTGAAGAGTTCTATATTGAGGCCAGAAAAGACAGGGAGTTTAGGAATGAATTTGCATATTACCTTAGTGAATATGCAGGCAGGGAGACGCCGCTCTATTATGCGAAACGTCTCACAGATGCGCTCGGCGGCGCCAAAATCTACCTGAAGCGCGAAGATCTCAATCACACTGGTTCACACAAGATAAACAATACCCTCGGTCAGGGACTTCTTGCCAAGCGCATGGGTAAGAAAAGGGTAATCGCAGAGACGGGAGCCGGCCAGCATGGCGTAGCCACAGCCACGGTTGCCGCCCTTTTCGGCATGGAATGCATGATCTTCATGGGAGAGGAAGATATCAGACGGCAGGCACCCAATGTATTTCGCATGAAGGTCCTCGGCGCCGAGGTCGTGCCAGTATCATCGGGAACGGGAACTCTCAAGGACGCCATGAATGAGGCAATGCGGCACTGGGTGGCGAGGGTAAGGGATACGTTTTATATTATCGGCACCACGGCAGGACCCCATCCTTATCCGATGATGGTTCGCGAATTTCAAAGTGTCATTGGAAAAGAGACGAAAAGGCAGATCATGAAGAAAGAGGGACGGCTTCCCGACATTCTCATTGCCTGCATAGGCGGCGGCAGCAATGCCATGGGACTTTTCTATCCCTTTAAAGCTGCAACCCATGTTCAGATGATAGGGGTAGAGGCGGCGGGAAAGGGAATTACGACAGGGCACCATGCAGCAAGCATAACCTCCGGCAGTGTAGGCGTCCTTCACGGCAACAAGACCTATCTGCTTCAGGATGGAAACGGCCAGATTCGGGATGCCTATTCAATTGCAGCGGGTCTCGACTATCCTGGCGTTGGCCCCGAACACGGCTATTTCCGGGATACAGGCCGGGCAAGCTACGTGAACATTGACGACGACGAGGCAATTGCGGCCTTTATGCTTGTCTCCAAATTGGAGGGCATCATCCCCGCCATGGAGAGCTCGCACGCCCTGGCTCACGCTTTCAAGCTCGCCCCCGTGCTCAATAGGAACAAGATCATTGTCGTGAACCTCTCCGGCAGAGGAGATAAAGACGCGGAGATAATCTCACAGAGCATCAACAAAACATAATTTGCGCAAACATGGAGAGATGCTATTATGAAACGCAGAATAGAACGGAAATTTCAAGACCTCAAGCAAAAAAAGGAGAAGGCATTGGTTGTATATCTTACAGCCGGGGATCCGGACATGCAGACGACCCGCGGTCTCATACTCGCTCTCGAAGAATCCGGCGTCGACATCATCGAGCTCGGCGTTCCTTTTTCCGATCCGACTGCGGACGGGCCCATCATCCAGGCTGCCTCGCAACGGTCTCTATACAAGGGAACGACACTCTCCGGCATCCTCGATATGATGGAATCGCTCAGAACAGTCAGTGAGATTCCCGTTGTCCTTTTCGGATACTATAATCCCATTCATTCTTTGGGCAATGAACGATTCGCCACGAGGGCGAAGCAGGCCGGTGTTGACGGCATCATCGTCGTAGATCTGCCTCCGGAGGAATCAGTTGAACTGAGACGGCATACGGATCGAGCGGCTCTCGATTTCATTTCTCTTATCGCGCCCACAACGAACGATAAGCGCATTGCAAGAATAGTAAAGAATGCGACGGGATTTCTTTACTACATCTCGATTACGGGGGTAACGGGAACGGCACAGCCCGCCATGCAAAATATTCGCGTCGACGTGGAGCGCATCCGCAAAATAAGCGCCCTGCCCCTCGTGATCGGCTTCGGCATCTCAACACCTGTGCAGGCGGCGGAGATCGCCTCCTGCGTCGACGGCATCGTTATCGGGAGCGCTTTTGTACGTCTAATTCAGGAACACGGCGCCAGAGACGACCTGATCAAAACCGCGTCATCCTTCACCCAGGGTATCAAGATGGCAATGTCATAGATGAGGAGGTCTACCGATGGATACTCAGATCAAAACAAGGTTCATAGATAAATGGGATAAATATTTCCCGGGAGCGGAGCTGCCCATCGTATTCTACTATACCGATACAGAGGATAGCAAATCGCTGCCGGCGCCCCCGAAAGGTCACCGTTGTCTGATCTGTGACCTGACAAAAGTACGCAGAGGCAAGGATTTATGTTTAAATGTCGATTCTATTGGCTGCGGCGGCGGGAGGCGATACCTCGGCTTTGCGGAAGCGCCGATGCCCAACTTCGAATACTTCCTTTCCTACGGCATACAGGGAAAGATGGAGGGCGAACGATATAAGAAATCGCCGGAGCTCGTCAGGAAACATATGAAACGCCAGACATCATTCAAAGCGCCTGCGAGATATATATCATTCAAGAGATGGGACCGGATCCAGGAAGGCAATCTCCCGTCCGTCATTATCTTTTTTGTCCCTCCGGACGTGCTTTCCGGCCTCTTTACTCTGGCGAACTTCGATCAACCGGAGCCGCACGGTGTCATCGCGCCGTTCGCTTCCGGCTGCGCCTCGATCGTGGACTACCCATACAAGGGGCTTCATGCCACGCGGCCTCGTGCCGTCTTAGGCATGTTCGATGTCTCAGCCAGACCTTTTGTTCCCGCAGGATTACTGACTTTCTCTGTCCCCTGGACCAAGTTCGTCTGCATGCTCGACGACATGGACGAAAGCTTTCTCATCACGCAATCCTGGGGAAAAGTTAAAAACAGGATCAGGAGAAATGTTGCAAAATAAGAGGATGCTCACTCAACGATCAAGAAGCGAGGGAGGAATGCCAACTATTGGAAGACTGGATTCTATTATTCTCGAATATTAGGATTCCGGCGATCTTATAATTTATTCTCCGTAGACGCCACTGCAAATGATGAGGTCATCAACTTTTCTGAAATAGACCGTCTTAGGCAACACTTCTTTGGTCACGGGGTTATACCATTTATACGTAACCCAGCCGCTGCCTTCACTGTTTGCAGTATCGAGTATCTCCCGGATAAAGCTTTTTCCGTCTGCGTCTTTGAGTTCGCTGAAATCCTCTCCCACGAATCTCTCATTGACACCGTGTGCAAGCATGGTCCCCCTGGCGTTCAAGACGTATATATATATCTCGTCCTGGACGAACTGCCCGCTGGGATTCGTATATTCAGCTAGAGCAATTCTCTTGCCGGATGTCTTATAAAAGGCAGCCGCTTTTTCCACCCAGCGTTTAGCATCGTCTTTTGAGCGTTCACTCATCATGTTCCTCCTCTACGAAACTCTCTCTATCAATTAAAATCTTCTCATTATGACCCACCGCGTCAAGTATTATCTAATTGTCTTTCAGCCAGTTGGTGATGATCCTTGCGCAATCGTCACCGGCATTGTCGTACAGGCCAACGATTTTTCTTTCATAGATGGCTCGTTGGACAGAATCCGAGGCATGCGCCGCATTCTGCAAAACGCTCTGCCCGAAATCCGAACGGATGGTGCCTGCGGCTGCCTTTGCCGGGTCGGATTCGCCTAGGCGGCTACGAATCTTCCCTACTGCGCTATACCCCCGATATAGAAGCGCCAGTGATCGGTGTATGCCCGGCTTTTCGCGGTCTTCGGGCGCGACCTTCTCCGGATCAATTCCCGTCAGATAATGCACGATCTGTGAGAATTCGTATTGGGCATTCCTTTCGTTGATTACCGACGCCATTACACTGTATTCTTCGTCTGTAATCTCATACCCAAAGAGCCCCGATATTCTTTCCTTAATCTTTTCTGCCACGTGCTTCTTCAACTTGCGTTTGAATGTGCCCCTCAGGAAACCATAAAATGCCTCGCTTTGCGCGGCACTCATGCGGACCACTCTGGCTCCAACTATCCTGAGACCTGTCTTTGAAAACATGTCGATCATGTTTCCGGTGCGGACGGAATGTTTGAAGAAATTGTCTGGTTTCAGAATGACGAGCGTGGTTTCCCCTTCTGCCGATTCTTCGTAAATACCCGAATCACTGAATCCCAGCTCTGCAAACAGCTCCAAATTATTTTTTGCGTATTTGGGATTCGTGGGTATAAGAACAGCCGGTTCAAAATACCTAATCGTTCCATCGGGATTGGTTATGAAATCGCAGTAAGTGCCTCGAATCGTCCCCAGCCTCGCTTCAGATTCCGCCTCCGTCGTCAGTTTTCCTACTACATCGTAGACGCGCTCCACTGCATTTTCGCCTTCAAATAAGAGAAACATGCAGCGGTTGGTCTGACCGAGGATATTTTCCTCACGAAGATTCTGATCAATATAATCTACGAGCGCCTCTGCTATCTTGGGTTCGATGCCGAGACTTTTCACCCGTCGCATGTACTCATTTACAAATTCGTCTGAGGGCCGCATCATCCTGACGCCCACAAGATCGCAGCCCGAGAATGACATGAGACGCGCAATGATGTTTCCGGTACGCGACTTCATGAGACTGTACGGTGTAATGACTACATATGTCAGTTCTGTTGCCATTTGTTACGCCCTCTTCCCATCCATCTAAATCGCCTTTCATATTTCATACCACTTTCCCTATCATTTCACAAGACCACATAAGAGACCACATAAGAGTATTTTGCTGCGTTGTTAAGGAGCACCTATATTTCGTTATTCAGCACTTGAAAGAAATTAACGGTTTAACGATTTATGACAAAAGTACATTGAACTTCACGACGCTCTAAGGTATTTAAAATATATAGATCAGTGTTTTCAAGAATTGCGGAATATCCCTAAGAATAATAACATCCGTCGCAAAAAATGCGAATGTTTCTACTTTGCATTTTCTCAAGGACAGGGGGAATAGAAATGAAGATGCGATTGACCGGTAAAATGACTTTGGCTATATTCATTCTCGCGATTGTCGTAAGCCTGCCGCTCCATACGGCTCATGCTGCCACGGCGAAAGAAATCAACACCAGTGTTGATGTGGCGCTTGAACACTTTGCCAAAAAGGTCAAAGGTGCGAATGAATTTCTCAAAGCCGCCAAAGGTGTTCTTGTCATACCGAATGTCATCCAAGCCGGTTTCATTATCGGCGGTGAGTATGGTGAAGGCGCCCTCCGAATCGGCGGGCAAACAGTAAATTACTATAACATGGCCTCCGCTTCTCTCGGTTATCAGATCGGGGCACAGCGAAAAGATGTAATCCTTGTATTCATGGATGAATCGGCCCTGAAAAAATTCCGCAACAGCGACAACTGGCAGGCGGGTGTCGATGGCACGGTAACAGTTATGGAATATGGCGCAGAGGGCTCCATAGACACGACAAAATTCAAACAGCCCATCATCGGGTTTGTATTCGGTCAGAAAGGATTGATGGCCGGCGCTATGATACAGGGCTCAAAATTCACCAAATTGAAAAAATAGGAAGTCGGATCGTCGTCGCCAGACTTATTGAACCGTGGCGTATATATTTTTGATATGTTCTGAAGGCTATTTTCGCCAATAAGTAAACGTGCCCACATTACACCTGTTCGTAAAACCATATTGCTTCATAAAGACCTGCTTCGCCATACTCGCCATAGCTTTATCATTGCTGAACGCCCACAGTTGCTTCCTGCCATCCATAAGCGCCCAATACGTTCCGGCAACTTCATTCGCATTCCGCTTCGAAGTTATAGTTATCTCCTCCAGAGTGACTTTCTTGGGATCAAATGCCTGGCATCTCTCACCAGGAAAGGGACTCGGATCCTCAGGGGCTTTACCGGATGCCAGAAAGTATGCAAGGCCTGAAGTTCCGACAAAATGTTTCTCATTCATGCCGTAGTGCCGCATGATCTTCAAGGTCTTCTCGGCATCAGATTTTTTGTTCTGCGGAAAGGCGGCAATCGCCCGCTTGAGATTGGTGCTCTCTATTATAGCCCATCCGCCCTTGAATTCTGACACAAGAAGGTTTTGCAGGTTAAATAGAAAATCTCCGCTCGACATTCTTTTACGACCGGCTGCCTCTCCCTTGCTGGCCTTTACCGATGGCTGTGCATAGAGATTAATAAGAAATGCAACGGAAAGGATTAAAACCGCAATTGCCGATAGCGCGACCTTCCATATTCTTTCCATAACCATGCCTCCCCTTAAATAGCAACCGGTAATAAGCTGTCTTTTTGATCCGCCTTATTTCTTGAAAAAATCCGGCAAAGTCTCCAAGAGCTTCTTCTGCCCCTCACCCACGAGAGCCTTGGACGTAGTCTTACCAGCCTCCAGGAGGATTCTGCCTGCAGCCTTCGTGATGATGGTGTCCAGGGAGGCGAGCTGCGGCTGCACAAGTTTGACATCAGGTTTCCTCATCGTACCATTAACATTGAACGTCATATAGATCATGCCCTCATTATTGAGAAGGGGTTGCATCGCCGCTTCGGCAACCTTGTTCGGATCGGCGTATTTCTTCACTTCAGGATTTCTGATGGCTGCTTCAACCTTCTTTGCAAGGGCTGCCTGCACGGCGCTGTTAATCTCCTTCTTCAAGACCAGGTTGAGATTCGCATTCAGCAGCTTGGATTCGGTATTAGCCGAACCGTTGAAGAGGAGTTTCGCCTCTTTCATGTCGAGCTGCCCATGAGTCAGTTCAACGTTTTCGGCCTTGTAGTGCAGATCTACGTGGGATTCCTGGGAGCCCTTCCATTCCTGCCGCCCTCTCAGAAAGGATATCTGCTCCCCAAGATAATCACCGAGGATGGGAATGGCCGCTATAGTATTGAAGATCTGAAGTCCTGTGATCTGCCCGTCCGGAAAACCGGCATGGAGTGTTATTTCCGGATCGAGTTCGCGGGTTTTTGTATCAAAGGGCCTGATCCTTCCTTCGGCATCAAAATCGATGTCAAAGTTCTGTACACTGCCGGTCTTCATGGGACCTACTGTTTTCAGACCCAGGGAAATCTTAAGCTTAATTTCATCGTTCTTTTCAAGATCATGCGGATCGATCTTGATATCGTATGCCATGGCGGTGAGATTGTATACCTCAAACTTCTGGTCAGATTCGCCATCATGGTAGTTGATGGTGCCATTCGTGACACCAACCCGCCCCGCCGTGAAGGCGAGCGGGATAGAGTCTGCCGTGAAGGGTTTTGGCGGATTTGTACTTGTCTCCTTCGTCTTTTCTGTTTTCCCGGACTTTATCAGATCATCACAGTTCAACACACCGTTCTGGCTTCGCGACAGATTGATAATGGGCGCGTCAAATACAAGTTCCTTTAGCATGAACTGTTTCCGAAATAGAGGAAGGAGCTGGACCTTAACTCGTATCGATTTGATCCCAGCGAAAATATCATTCGGCGCTACCGGTTTCCCTTGCAGAGAATCGATCTCTTGCGCAGGCTTGAAGTTGGAGATATTTATATTCTTCACCTCAATCCCGGAGATTACAGAAAAGATACCGACATCTATCTTTTCGATATTGACCTGCCGGCTCATGACCCTGGCCACCCGGGACTCGATAAAGTTCTTGTCCACCTTAATCATGATAACGACACCTGCTATGATGACCAGAAGCCCAATGAACGCGATCAAAACCCCAATCGCGATGAGTAATTTCCTAAACATAATTTTCACGCCTTTCTTTTTTTGAGTTAATCACTTCGTGAACAACCGCTCTGAGAAATCGCGGCAGCGTATAAATCAGGCCGCGCCTGTTCCCCAGCAGGGTCCGTCGGGCATTCGCTGCATCTTTTAAAATGTTCGATGACTTTCCCTCTTTTGTCAAGACAAAATGACTCCACTTTTTCCTGATCCTGCTGTGGATACATGCTGAAATCCGTAGCGCGAGGTTTCCATCGGCAGAGCTTGCACACCATCATGAGAGTTATTATATTAATTAACAGGAGGTAATATGAATGCAGTTTCTTCGCCGGGTATCGGCGCAGCGCTTTTGATTCTCTTTAATCTGCTCTATTTCGTTGTGGTCATGCTCCTCATGTCTATTTTCATTGAAAGAATATGGATCGGACGCTCACGGTGGATTATCCTTCCATTAATAGCATTCTCACTTCTAATATTCGCCTTTCGTCCCAGCCTGTTCCTAAAGATCCTCGAAACGGTGACCGGTTCATTTTCAACTCGGCGAATGTTCACCGTTACTGGTTTCGGAATCCTGGCGGGCATGCTGATGTCCAGCCTCTGACTGCTCATCAGATTGCCGGGAGCAATCGCAGATCATCTCTTTACGCGCAAATCACCTCACGGGTAAGACATAAAACGCGTATTTTCCCCCGTGAAGATCCCGCGTTGCAGCATCCCTTTCCCTCGTCTTCCTCTTTTCCACAGCTTTATTGGGGTTTACAGGCTGGCGGCACTTCTACGAAGGAATATGGTCATTCCTGATTGAGATTAAAATATTCCTGATGCTTGCACTTACCGAATAACATCTGTTTATTTGAATTGTCTTCACGACATTTAGGGCAGGACGTATTTCATCGCCGTTAATGGGAAAACATGCTCAAGAATGTTTTCGCTTCGGTCGTCCTGAACTGTTTCTTAGACTTGAATAGAATAAATGATTTTATCGTATTATAGCGATATCTGCTCTTTACGTGAAAATTCGTGCCCTCGATGTTGATCTTAAATATATCAAGGCCTTCTTCGAATGCGACATTTTTTACCTTTGCGTACGGGATGTGATAAGTGTTTGTTTCCCCGATGAAGGGATTTTTCTCTATCATAAATTCGCTTCGAAGAATAAAGAGCCTGTCTGCATTAAACCACACGCCTCCCCAGAACGTTCTCGATTCCGTCAAGATAATGTCATAGTTGGGCGTGAATTCTACGTGTTCAAGGAAATCTTTTTGGGAGAATAGATGCATTATATAAAAGACAACGCCATTGACGATCAACACCGCAATAGTATACGACAAGATTGCACGCGGAGAGATTTTAAACCGAACTGAATTATCTCTCTTGGACTTCCGACTGGGCATTATTCCGAGCCTCTCATCGTCTCTTTTATCTACATATTAGTTGGGGACGATACTAACTCGTAGAAGAATTATACCACGTATCCAAGCAAAATATCAAAGTACTGCCATCCCGCCTCAGCTGCAATGTCGTCAGCCTGGGCTGCGCCTCATGCGGCAAGAAAGATTAATAGGGCCACTGGGAGAAGCTTGTATAGAAAAGACCAGATTTCGTTAGGCATAGCGGACTTTACGAGTTTCAACATGTCCATTTATTCGGCTCGTCCAGAGCTATACTTTAGAAATTTGCAGCATTTGTAGGGAAACACCGGCAAAAAAGCCACAATATCTCCTGAATTGTGTCGTCGAGCGAAATTCGGAGGGAATACAATGTGGCCTTCCGGGAGCGCAACAAAATCCTCGTATTCCCTTGAATGCTTTTTCCTTCACGATTTTGTCGTAAAAATATTATCTAAATTCGACAATAAGGGGGTTATTCGTTTCGAACCTCAACCCTTCTACGTTTTTGAATGACGCCTTCGTCTCTCCCACGGACTGTAGGTTCATGGTAAGCATCCGCTTGAACAAATCGCCATTACCGATGATCTTACCTATATCCATTTCAATGAGAGTTACCGTTGATCCATCCCTGTAGGTAGCATTCGTATTTATGATAGTCCCTTCAAATTGCAGTGAAATCTTTATCTTCAAGTCCTGAAACAAATTCTTCATCATCTCCGGCGCCTGGGCGGACGTTTCTTCATTCAATCTACTTTGTTCAGCTTTGCCGCTATCCTGAGCGCTTGACTTATCACCTGCCGTCTCCTTTTGCGCCGGAAGTGTAACGACAAGCTTGGAAGAAGGTCCTTTAATTAACTTGAACACGATATATTCATCTCCTGGTGAAACACTACTTTGGGTTTTCTCTCCATCCATCCTAGCGCCGGGATTCTGGTTTACCCTCACCTCGTTGATATCTTGAAATGCATAGACGGCTTTGTAGCCGCTCGCGGTATCCGTCGCGACCGGTTTGGCCGATACTAGCTTCACCTTCGCGCCAAAAGTCTGAGCCCGTTTTTCCGCGCCGTTCGCCATCTTCGCAATGATATCTTCACGGGTCTGCTTCGCCTCTTTTGCAGAGCCGCCTTTAGTTGCGTCTTTATTGTCTTGAATGCCACCCTCTTTGCTGGGACCCGTCATGCTACCTGCAATGGATTCCATCATATCGAACATGCTGTTAGATAGCAGTGATGTCTCATCGATGGTGCCGCTGCCATCCGGTTTTACGTGAATGACAATGGTGTCTTGAATGCAGCCGGACAGGACTACAGTCAACAGCATAGTTAGAGAGGTATAAAATAAACGTTTCATAGACACCCTCGTTTATGTCTAACTTCTAAAATACAAGATTTTCTATAGGCCACGCAACAGATATACCTATGACTATCACGAGTTGACGGCAAATTTCTATAACAAAGACGATAACTCGCAATTACGTTACAATGAGTGCCAATCACCTTCTGTAAACTGTTCCGCATCCCCACATCAAACATGCTTCAATTTTCCTAAAATTTAATCACTTGACAAATCGCACACAAAGCCGTATGTTCTGACCCTTTTGCAGAACCATATACATAAGGAGTGTGAAAGATCGCATGAAAATGGGAATCATCGGCTTGCCTAACTCTGGCAAGACCACAATATTTAATGCCCTCACGAAAATGGAGGCGACCGTCAGTACTTACTCAGATGCGAAGGCGGAACCTAATGTGGCCATCGTTTCCGTCGACGATGAGCGACTGCATAGCCTCAGTGATATGTATAAGCCGAAGAAGACCACTGGTGCCACGATTGAAATGATTGATTTCCCCGGACTGAAGGAAGGCGCCGCGAAAAAAGGCCTCTTTACGGGCAGCTCCATGGGATGGATCAAAGGCATCGATGCCCTAGCTCTGGTTGTGCGTAATTTTTGTAATGACGTAAATGGAGACGCCACACCGCTTCGCGACATTGATGAGATCGCAACAGAGTTACTGCTCGCCGATCTTATACTCCTTGAAAACAGGCTTGAGAAGATTGCCTGGTTCCAGAAACGGGGGCAAAAAACAAATGCCCTTGCCCTCGAAGAAAAAACCCTGCAAAAGATTGCGCAGCATCTCAACAACAATGAACCCATACGGAACATCGAGCTCGATGAAGACGAAGAAACAATAATACGCGGGTTTCAATTTCTCACGGGGAAGCCCATCCTGCTTGTCCTAAATTCGGATGAGGCGGTCTTCGGACGCAATGAGAATTTAATCACCGAAATCGAATCGCGCTATAATGTCATTGAATTTGCCGGCCGCTTCGAAATGGAATTATCCCGCCTCAATGATGAAGAAGCTAAAATCTTCATGGAAGATATGGGCATCAGACAATCGGCAAGGGAGAGATTGACACAATTTGCATACAAGACCCTCGGCTACGTGAGTTTTTTCACCGTCGGTGAAGACGAAGTCCGGGCATGGAGTATTTGCGGAGGTGACACTGCGGTTAATGCAGCCGGCGCCATACATACGGATCTGGCACGGGGATTTATCCGCGCGGAGTGCTTTACCTATGACGAATTGATCGAATGCGGCTCGGAAAAAGGGGTGCGCGAGAACGGCCACTTCCGCTTAGAAGGCAAAGATTACATCGTCCGCGACGGCGATATCCTCAGCATTCGCTTCAGCGTTTGATAAAGCAATATCAGAACGGAAAGCACCACGTTAAGGAGTTCACATACCTATCATTACATCACTTAATCGTTCAGAATCATTGATTACGGTCCGTACTGTTGAATATACCATCATCTATTTTCTATCCAACTCTTTCTTTACGGCCAGTCCCAGTTTCTCCATTACATAGGGCTTTCTGATATAGGCACCGGCACCGAGTGACTGTGCAACATACACCCTATCCGTTTCCGAAAAACCGCTCACGATAATCGCCTTCTGTTTGGGACGAATTGCAAGTATGCTCCGGTAGGTATCAAGTCCGTCCATGCCTGGATCCATGATCATGTCCAGGAGTAGTAAATCAACCGGTTTGTTTCTCACAAACTCTATAGC
>JBKQQP010000046.1:0-19675 GCA_052144335.1 Syntrophales bacterium
GTTTTCTGTGGTCATCTGGTCCATCGCTATCTCCTTTCCTCTAATTCAACAGGAAATACAGATAGATGATGAACCTGATAACCTTAAGTTTCAATCATCATTTTTGTTACGGATAGCACCTACTTATGCGCAACGCGAGTGTCTCTGCAGAAGTGCAGATTACCGTTTATAACATTAAATTGTACCTATCCATGCTATGAAGGAGGTAAATATAAATATGTTCACTCTCTGCGTATGCCTCAAATGCAACTCGAGGCAGACGAACCTGGCATTCGGGTTGGCCTGGCATGCTCTTCATAAAGCAATGGACAAAATAATGGGCTGCTTCGCGGGGCCTAGGGATTCCTCTTCTGGGAATCATACCTATAACTCCCGTAGCCCGGTTTCTGCACAACGCCATCCGCGGTAACCAGATCAAGCGCCGGCAGTCGGATTGCCCCGCGATTACCGGCTGTTGCATCGATAACTCTGATGTCTCCGCGTTTGATGCGAATAATGATCTTTTTGAGGTTCTGGACGGGAATACGCATAGTTAGATTGCCATCCACATCGGTGTAGAAACCCTGCGGAACGATGATATACCGTAGCGTCGGAACAGGCCGTTCCTCAAACTCCCACTTTGCCCTGAACTCGTTGAGTAAGGTTCCAATTCTTCCTTGTGACCATTATGTATTGCTGAGTTTTGTCTACCTAAAAACTTTTCGTTACTATCACGGCTAAACCTTTCCCAGCTATAGGTACCGGATATACGGATATCGTTTCTTTGTCCTTGTGATCCGTTCTGTAAACAGTATTACAGCTCAGAAGTCCCAAATACCAGCCCAAAAATGCCTGAGAAAAATAATGCTGATTATCATTGATACGGGAAACTGCCGGTAAGATGGATACTCCGTACAAGGCGATCTTGAGTCCAATGTTATCAAACATCTGCGCCGCTGTAATGAATGGGACCGAACCAACGAAAGCGTGACCGCTCACTGCATTATGGCTCTGGAAAGGTTTCCATCCTGAGCCTCCTTCCGTCGGAGAATCGGATCCTATGGCATATTGGAGAAAAACAGTAGTTGGTCCGCCGACTACAAGCGCACGAAGAGACTTCTGGGACCAGTCTCCGACAGGAGTATCCCTGACAAATATATAGCCGCCAAGCAGAGCGGGTATAGTGTAAAGTCCCTCACCCGGCTGTTTTGCCCATGTAGACAAATCGTCTGTTGCATGACTTTTAACGTGATCGGAATAGACATTCTGGATATTCTTGTCCAAGTGTGTATTCGCTGAAATTCCGTTAACGCCTATTCCCAGTCCGAGCAGTAAGAAATTTTCCCCGTTCAGATAAAATTCGCTGTAATCGCCTTTTATCTTGATCAAGTCGGATTTTAGTGGAAAATCGTCTCCAGCAATAGAAGAGGACCTATCCGAAATCGAGATAAACATGCACAGGATTATGAAAAGCCATAAGGTTGCCCAGATCTTTTTCCCCATTTCTCGTGTTTGTGCCATGATCACACAATCTCCATAGAATATTTCTCATGCGTTAATGGCAATGGATCAAGAGATAGAGCATGCTTTTGAGGATAGAGCGAAATCACAGTATGGATGGAAAATAGAACTGGAACCCTTGGCACTCTTGTTCGTACTTTGGATGGAACCGGAGTTTTCCGACATGAAGAGCACATGAGTAATTAAAGAATAGCTTACTTCTGAGATGTTGTCAAATCGCGTCGAGGTATCAAATCATGTTTGTTACCTCACTGCGTCTGTGTCCCGATGAGAATTACTGAAAGGAAGGGGGAAAACAAGTATGCAATGACGGAATAAGGATTACAGGAAGCTTAGCAGTAGATAGGGGGCCGTTGGCTTCACCGTGTGTCTTTGGATTGCCCTATCTTAGAAATCTGATGAATACGGATTGAAAGCTGGCAAGTGCAAATGACAATAACTCTTCGTGACGCTGAAGATAAATTGTCCATGACATGAGGGTATTGCTTCACAGGGAAATGCACTTATAGGACAGGTACTATTGTCTTCTTACAAATATGAAGTCTCCGCCTTCATCTCCCACTCCGCTGATTGATCCATAGAAAGGAGTTTGGTGAATAGGACTGTTAGTAATTACCACTCCTCTTAAGCTAGCAAAATGTTTCTGTGCATTGAAGTACGGTTTATTATAACCTAATGCCGTCTCTTGTCTTATCCCTTCGTCTGTCCACTTTCCTTTGAAGCGCTACAATCCGGCAACGAACCCCGGCTGCCTATATCGAGGTCCGGGATAGCTGTAGAATCCTTTGCCCGACTTCCGACCGAGATGCCCCTCGTCGATCATCTTTTTCAAAAGATCAGCATTTTTCTGCCGCTGTTTGTTATTTTTCTTCTTTGCCAAGAAATCCGTGATCTTCCATACCGTATCCAGTCCGATGCTATCCATGATCCCGAAGGGTCCCATCGGCATGTGTGTTACACCCATCCACGCCCGGTCGACATTTTCAACAGAGGTTACCTCGTTTGCCACAAGGGTCTGCGCCGAGAGCATGAGTGCATCCAGCATGGCATTAAAGACATATCCCCTGTTCTCCTTGTTCAGCCGGATGGCAATCAGGTTCATTCTTTTCGAGAAGTCCTGGACGATCTGCACGACTTCTGGATCCGTCCCTGGGTGGGGCATGATATCCACGACAACGTTCGTGCGCAGATCGTGGAAGTGAAGGGCGAGGAATTTCTCCGGTCTGCCGGCGGCCCGGGCGAACATGGAAGGGAATAGCATGGACGTGTTTGTAGTGAAAATCGTGTGGGGCGGGCACAAGGTATGGAAGAGGGAAAAGACCTTACCTTTCAGCTGGGGATCCTCAGGTACAGATTCACTGACTAAGTCCGCAGCCGCGGCCGCTTCCTCAGCTACGGTTGTCGTTGAAATCCTGCTCATGGCCGCATCTGCAGCCCCCTGCGTGAGTTGCTGTAATTTGATCAGGCTTCCCGCCATCTTGCGGATGCCCGACAGGGCATTCTCAAGTATCCGGCCCTCGATATCGTAAATTACGATTTCACAGCCGTGAATTGCAAAATAAAAGGCAATCTGCTGTCCCATTGTGCCGCCGCCCAGAATCAATATGCGCTTGATGTCATCTGCTGTCACGCTTCATCTCCTTTTCATTTCAAAACATCGGCATGCAGTGACCGATGTACTGATGGTTTCTATCTACTTTCCCCCGTATCTCCTATGGCTGCCGCCATCTTGGCAAGCCTGAGCCCATGCAACCTGAACCTGTAAGTAGAATGTTCTTTTATATTCATTCTTTCCCCTCTGTTTCAGGCATTGTTAGAAATGAAAAGATATTCTAAGTAAACGTGAACTGTCTTTTATTTTGCATACATCTTTCGTAATTCCACTTTATTGGTCTTTCCCACACTCGTCCGGGGCATGGCGTCTATGAACTCATAACGGTCAGGAATGCCATATTTCGGGAATTTCCCCTCATCAGACAACTTCTTCATATACTCTTTCATTTCTTCGGCCGTCACCTTGCCTTTGTATTCCGGCCTCAGGGTGAGCACCACAAGCGGCCTTTCCCCCCACTTGGGATCCGGCACGCCAATCACGGCGGCCTCGGAAACCGCCGGATGCATGCTGACGAGATTCTCCAGATCTAGGGAAGAAATCCACTCTCCCCCGGTCTTGATCACATCTTTAAGGCGATCCGTGATCTGAATATATCCTTGGTCGTCAATGTATGCTACATCCCCACTGTGGAGCCAGCCATCCCTCCAGAGGTCTTTGGATTTTTCTGGGTCTTTGTAATAGGATTGTGTGAGCCACGGCGCCCTCATCACGAGTTCGCCTGTAGTCTTCCCGTCATTGGGCAAGGGTTTTCCGCGGGCGTCGACGATCTGTACATCCACTAGCGGCGCTGGAATGCCGGTCTTGACGTAAATGTCAAGTTTTTTGTCTTCATCCAAATTTAGCATAGTGCTTTTGAGACTGGCTCCGGAGATGAGCGGGCAGGTCTCCGACATCCCGTAAGCGGAATAAATCTGTATACCGAATTCCATTGCCGCCTTTGCCAACGCTTTGGGGAGGGCCGCCCCACCGATGACTACCTTCCATCTAGAGAGATCCAGTTTCTTTGCAATAGGATTTGTGACAAGCATATGTATAATAGTGGGGATGCAGTGAGAATAGGTGACTTTTTCGCCGATAATGAGTTTCAATAGGACCTCCGGTTCATAGCGTCCCGGATAAACCTGCTTTACCCCCAGCATAGTAGCCAGGTAAGGAACGCCCCAGGCATGGACATGAAACATCGGCGTGAGAGGCATATAGACATCATTTGATCTGAACCGGCCTATAGTCTCTAAGCTACCACAGACACCCATGGATAAGGTATGCAGAACAAGCTGGCGATGGGTGAAATGGACTCCCTTTGGATCACCTGTGGTTCCTGTGGTGTGGAAAATCGTCGCCCGTGTGTTTTCGTCGAGATCAGGGAAATCATAGGATGCAGAGGCCCCTTGCAGCATTTCCTCGTATTCGATATCGATCTCCACTTTCGTTTCCGGCTTTTCACCGGCATCTGTCATGAGAACAATTTTTTTCACCGTCTTGAGATGCCCCCGGATCGCCTCCAGAAGCGGGAGGAACTCCTGATTGATGAGGATGGTCGAATCTTCGGCATGATTGATTGTATAGATCAGTTGCGCCGGAGAGAGTCGGTAATTGAGGGTATGCATGATTGCTCCCATCATGGGAATTGCAAAAAAGCATTCCAGGTATCGGTGACTGTCAAAATCCAATATGCCGACGACATCGCCCTGGCCAACCCCCAGAGCACTGAGTCCGTTAGCCAGCCTCTGAACCCGTTCATGCATGTCTTCATAACGATACCGAACCTTATCTCTGTAGACGATTTCCTGGCTCTGTCCGTAAATGATACCCGTAGCCAGAATTTTCTTTACAATTAGAGGATAATCGTAGCTTTCTCCTCGTTTGTAAATCTTTGCCTCCATAGTATTCCTCCTTTGAATCTTAATGTTCGATAAAATTTTCTTCGGGTTAAAAAATGATTCTATCATTGCCGATAGACTGACGTTCTGCAATGAAGTGCTGTTTCTCACAATATTGGGATGAGGCGGAAAGTAACTCCTGTACCACTTCGATTGGCGTCTTATCTGCCAGTATAATGCATTTGCACTTTGCCCCTAACGTGGGAAGAGCATTAGCGTCAATAATAATTTGCCGCAGCAACCGGCCCCTGATAGAATATAAGTTACGGATTATGCCGGGCCAGTATCCTTGCCGTCTCGATCTATTTTTTAAGAAGCCTTTTTCGCCGCCCAAAAACCCATTATCTTCACAATGCCCAATATGGCGGCAATGAATATTGCCCCACCTACGAGTTCCACGCCCATCCAGACTAATACATTGGGTGCCGGGGCGTTAGCGGCTACGGCTGCTACTAAGAAGGCCATGAATGCGTAGTTATTAAAAATTACGGGTACTAATTCACCGAGGGCTACAATCAGGTACACAAAAACGATCACATACACCAACGTCGCCAGTTCCAATCCAAGAGAAGCAGCCGCAGCTCCCAGGAAGATCTTGATAAGTATTAAATTTGCGATGCCGAATAGACATCCCACCAGAATATTGGCGGCCTTCTTGATGTCCATATGCACTTCAAAGAAAAATATCATGACCATAAAGGCCGGCCAAGCTGGAAATTTTAAATGCCCTAAAATGATCTCTGCCAGTGCTATTACAATAATCAAGAACACTCCAAAAATCAGTCTGTCTTTGTTTAACTTCGCCATCTCAGGTATCCTCCTTTATCTTTTGTTGGTAAGAACTCGATTTAGGTATTGTGATTTATATAGGGAATGCGCCCCCCAAAGGGATATTGCCATCACCTTGGAGGCTTCGCATTGGTACCTTTCGGAAGCTTGTTCTCATACTACACTCCAAAAGGTTAGATGTTAGGCTGTGAGATTAATTAGGGCCAGGTAGGACATATTACGAATAGACCATACACTCATGTGCATTGACAGTCAAAGGGAAATTTCCAACCCGTAATTTACCCCGCATTGCTGATTTTCGTTTGAAGAAATGTTGTATGCTGATGAGAATTGTCAAAAACAAGACTTCACCTACCTAATCTTCATTTTATTGTGGACGTCAAGATTGAAGATTAGCAAGCGAAAGGTGCAATCGGCAAGATTAATTTGTTATAAATCTCTTTATAAATATTCGTCACCTGTTACTTTTATCCCAATTATGTTGCTAATGTTATCCGCACGCCTGCTGACTTCTTTCTCGATAAATGGCCGAAACAAGGGAATGTGACGTACCGTGCGTATAAGGAATGGGATTCTTACGAAAGGCTGTTGCGCAATTTTTTTTGTTCTCTTTGAGATGTGCCCTTTTAACACTAATTCCTCGCCCGCATGGACATAGGCGGCCAGAACATTCTTCGCTTTCTCTTTCTTTTGATGATCAGTTGCTTCCAGTGCCGCCATCCATGCCGCCGCGGTCCGACGTTCCAAATGCGCCAAATGCGACGCGTCCATGAATCGTCCTAAAATACGGAAGTACTCCCTTGTGTTGCGAACTGTTAGATTCTCTAAATTGTCGCATACTACAATGGAAACGAACGGCTTACCGGAGATTGAACGGTCTGTGTCATGGAAGAATAAACCAGATTTCGTTAATAATATTTTCCCAACAGGTGCTCGGGAATGCATTCTCTCAATGAAACGTTTGAGAAGGCTTGACACAGCAAACATATAAACCGGGGACGCATAAATGAGAATATCAGCATCCTTTATCTTGTTGAAGACTTCTTCGACATCGTCCCTACCATCGAAAATACATTGATATGCCATTTTTCTCTGACATTGATTACATGCGAGACAAGTTTCAATATTTAATTGAGAAAGATGCACGACATTCCAGATCCCTCCTGCCTTCTCGACGCCGGCGCCCATACTTTGAAGAAGCTTGCCTATAGCACCTCTGTCACCTCTATGACTTCCATTGAGCGCCACAACTTTCATGATACCCTTCCTTCAGCATTAGTGATAAATTGAAATTATGCGGCAAGGTCGCAATTCCAAACCTGTCATGATATGAAACCGCCTTGAATCACGGTGTCAATAAACAGTTCGTTCGCAAAAGCATTGATGAGCAATCTCATTGTCCCCCGAGCGTCAGATCTTTCTCTCTTATATTAGTGCCTTATCCTTAAACCAAGAACTTTTCAGGGCTCTTCGCTGCATAATCCGGGATAAGGAGTTCTGCCGTAGTGACATCGGTTGGAAACGCATGGAAATCGAACCCACCTGATTCGTCGATTGTCGTTTGTAATCTTCTATCCCCGCCTGAAAATCAATTTATTGATTTCGGGAGAACATCAGACCACCATCATTCCAGAAATGCACGTTAAAATATCTGCGCCTTACAACCAGTTATCAATAAAATGAGCCGATCAATAAGGTGCAGACTTGTATTTACGGTTTATTCTCTAACATACGGCTCACTTGAAGCTAACTTTTTGGCGATCCCCCTTGCTTCAGTAAGGTGTCAGCCCACTCACTCACGGTTAAAACATCCGCCTGACGGGGAAACAACTTTTCAACCAGCACACGATGGACTTCTGGATCTGCATCTAAACACGCATCGGAAAGAACGACGAGCCCGTAATCCTTATCCGCAGCTTCCCGCAAAGTTGAAAGGACAACACCGCTTGTTGCAATACCAGTTAGAATTAGCGTGTCGATCTTACGGGCGCGGAGAATAATCTCAAGATCACTACCGGCAAACGCGCTCACGCGTAATTTCGTCACGACTGGTTCATCCGGAAGCGGTGCTACCGAATAATGAATTTGCGTCGAAGCATCAGAAATGGTCATGCTTCCAAATTTTGTGATGGCCGAAAACATTTTGTTCTTTGCGCTTACTTCAGGGTAGCCTTTACGGAACGCGACACGAACAAAAATAACCGGAATCCCCGCACGACGGGCAGCGCTCACGGCACGTTGAAATGGAACCATGACTTCTGGTTTTTCAGCGAAACGCTGAACGATTCCGTTTTGAACGTCCATCACTAATAGCGCTGAGTGATTCGCTTGCATCATATCAGCACTCTTTACCGTAAGAACAGGCATGGCCGTACAAAAGGTAAGAAGGAACAGGCAGATAAATCCCAAAATCTTATTGGTCGATTTCATAATTTCCTCCTCAAATACAAAACCCCGTGCTCTTATTGAGAAACGGGGTTTCGGTAATCAGTCCATACTACCCTCACGCAGGGTTAAAGGGTTTATGAATCTTAATCTGTGACGTTACATATAGCATCTATAACTATCATGATTCCCGTTTGAAATCTACCATGAAAGGAAAAACAGGATGTCTGAGACTTAGAAGAGGAAGCGGTAAAATGGGGGGCCGCCAGTTCATTTGCTACTGCACAATGGTGGATCGAATAGTGTGTTATATATTCCCAATAGAAGCATAGAGTGAGAATTATTTTTCACCGGGACATCTACCAGCTATATCTGGACCCATATAACCCCCAAACCACGCTCCATCGGCATACTCGGGCAGAGACTGATTTGATCATTTCTCGGATCCTGTAACTACGTTTTGTTTGGGCATAATTGGTGGAGTGGTTTTCGATTTGCCGCTGACGGAGTGGCGGAAATCTACCGCGAACGACTGTCTTCATTAAAGAATGACGAATAGCCAAATGGCTCAACAGAAAGGTCTGCCGTGTCCAGTCTGATCGGCATATCTCAATAAGAGAATAATTCGTCTTTGTCCATATAGCCGAGCGAATAAGGCTCCAAGGTGTAGTCACGTTCTGCAATTTGCTCGCAAGATGGACAAAATTTTCTTGCCGGAATATTTCCGGTCCAGAAGATCATCTTCTTGTGTTTTGCCGTGCACCTGGGGCATACACAGGGGGTTAATTTCTGTTTGTTCGGTATCCAATTATTATTTTTTCTGCTCGTACCCATTTTCCTCTATTCCTTTCTCATGTCTTGTTGTCTCTTGCGTTCGTGATGTTTTGCAGTCTAGCAAAGGATATAAAAATTTAGACTGCGTTCGTCTCCAATAATCTCAAAGAACTCAAATAGAATTACATATTTTCGTATCAGGTCCCATAAGAACTTGTCAAAGTTCTCGGTATATAATTTTTGGTAGGTATATCTATAGGTAAAAACATACATTGCTGTTTCTCCGAGATGAATAGTCCAATCGGGGTATTTTAGTGACTTCGTCCGCAGCAAGGCTGCGATGCCGACAGCAAGGTTCCAGGTCTGAAATTTGTGTCAGATCGCGACGGTTACAGACATAGGGAGAACAATTCCTCGCCACGCAAGGAATTTACTCCCGCTTGTACGGTTCATAAATGCCATCACGTATTATGACAATTTGCATTTCGACGATCCACATGTTAGAAATACAAGTCTTAAGTGACGCGTGCCTGCAGTGAAATGGTTTTTATGAAGCGATAAGATACAAGCTATTTTATGTCTTGATGAATTCTACGTCCCCCTCCAAATACGGCTACTACGCCCTGTCATTGCTCCTGGCGGTAAACCTATTGAATTATGTCGACAGGCAGATCATATATGCCGTATTTCCACTTATCAAAGATGCCTTTGCGCTGACTGATGCGTCGCTCGGCCTTCTCGGCAGCGCCTTCATGATTTCTTATATGGCATCGGCTCCGGTGCTCGGCTGGCTGGGCGACCGTACGAGCCGCGTGAAGCTCGCTTCTTCCGGTTTGGCTATCTGGAGTGTTGCTACCTCGCTTTCAGGTTTTGCCGCCCGCTACTACTCACTTCTCTTGGCTCGAGTCTCCGTAGGGGTCGGAGAAGCGAGCTTTGGCACCGTATCTCCGGGACTCCTTGCCGATTACTTTCCCAAAGAAGTGCGGGGGCGCGTACTTTCATATTTTTATCTTGCTATTCCGGTCGGCAGCGCCTTTGGCTATCTTTTAGGCGGAATTCTCGGCGAGAAGTTTGGCTGGCAGGCGGCATTCCTCATTGTGGGGCTGCCCAGTGCGCTTTTGGCTATTCCCATATGGCTCCTTCGCGAGCCTGAAAGGGGCGCTACTGAAGAGAAAATCCCTGCAGTTGTAACCCCGAGACGGGCGGACTACGCATCTCTATTTTCCAACCGTCCCTATATCATCAATACCATGGCCATGACTGCCATGACCTTTGCGATGGGCGGTTTGGCGCAGTGGGTTCCTACTTTTCTTTACCGCATGCACGGGCTTGATTTGGCCACAGCAAATACATATTTTGGTGGGATAACCATACTTGCAGGCATCTCAGGCACGCTTGCCGGCGGTTGGCTGGGAGACCTCCTGCAGGCGAGGATGAAGAGCGGGTACCTACTGGTATCTGGCTGGGGCTTCGTGATCGGAGCGCCATTGGCAGTCTATGCCTTGGTCACTCCTTCAGTTGTTACGTGTCTCGCGGCGATGTTTTTCGCGGAATTTTTCCTGTTCCTAAATACGGGTCCTCTCAATACTGTAATCGTAAATGTGACGGTTCCTGCTCTTCGCGCACGGGCCTTTGCAGTCAACATCTTTATTATACATGCGCTGGGGGATGCCATTTCGCCCGCGATGCTGGGGTGGATCTCAGACCACTGGGGTCTCAGGAATGCCCTTCTCATAAGCCCCGCGGCATTCATCGCAGCGTCTTTTTTCTGCTTTCTTTGTGGCCGTCTTATCGAAGAGGGCAATGGTCAAGTGCAGAGCAGGTGATTATTGCAGGTGCTTTTCCATTATAGCGTAAAGGACGTTCTCCACCGTTTCCCGGATCAGATGCAGGCCTTCCTCAGTTAAGGACTCAAATCGAAGGACCAGAACGGGCTGGGTATTGGATGAACGTACAAGGCCCCATCCGCCTTCAAAAGGAATGCGCACACCGTCAACATCTATGATATTGTGAGTCTTCCGGAAGTGCTCTTTGACCTCATGAACGACATTAAATTTGACGCTGTCGGGACAGTCCACCCTGATCTCAGGGGTAGTGAAAGTCCGGGGAACGTCGGCAAGAATTTCACTGATTCTTTGTCCTGATGCGGAGATGATCTCCAGCAGTCGAAGAGAGGCATAGATGGCGTCATCGTATCCAAAATATCTATCGGCAAAGAAGAGGTGACCGCTCATTTCACCGGCGAGGGGTGCTTTCTCTTCCTTCATTTTGCCTTTGATCAGTGAATGACCAGCCTTCCACATTATCGGTCTGCCACCATGCCTTTCAATGTCGTCATACAGTTTTTGTGAGCACTTAACCTCGCCTATGACGGCGGCGCCGGGCGATTCTTTGAGGATAAATCTGGAAAAAAGCAGGAGAAGCTCATCCCCCCAGAGGACTTTACCTTTGTCTGTTACTACGCCTATCCTATCGGCATCGCCGTCGTAAGCTATGCCAATGTCTGCCCCTTTTTCATTTACTAGCGAGATCAGTTCCGTCAGATTTTCGAGAACGGTTGGATCGGGGAAGTGGTTGGGGAAACGACCGTCAGGATCGCAGTAGATATCTGTTACATTACAGCCGAAGCGTTTGAAGAGGGGAAGGGCAAATAGCCCGCCTACGCCATTTCCACCGTCTACGACAATATTCAACCCTTCCTTTAGCGTGACATTGTCGAACAGGTAATCTTCATAGTGTCTGGAAATATCTGCAAAGCGGTAGGTCCCATGCCCTGATGTGTATCTGCCGCTTTCCATTATCTTTCTAAGTTCCTGGATTTCATGGCCGTAGATCGTGTCAGGTCCCACGCATATCTTGAAACCGTTAAAATCGGGCGGATTGTGGCTTCCGGTGATCATAACGCCTCCATCGGCATTAAAATACCTTATGGCAAAGTAAAGCACCGGAGTAGCGCACAGGCCGACATCGATGATATCAATACCTGTGGAATTGATCCCTTTTCTAATGGCTTCATGGTAAGCGGGCGAGCTGAGACGGCAGTCCATGCCCAGAGTCATAGTCTTGACACCGCGGGGAATTGAGTATGTTCCGATAGATCTCCCGAGACCATAAACAAAGTCAAAGTCCAAGTCTTTGTCAACGACGCCCCGGACGTCATACTCTCTGAAAACATCAGGATTGATCATAGCGGTGTTCCCTATGACCCTTGGAACTCCTGCAGATGGACATGTTTCTTGATCATTTGTTCGAGGAGAAGTATCTTGTCTGCGTCATCTTTCTGAAGGAGAGGTTCCATGAAATCTATCTGCTTGGCAATCTGATACGTATCGGGTGATACAAGCAGGAGAGGAATCTTCCGTTCCGTGGCCTTCGAGATGAGCGCCGGAGTGGGCTCGATGTTGCAGGTTAGTATGACAGCCGCCGTATCGCCTTCCAGTGCCACGTTAATCATGTCATGGCGGTCGCCGCTCGTTATGACGACTTTCTTCTCTTCGTGAAACACGGGAAGATTTACGACAGCGCCGGCCGACATGGAGCCTATGATGATGTTCTTTACCGGGCGATTTAAAACTGACTCTCCGGTAATAATCTTTGCAAACAGGCGATCGGCCAGAAAACTCACCGTAAACCGGGGCAATTCCTCATTATACGGAATCAGGCCGAGCACGTTGACATTTAATGATTTTATCTTGGGAAGATGGATGTTTTCGAAATCCTCGAGGTGGGGCACCTTGTTAATAATGATTCCCTTGAGGTTGACTGCACCAAGATTGACATGGTTTTTCAGGAAGACGATATCGTCGATAATAGTATCGTCCTTTCCACTAACCACCATTACAAGGTCGGCATTCAATGCGTTCGCGATGGATAAGGCATCGAGGTAAACGGAGACCCCGTATGATATGTCTTTCCCGCCTTCGACAAACAGGATTTCATTATCTTTGCCGCTGTTCTCCTGCAGATCACGGATCTTTTTAGTGATCGTATCCTTATCGAATATGTATAACAGCCTGGAATGATCAAACCCGATACTCATTTCCGCAGGGTCTTCCCCGAGAGAAAAGATGCCGTTCATGAGCGCTGAATCATAATCCCACAGCCTTTTCTTACGATAGAGCAGACGGTCTCCGAAGGGTTTAATATAGCCGAGTTTCTTGTGTAGCGCCTTTGCCAAACCTATTATGATACTCGTCTTGCCTGCATTGGGATGCATGGATGTTACAACCAGACTGTACATTTCACACCTCTTGAGAATCCAATTATAGAAGATTTAAACTAATGCCATTGCGGAAACCAGACACGCTTTTGCTGCTATCTATCAGTTCTTATCATAAATCACGTACGGTCTCGGGAATCATGAAAGCCATTTTCAAATGATACACGCCAGCTTCAACTTGTTTTGTGATGTCAAAGCCGCCCTTTTCGAAGACCTGCAGCATAGCGTTATTTTCAACAAGCACTTCAGCCGTAAAGCCGAGCAAACCTTCCCTCTTAGCAAGATACGTCAGATAAGATAATAACTCGGTGCCAATGCCCTTCTTCTGATGGTCATCCCTCACGGCGATGGCAACTTCTGCCGAGTGCGTAGCTTCATCAATCCCGTATTGGCCCAATCCCACGATCATTTCATTTTCCTGAGATCCGATGATTGCCAGGATGGAAATTTCCTTTGAGTAGTCAATGATAACGAAATCCTGCAAACGCTCATGCGGTATATCTGTACGCCATGACATGAATCTGCGGTGAAGGCTTCTGTCGGAAAGGGCATAAAAAAAATCCTTGAGGAGTGGTTCGTCGGTAATTTTCATGGGGCGCAAAAAGAGCTGTATCCCTGTATTTGTTGTTCTGTATGTTTCCAGGGCTTCCGGGTATCTGCCTCTCTCGCCTGGTATGTAAGCCTGATCCTGGTAAATCATTCCTCGCTTTTTTGCCTCTTCAATCAGCCAGGGTCGGAATTTCGGATGGGCAATTGAAATAAGCGCCATGGCTCGTTCTCGGATGTTTTTCCCATGAAGGTAAGCGATGCCGTGCTCGGTGACAACGTAGCGGACATCGGCGCGACTAAGGGTGACACCTGCCTGAGGACTGAGGGTCGGCACTATTCTGGAAATAGACTCATCGGCCGCAGTTGATTTCATTGCGAGGATTGTTTTTCCGTTCTTCGCAAGCAGCGCGCCTCTCATGAAATCATGAAAACCGCCTATGCCGCTGTAAAACATGCTGCCGATAGATTCTGACGTTGCCTGCCCCGTGAGGTCGATTTCAAGGGCGCTGTTGATCGCGACCATATTGTCATTCCGGGCGATAACCATGGGATTGTTTGTGTAATCAACAGTTCTGAAAACAATGGAGGGGTTGTCATGGATGTAATCGTAGGTTTCCTTCTTGGCCATGCAGAATGTGGCTACTGTTTTTCCCCGGTTCAAGGTTTTTTTTGAGTTATCGATGACACCGGCCTGGCTTAAGCTTACGATGCCTTCCGTAAGGAGCTCCGTATGGATACCTAAATTCTTCTTGCTGTAAAGATGTGCCATGATCGCATTGGGAATGCTTCCATACCCGACCTGCAGCGTATCGCCATCCTGGATAAGGCGTGATACGTAGAATCCTATCCGCTGTAACGACAAGGTTTTCTCCTCGGAAAATGATCTCTGCAGTTCGAGGATCGGCGCATCATGTGGAATGATAAAATTCACATCTTCAATATTAATAAAGCCGTCTCCATGAGCGCGAGGCATATAGGAATTGACCTGGGCAATCACCAGAGAGGCTTTTTCTGCGGCAGTCTTGACTACATCGACACTTACTCCCAAGCTGAGAAATCCGTGCTCGTCGGGCAATGACGTATGAATGAGAGCGACGTCTATCTGTACCATGCCGGCGGACATCAAAGACGGGATATCCGAGAGGGATATAGGGGTGTAATCCGCCGCGCCCTTATTGACAGGATCTCTTGTATTGTTTCCTATAAAAAAGGAATTGTGGCGAAAATTGCTCTTGAACTTTTCGTCTGTGTAGGGGGCTATACCGAGAGAATAGATTTGTATGATTTCCGCATCGACGAATGCCTTGGGGTGCGATTCCACATACTTCGTCATTGCAGCTATGAGATATTGCGGCTCACCACATCCCGATGTGACGAATATGTGATGGCCACGACGGATACGGCTGAATATCTCATCCTCGCTGGCAAACTTCTCCGGATATGCCTTTTTCCAGGCTTCCAGAAATTTTTGACTATCTTCAGTCATGTAGGCTGAACCTTAATATCCCAAATTAAAGACCGATTCGCATAAGCAATTCTCTATTCGAATGCTTGAAATTAATCGATAAGTCATGATTATGTCAAGAAAAGAATGCCGGAAACCTATAAATACATGAATTTTGGGTGTGACTTGCAACTGCAGGGTGATCTGGAAGAGCTATTCTGGCAGGCGAAAAATACTTAAGGCAATACACCGATGATATCCGCTGCCTTGCTGACGATGAAATCCGCCCCCGCTTTCAAGAGTTCATCTGATGTTGAATATCCGGTGAGGACTCCTATTGTTAAGATACCTGCGTCCTTACCGATTTTGATATCCATCGGATGGTCACCGACCATAGACGATGATTCCGGTGCAGCGTCAAGTGATCGGAGAGCGACCGCAAGGTGTTCCGGGTGGGGCTTGACATTACGGGTCAATTCTCTGGTAATAACGGTGTCACAATAGTTGAAGATATCAGGAAACACAGTGGTAACGGCTGCCCTACAGTTTCTGGTTACGACCCCAGCCCTGATATTGCGCCTTTTCAACTCGGCGAGCATCTCCTTCGTTCCGTCTATAAGTTCCCCTTTCCTTGCTGCTTCAATTTCGATCTTGGTAATGAGTGCGACTGCCTGCTCCAGAAATGATTCTTCGTTTCTTGGATATATCTCGGAAATCAATTCCTGCGCAGCCTTGATCATCTCGAGGACATAGAGGTTACTTATTCCCTCCAAAGGCGCGCCGTATGCCGCTACAAGGTTGAGAACAGCCTGTTTCATGAGAGGGAAATCAATATTCAGTTTCGCAAGTGTGCCATCGAAATCAAAAAAGACGGCATGGATTGAACGCGTCGCCTTCAAGGACCGAACGTTTCCTTCAGATATTTTTCCAGACGCTTCATGCCTTCTGTAATATTCTCCAGGGAGTTTGCATAAGAAAAGCGCAAATAGCCCTCGCAGTTTTTGCCAAAGTCAATGCCGGGAGTGACACCGACGCGGGCCTTTTCGAGAATGTCGAAGGCCATCTTGTACGAGTCCGGACACAAGGATTTTATATTTCCGAGGACGTAAAAAGCACCCGTGGGTTCCACTTTGACACCTAGCCCCATTTCCCGCAGCCGTTTGATTATGAATTTTCTTCTTTCGTTGTAAATCATTCTCATGCGGTCAACTTCCCCTCCTGCCTCTCGCAAGGCAGTGACACCAGCCCATTGGACGAAAGAGTTGGCGGATATGAAAAGATTCTGCAGCAACTTCTGCATGGGTCTGATATAAGATTTCGGGGCGATCAAATAGCCAAGCCGCCAGCCGGTCATGGCGTAAGCCTTGGAAAATCCGTTAAATACGAAGGCATTATCCGTGAATTCAAGGATGCTATGCTCTTTTTCTTCATAGACTAAGCCGTGGTAGATTTCATCGGAGATTACTGGAATACCTAGGGATGCGATTTCCGCCATTCTTGCGGGGCTGAGGAGGTTTCCCGTCGGGTTGGAAGGTGAGTTTATCATGATTCCTTTAGTGGACGGGTTTATTTTCTCCCTTATTGCCTCGGATGTATATTGAAAACCTTCTTCTTCATAAACATTGACGGTTACGGGGACGCCCTCGAAAAATCTGATGAAGTTCGGATAACAGGCATAATGGGGGTCTGATATGATGATCTCGTCGCCGGCATTCAATATAGTGGCGAAGAGTACCAGCATAGCAGGGGACGTTCCGGAAGTTACTACAACCTGATCAGGGGAGATCACAACTCTATATTTGTCGAAGTAGTGTTCGCAGATTGCCTCGCGTAGCTCGAGCAGACCGAGACTATGGGTGTAATGCGTTTCTCCGCATCTCATAGCTCTACAACCCGCCTCTCTGATGCACTCGGGCGTATCAAAGTCCGGCTCACCAACCTCCAGATGAATGATGTCTTCTCCCCTCCTCTGCATCTCCTGGGCTTTTTCAAGGACGTCCATGACGATAAAAGGAAGGATCTCTGATGCTCTTGTTGTTATCATAGAATTAAGAAAGTAGTTTTGACTACGATTATGCCGGAGAACGCAGCCATACGCATGGGCATATTCCCGTTCGGCTAACGCCGTAAGTAGCTACTTGATGGTATCTTGTCAACAGAAAAGAGCGCATTAGACTCAGCGCTCTTCTTGATGACCCGTTAAGTATTCAGGTCCAAGGATTCTGCTTATTATTCTCTTTGAATCTATCTTCGGGATTTCGAAATTGAAGACAATCTTGAGAAAGTTCATGATGATATAGAAGGTAGCTCCCCAAAGAATTTCTTCGTTACCCCACTGGTCCTGGGTGATGAGGCAGGGGAATTCCCTTGGTCTTTCTCTAACCGCTTTTAATTCACTTGAAGTTTCGACATTGTAAAGCGCGTAATTTTCTTCATCAAAAAAAGCCTTCAGGGGTATTTCAATTATGCCCTCGACCTCCGAATTAGGACAAAAACGCCATTCTCTTTTCGCAAAGCCGACGAGGGGGAAAATTGTCCGTCTGAAGAGGAGCAGCGAATAAGACGGAAGAGGTCCCAAAAAATAGATATTCCAGGGGCTGAGTCCAGTCTCTTCCCATGCTTCTCTCATGGCATTGGCAAGAAACAGTCTGATGATCCTTAATGTCTCTCTGTCCCGGAGCCTCGCATATTTCAGTGAGACAGCCGTAATAACAGGGATTATTCCCGTTGTAATGAAAGGCGTCAAAAAAGGGTCTATAAAAGTGTGTAACATGCCGCCGGGGCAACTGAGGTCGCCGGGCTGCGCAACCCTTGCGGAGCGTTTAATGAGCTGGAAAACGAATTCACCTTTGGTGTCAATTGGTGCATGGTCATCACTCTTGTAATGCAGGAGGAGCAATACGCCTGCAGCAGAATGAGCCTCGCGATCATTAGTGGTCCTTCTGATAAAATCCATCTTTTCTTTAAAATCGATGGAACATTTTCCCAGCTTGTCGATGACCAAAGAGAGCAATTGATCCTTATTCGACAGGCTTTCAGCATCTATAACGTTCATGACATTTCTTCCGACCGGCGTAAGATTTGTTCGATTTCTCCTTCATACCAGCATCTGAAGGGGAAGAAATCAATGAAGCCGCAGTGCCCACCGTATGCCTGAAGCGAAATACGGAGATATCTGCTCTCTTTCAAGGCACGGATATCGCCGATAAACACTATGGGGTCGTCTTCAGAGGCAATTACAGAAACAGGGACAGAAAGGTTGCGGAAGTAATTGTCCCGCAGGGTGTATTGAGCAAAGTATTCACTATAACCTTTAAAATCCGGATAGTAGGACATGATGGCTTTGGTAAGGCCCATACATGTCCGCATCTTTAAGATGTCCTGAAAATCATATTTATCAGGGAATAGTCGCTGCTTTTTTCTCAACGAACTTTTCCATTTGTTGAGAAAATAGAATCGGTAGACGGAGAGGCTCTCATCGATGGATAGTGTGGCTTTGTAAGGATCAAGGGCAGGACTGACAGCAATAACATGCCTGAGATTCGGGATTTTACATAAAGAGTGCTTCGCTGCTATGCGCAGCGCAAAATTTCCCCCTAAGGAAAAGCCAATGATGTAGAGTGGTATGTTTTCGGACAAAAGGGAGATATTCTGAACGGCCTGAAATGTTTCCTCTATGAGAGCCCCATGAAAGAGACCTTCATTAAGACGGTGGCTGTCGCCGTGGTCGCGGAGATTAAGCCGGAATATATCATAACCCCTGTCGTAAAGATATTTTCCTGTGGAAAGGACGTATGTCGAGTCCGAACTCCCTTCCCATCCGTGGATCAACGTGATTAGACCCCTGCTCTTTTCGTGAGCATGCGGCGAATGATAACCGAGCAGCCTTACGCCATTTCCTCCCTCAATAATCATTTCCCTGGTGCATTCTATCATCGGGTGCCGACCCGGATCTCTCATTTTTAGGCAGCCCAAAATCGTCTGCAAATGCGGGTTTCTGATCCAGAGTTTAGGCGCAAATTTCTCAGTCATGGGCCACTCACTTTGCCGCAATACCCGCATAAGAAAGTCTTGGCTCCTGCTGTCACTTTCAGTGCGGATAAAGAAAAGCCTGGCTTGACACCAGGCTTTCAAATAATTCAAATGGTGGCGGTGCAGGGAATCGAACCCCGGACACTACGGATATGAGCCGTATGCTCTAACCGTCTGAGCTACACCGCCAGGATCGCACGAGAATAATTACAGCGTCATGCTTGATAAAAAAGTATGAAAGGTTACTTATATGAAATTCGCCCTTGTCAACACGCAACACCAATAACCGTAATTAATATAAAAAACCAAGAATATTGTCAATCCCTCTTATGGGTTCTGCTGAGGGCTCATCTTATAGGACACAATCACGCTTTGGTCGGATAGAGATGCACCTGTAGAGAGAACAAGGGCAAGAACTATCTCCTTCTGCCCGTCATTATCCATGTCCTTGAGTTGGTAATCCGCCACGTAACCGCTGATCTTCCTTG
>JBKQQP010000047.1:0-13238 GCA_052144335.1 Syntrophales bacterium
GTCAAACTCATGCCCGTGCTTCTTGAGAAGCATGCGTGCATATCCGTCGATGGCCCGAAGCGGCGCCCTAAGGTCGTGGGAGATAGAGTAGCTGAAGCTCTCCAGTTCTTTGTTGATCTCTTCCAGCTTCGCCGTACGCTCTGCAAGCGCTTGCTCTGCTTTCTTGCGCTCGGTGATGTCCCATATGATACCATTGATCCTTACTGGTCGGCCTACATCATCGCGAACCAGCATGCCTCGAGCACTAATGTGATGGACACTCTTGTTCGACCAGACAGTGCGGTATTCAACTTCGTACATTACATTATGTTCGAGGGTGCGGGACAGTGCTGCTCTAATCGTCGCCCTATCATCAGGATGGACTACTGCGAAGAACTCCTCCTCGGCTCCGGTGAAGGTTGCCAGGTCGATTCCCAGTAGATGACATACCTGCTCGTCAAAATAGCGTTTCTTAGTGATTATGTCCCAGTACCAAATGCCCATGTGTGCGGACAGCAAAGCAAGATCAAGTTGTGCCTTGTTTTCACGCAGCGCCTCCTGGGCCCGTTTACGTTCGGAGATATCGCGCATAATGCAGGTGCATGCCCATCCATTTGGGAGCTTCACCGCAAAGGCGGATATTTCCACTGGCAGGAGGCTATCATCTCTTAGTCTAGTTTCTATCTCAGTAGTCCTCTGGGATTCCGACTGGTGAGGGGCAGACTTACAAGCACCAATATGCTCTTCCATAGCGGCTAGAGATTCTTTTGGAATTAGCAGTCCCAAAAAAGATGCCCCAATAGCTTCCTCTTTTGTATACCCAAAGATTCCCTCCGCGCCCAAATTCCAGAGAATAATTCTATCATCTTGATCAAAGGAAACAATGGCATCTGTTGCTGTTTCAACAAGAGTTCTATAATTTGCTTCCGCATCCATGAAAAAGCCAGATATGACATCCTCCAGAGTCAATCCCCTAGACCGACCGCTCTGAACTGCACACCAAATGGAGACGAGGGCGAAGATAGTGCCAACGTAATTTGACGTCCGCCCAGCCCAGCCTATCGGGCTTCCGACAACTTTCTGAATATAAAATGCGAATAAACCCAAAGACAGCATTGCCAAGCATAGGGAGTACCAATAGAGGAAATCTGACCTTGATCTTAGATAGTGATTCATGAAGAAGGCAGCAGAAAGCGCATATAAAAGAATAGCTAACCCTAAGACAATCTGTCTCAGAACAGTGGGTCCCAATCCTTGGATGAAAAAGGGCGGGACAATGTGCTGGACTGTTGCAATGGTGAAGAGAACGGCAAAGATCAGAATACCACCGTAAGCGAATGCTATGAATTGTTTTTCTTTCCCCTTCTCCCAAAGTGGTGTTGTTTTGGAACTCAAAACTGCACCGCAGATATGGAAGAGAGAACCGAGCAAGGCACCTGTATTATAAATAGTTACGTTGATATTTGCGCCATTCTGTGCCCCTATCAACCATCCCGCCAATGCTGCGAAGACGCCAAAGCTGAGCATCCCGCAACCCATCAGAAAAATGCTCACAGTGCCCTTCCTCAGATAGCTACTTGCTGCAAAAAAAGCGACAATCAGGGGAATAACGGCGGTGAAGATTGTATTGGTGATAGGAAGTAACAGCGGTGGCTCAAAAATAACTCTTATATCAAGTATGAAAAGTCCTGTTATGGCAATAGCATATGCAAAGACCAGCAACAGACCAATCATTTTCATATAGGTTTGTCTTATCTCTTGTGTATGGGTTACCATATTCTTCTCTTCAAACAGACGAAGTTCTTGAGATACGTTATAATAAAGGGCGTCCTTATGATGGAAGCGCCCTTAAGTTATGGCATGACATTTTGACATTCAATCTTGCATATTCGTTTAGAATCGTCAACGAAAAATCAGATGGATCGATGGAATTATGACGTGCCTTTTGATGACCTTCAATGTGGGTTCTGTGACATAAATTATTCGTTTATTAACGCTTGTAATATCGCATTGATGGGCTAAATCTGAAGAACAGCATTACGGGAAGGTTTCTGCATAAGACATGATCGGAAAATAACCGTCAGGACTTGTGCATCTTCATCCTGTAAGTCGCATCTAAGGCGCAATTTCCGCCTTGCAACCAGTAATCAATAGGGCACTGTAGCTTACTTACACGGATACTAATAAATTGATGATTGACGAGAATGTAAGTATTACATATAAGAATAATTACTTTACATGGAAAAGATGAAGATTGAGATCTCTCATTGGTTAAATATATGGGAATACATAGAAGTAAAAAAATCAGAACAACAGGACCTGCTGACAAAGACATGCTTCCGCTTGGTGGTATAAAAATTATAGATGAGAATCTATCACAAGAGGAATTGATACACAAAATTGAAAACCTCTCATCTAAATTAAAATGCTTATCAAACCATGGTGATGAAGACTCAGAGGGGGAAATAAATAAGACACAAGATACATTATATCTAGCGATGAAAGCCGCCCTTAATAAGGGGTGGCTTACACGAAATCAAGCAGATGGCTACCTGAAGCCGTCTGAGGAATATATTTCTCAAACTGACCGGCGTGTTAAGAGAAAAAAAAATTCAGATCTGGTCGATATTTTCTCAGGAGATGAAAACCAAGATGACTAACCTGTCCTGAATCACGCTTGACTTTACAAGCATTGTCATATCAAGTCGTGATTGTTGACTTCACCTACCAAATATTTCAATGTCGATTCAATGAGAAATAAAGATTATCAATCATGCCTACGGACTAATCTTTTTTCCTTTGAAGGTCTTGCCCTTGGTTTTCGAGCACTCACTATTGTTTTTTTTCTCCATATTTATTTTGTCGTAGTACGTATACTGCATCCAGGAATAGCTTGGCATCTTTATCCGACTCCCATCGAAATACATAACCTCGGCTCATGATATAATCACCGTCTCCTTCAGTATCAAAGCCAAAATCTAATGAACCCAACTTTACAGGTATTTTGTAGATGTTGCGCTCTTTTATTATTTCCTGACCTATTAGGTCATAGCTCGTCGTGATTTTACCGGGCACATCCCGTCCGGGAAGTCGAACGAAGGCGACAAAGTCATCCCTATCAAGGTACACACGTTCGATTGATTCCAATCCAGCAGCTCTGCGGCTCAGGGCAAGAGCGACTGCATCCCTTGCTTCCTGTATACTCATCTTTGGCGTGGAATCAGGACTAATACGATAAACAACATCATCGCTAAAACCAATTTGGGGGATTGCTAAGAGGCAAAGAATAACCAATAAAGTTTTCATTCTTGAAAAGAATGAACGGACTAAACGATTCTTGATTTCCAACGATCGAATCTTTGATGAAGTCAAGACTACCAAGTTCCTTCTGCTATTCATACCTCCTCCTTATAACTGTCTAAAAACAACTCTTAAATAGAAACACGAAACCCCGCTCTTTTTTTGAGTAACGGGCTTTCAGTAATCAGTCAATATTACCTTCTCACAAGGTTCAAGAGTTTATGAATTTGAATCTCTTGCGTTAAACGTGTGTTTCTTGTTTATCACGATTCCGATTTGATATCTACAATGAGAATGAAAGGTCGCCATGCGTGGACTACAAGGAATAAGCAAATGATGACAAAAGAAGCAGCTTAAAACCCCGAGGGGAACTGACTGTCCGGAAAGAGGTTAATTTTTTCATGTAAAAGATTCAACTATTGATCTCCGACTTTCACGATAAGATATTTAGAAATTGAAGATAAAGAGGTGAATGGGATTTTGATGAATGAAATATGAGAAAATTATTTTTGTAGGGCATTCTTTATCATCTTATCCAGATAGTCTCTAGTTTCGTCAGATAGACCAGATTCTAAAGTCTCAAACAATTCTTGTAAATCTAACAACAATTCTCTATTGGGAGAATTCTTAAGTTTTCCAATCCGTGATTCAAAAAACTTGATTATTTTTATTTCATCTAATTTTGACTGCATATTATTTCTCTTTTAATAATGGGTTCTTTTTTTCTTTTTCACCTAAAACAATATGACCGCATTCACCCTCAACGGTTTTCATTTCTGACCTGCCCCCAGAACATGTACCACATTCAGAGTTAGAGTTCTGCCGTTCTTTATTTCTCAATCCAGGTGGCCTGTCTGCTACGGTTGTTTTACTAAAATATTCTATAGGCCATATTACAAAATAGCCCCAGGCTGATCAAAATGATCATTACCCCAATAAGAAAAGTAACAGCCCATTTCAATCCTTCTTTCATCTGTTTTACGATCTCCTTTCTTTTTTAAGTTCAGGTCAGAAAATATATAAGGTTCTATTCCAGATCTATGGAATTCTTTCTACCATATTTTGATTTAGAATTCTTCGACTTTATGGTCGTATTATCGTATCAGTGCCGATAAATCACGCTTGCATTTATTTCCACTCGAAATGTTGTATCGGTGGTCTGAATCAGAAAAACAACATTAGAGGAAGCTAGCCGTAGGCTGCATGCGCGGGGAATAAGCTGTGAAGGAGCAGCATGTTTCATCTGGTATTCAACGAGCTGGCCTGACAAAATGACCTGCAACTTTGTATTTGGTTAGAGAGTTGATAAGAAAATCAATCGGCAGCTAACGACGACCCGCAGGACTCATTCGTAAGCTCTTCTGTAAATGTCTCTTGATAAATTCATGCGGTTTGAGGATTTCTATGCCTTGGTATCCGGCAACTTTCAACAGATGCTTATCACCGCTAACGATAATTCTGCTTCCACTGGCTATAGCACAGGCAAGAAATTTGTCATCGTGGTCCACTGAAAAAGACTCCGGAAATGAAGACATTCGTATCGACGATAACCTTCATTTGCGATCCCGTGCCTTTGATATCGCATCATAGATGTCGGATCTTTTCAATCCAGCCTTTTTTGCTTGCTTGCGGGCTTCAGTAATTAGTTTGTCAAATTCTTCCATGGATGGCTGGGAAAGGGATTTCAATATTACCACATCTTTTTCTCCTACGACGACGAACTGCGCGCCAACCTTTAGGTTGAGTCGTTTGCGTATATCCTCGGGAATGACGACCTGTCCCTTGGAGGACATTTTTGTGGTTGCCAATGTTGCCATGATAAGTCCTCCCCAAATTATTTTCTTACTGGTAAGATTTTAGTATAAGTAATTCGATTTGGCAAGTCATAAAATTGGCATTACCTGAATTATATCTCCTAAATTCCTTAACCTTCGACCAACTTTTTGGAATCATTACAGGGGGTCAAGACGGATCAGCATTACTGATTGTACTATTGAACTTAATGCAGATGTTGGATTTAGTGGACTTCAGAGGAAGAACTTCATATTTATTTTGGAAATTTTCATCAGGCCAGGTTTTGATTCAAGAATTTGAGGATGGCCTGGTCACGCTTCTTGTTGGGCTGAAAAAGGATTGAATAGTGATTGGTGCCTTTAATGTCTATTTTCTTAGCATTCGGCATCTCACGAACCATTCTCTCCACCACGTCTTCGGGAAGCAAGAGGTCATCCTCAGCCAGCATCCCTTTCGTGGATCGCAAAATGAGGGTCGGAGTCTTTACCTTCTTATAGACCTTACTTGAATCCACTTTCCCCAGGTTCTTAGCTTCTTCCTCAACATGTTTTGGATGAACACGGGACCGAATACCCATTCCGACTTCTTTAATCTCGTAGCGGAAATAAGTCTCCATATAAGAATTCCACGGTTGCAAATAAGAGGTATGTTTCATTTGAGAGAGGTAGATTTTTAAGGAAGGAAAGGTCTTTCCCAAGCGGTCGAGTGAAGGCTTTATTCCGGCAAAAACCTTATTTTTTTGATCTTCAGAAAGTCTTCCCCCACCGTCCACAAGGATCAATTGATCCACCCTCCGAGGATAACGGGCTGCAAAAACAAGGGAAATGAATGCTCCTAAGGAATGGCCCATCAATACAGGCCGCTGCAGTCCCTGATCATTCATCACGGCCAGGATATCTTTGCAGTGATGTTTGATAGAGTAACCTGTGGGTGGTTTAGCCGAGAGTCCTCTGCCTCGAAGATCCATGGCAATCACTTGGTGACGGGGAGAGAGGGCCGAGGCCAGGCAATCCCATGATCGGCAGTTGGCCGTGAGACCATGGATGCAAAGAATTTGTTTTCCACTTCCTTCCCAGATGGCCAACTGAATTTTCACGCCATCTCCTTTGGCCTTCTTCATAATGAGATCAGTCATCACTCTTACTTCCTACGTAATATTATCTGCTATTCTCAGATCTGGTTCTCTGGAACGTTCCGGGGCTTATGGGCGCTCAGATATTTGATATCCAAAGTTTTCAACCTCTCTTCGACAGGTGGATAAGGAATAAGCTCTTCAATCTCAAAATCCTCAAAGGTCGGGTCAATTGCCCTCGATCTCTTCCTTAAAACCTTACATTTTCCGGAGGGCTGAAGCTTATCATGCATGCAGTATGAACCTTTATTCTGTATTGTCGAAGATTTTCG
Organism: Syntrophales bacterium; assembly: GCA_052144335.1. GTDB lineage: Bacteria > Desulfobacterota > Syntrophia > Syntrophales > UBA2185 > Fen-1135. The sequence goes on from JBKQQP010000047.1 coordinate 6,478, forward strand.
AGCGCTTTAAGCTAAAGCGCAAATCCTTCAGGGTTCGCGCCGGTAAGGCTTGAGAATTCCTCCGAGCCTTTCCTTTGCACATTACTGATGACAGACAGGCAATCGTCTTCATGTAGTTAATATTCCGCTCGCAAGCATGCTATATTTTAAGATAACACATTGAAGAATTAATGCAATTCGGTCAAATTATGATTTCAAACGAGTTTTTGACTTAGTATGATATCGGAGTAATTCTGGGATGAAGGGTTTAGACGTCGCAAAAGACATTCTCTTATTTATAACTGCCATTAAGGATTAGTCCTAAAGTGGTATGCTAGTGAAAATTGCCAGATGCTTGGCAAGGAAGACATCCGGATTTCACATGAACAGAAAATCAGCTGTTCAGCTTCTACTCATTTAATCCAGGAAGCAGGAGTTTGTTTGTTAAGGTTGATTCACTTCTTAGAGTGGGGAATTATTCCTCAAGGGAAGAGGAGAACTATCGCAACAGAGCAGAAATATTCCTTACTCGTATTTCAATAACTTATCATTATCACTGATATTTACAATATTATGTGTCATGGTATAGTTGATGCAGTACGACTGTAAAACCAAATGATAGGTCTTCTATAAGTAAAACCAGCAGGCTCAAAAAAAGGGTGGGTCCAGAGAATTTAAATTTAACTATTTAAGGAGGAACTTATGAGGAAATTGGTAATAGGGATTGTGTTAGTTGTTGCAATTAGTATGATGTTTGTGCCAGTGGCATTTGCTCAGAAATCGCAGGTTGCAGGGTCCACCTATGCAAAGGGTGCATGGGCTATTGGACTTCCCGGAATTCTCAGTCAAACAGGCTTCACGGGCAATGAGGCTATGGTGGTTGAATCCGGCAAGGTAGTAAAAATGGAGAAGATGGCTGGCGTAAAAGACGGTCTGCAGATGAAGTTCAAGACAGGCCAGGGTAATGAGTATACCGTTTATATGGGGCCCAAGTGGTTCATTGAAAATCAGAAAATTAAATTTGCGGCTGGTGACAGTGTTGTGGTGAGAGGCAAGAAATTTGGTTCCTCTATCATAGCTACGCAAATCAGCAAGGGCGATTGGACCATGAAACTTCGCAATGAAGAAGATGGGCAGCCGAGCTGGGAATGCTGTTTCCCCGGCGCAGTTAAATCACAGTAATAACCGGCGACCCACCCAATTTTTTTAGCTGGTTTCAAAAGTGTGCCCATTGTGAGGCGCAGGTCTTGGCTGTTAAGAGGATTTTCGCTTCCTTTCTGCGAAGAACGCATGGTGAATGATGCAGTTTCAGTCATTGAACTGAGATTCTCGTTATTGACATCTTCTTCTAAGGGAGTATAATTATATCTACTCTTCCTCCTTCTGGAGAGAAGTTATTACCAGAGAAGCCCGAAGCCGATTTTGCCAATTTGATCGCTTTGGGCTTTTCTGCTCTTATAGCGACTGAGAATTATGTGAAGAGCAAAATCAAAGATTTCCATTCGAAAGTTGGTATTCTGGTGGAAGCTACCAAGAACAAGACTTACAGACGTAGCCACAGAGTTCGCTTGTTTAGATTACTTATTTAGTCTATATTTTTTAAAATGTTGCCTGCAGTCTCTAAGATAAAAAGCTTAGCCATCGTTTTTAAAGAGCGCTCATGTGCATCCTTATCTAAAGAAGAGACACAATCCGATACCACCACCGGATAAAAGCCCCTGTTTGAAGCATCCCGTGCACTCGATTCAATGCCCATCTCGGTAGCAATGCCGGTAAATATAAGGGTGGTTACATTGTGATTTCGCATCATGTATTCAAAATTTGTCCCTATAAAGATACTTGCCGTCGATTTTTCAAGCACTATATCGGTATGTTTTGGCTGAATTATTTCTGGTATTTCACGTTCTTTCGAGCCAACCGCCATAAAAGACGGTAACTTATTTATATCATCTACATTGAAGCGCCTCATCATCGAAAAGTAGCTCCATGAAGAGGTAAAATCTCTGTGCATCGGAGTAATCAGTGTATAGATTATAGGCATCCTGTCGTGTAATTTTTCTATAAAGTTTTTCAGAGTGGTCATGAATTCTTCCTTGTTAAATATCCTATCGACCAAGCCATTCTGAACATCCCAGACGACAAGGCAGGAGTGACCTGGTGCAACGATCTCCCTGAGGTTTTCATACACTATGATTCCATTTCCTTTCTTCATCTTACACCTCTCTTTATAGCGATATGTTAATGATTATGTGAAACCTTTGCCCTGCTAATACCTCTGCCTTTGATTTTCCAATGTTGCCGGTTGAACCTGTCATAATGGCTATTTTTCGCATGGTCTTCTACTATCAAAGCGATTTGTCAATCTGTTTTCATTCTTACAGTTTTCACACTCATAGGACATTTCACGCTACTCCATGCCCATTAAATGAATTTGACCAACTTTTGCCTGCCGGCATGAGGAAAACGAGAGGGAGCGCACAAAGGAGTCCCAACCCGAAAGAGGAAAAAGTAATCTTGAAACCAAGCGGATAACTCCCGCTCACGTGAAGGATAAAAGTAGTGAGAGAGACGCCCAAGGCGCCACCGACAGTACGAAACATACCCCGAAGGCCCACGATGCTGGCCACCTTCTCAGGCATCAGCTCGATACATGCATTATTGGCAGCAGGCAGTGCGATTCCCACGCCGATCCCCATAAGAAGTATGAGCAAAGAGAGTGTTTCTGGGACCCCAAGCTGCAAACCAATCATCCTCCAGATTGAAAAGTCTTGTCCCAGAAGGATAATGGATAAAGAAGCAATAATGAAACCAGTGAACATTGGCTTACGGTATCCCCATCGTCTAAGCAGAAATGCGGTGACGGCCGAAGCGGGAATCATTCCGAGGGATCGTGGAGTCAGAATCATCCCGCTCATCAACGTTGATAGCTTATAAACAGAGGTGGCATAAAGAGGTATGAAAGCAAAGCTGCCGAAGATTATCGCGCCCATTAAGAGATTCAATAAATTTGCCGCAAGAAACGGGGTTGATTTCAAGAGAGCGATATCTAGGATGGGGTTTGCTTCTCTCTTTTCCTGCCGAAAGAATAAAGCAAGTAGAAATAAGCTGAAGCCGGTAAAAAGCGCAGCTAGAAGAAAATATAGGGGAGAAAAGCTTTCTGCGATGATATTAAGGCCTAGCATCAGAAATAGTATGGCCCCGCTCATGAAAAAGGCCCCCCTGAAGTCTATGTGAGGCGGGGAATGAACCCTAGAGCCTTTGAGGAGAGTCATGATTAGGACAATCAAAATGGCACCGATGGGAAGATTGATATAGAAGATGTAACGCCAGGAATAGTTGGCCACAATCCATCCCCCTAGGTTCGGCCCCACAATCCCGCCTATTGGGAAGATGCTTGTGAAAAGGCCTATCATCCTTTCCCGGCTCTCTGGGAAATAGTCGCTAACGATCCCTGATGCACTAGGCAGAAAGCTAGCTCCTCCAATTCCTTGGAGAGCCCTGAAGGCAACCAAGGCATAGATATTACTTGCAAGACCGCAGGCAAGGGAACTGGCAGTGAAGAGTATAAGTGAAACGAGGAAAACCTTTTTCCTGCCAAATGTATCGCTTAGATTTCCGGCCAGCGGCATTGCCGTGGTAATTCCGATAAAATAGATGGAAATAGTCCACGAGGCCCAAATAACATTTACACTCAGCTCTTTCATAAAGCTGGAAAAGGCGACAGCTACAATGGTGCTGTCTATGGAGTACATGAGGAGACCAAATGAAGCAATGGCGAAAATGAGGTAGCGCCGCATCTGAAAAAGCGTCCGTATAGTTAAGAGTGATCGATCCCATGGTAGCTGTATGATGCCATAGCGTTCCAATTCGGTATCCGCAGGCACCGCCGCTAAAGACCATAAACAAGGTTAATCTTTACATTAACAGTATATCAAACATTTATTCGTGATGCATTTTAATTATTTTGTATGAAATATTTCATATCAGTCAACGGTGAAAGTTGGAGGATTGCAGTCAGCAAAAAATTATCGTTTGAAAGGGCGGATATCTTTTAAAATAGCTGGATGCTTTATTTTAGGAAGAAGCAAATGATGCCGAAAGAAGCAGATTAAATTCCCTTGCCGCAGAGATTATAGCTGTCCGGGAAGAGGTTGGTCTTTTCACATAGAAACCGGGTAGGTTTTTGGGGGCAGGTAAAATTGTGACGAGGTTTGCATGCGAATGATATGCTGTGAAATTGGAATCTCAGGAAATGAACATCTATTCTTGCAACGCTACCTGGTAAGTGGGCCACTCGTGCCCAGAGATGAGTATAGTTTAGTCGCCGTAAATAATAAGAGTCTTGTGCTTGTAAATACCTAATAGGATGCTGACGGTTTTTATGTCGATGTAGTAAATATCTTTGATGCCGGCCTTCTTTGCCTCGGCCCAGATATAGTTTGTCGACCACTCCGCCGCAATGGTAACTCTGGTTAGCGGTTCCGACAGCTGGTAGTCCTTGATGACACAGCTTCTGGTTCCCACCGGTGTCTCCTTGAACTCCTGTGAGTAGGGTACTACGGTGCTCGAGTAAATGATTCCGAATGTCCCGCAACCGGTCAAGACGGGTATGCACAAGGCATATAAAGCCAACAGTCTAATCGCCATAAGCCACAGTCGTCACCCTGCTGTAAAGGCCGAAAAGAACAGAGAACACCTTCGTATCGGCGTGGCGTATGATTTTGATGCCACCGTTTTCCGCAGCAGCTTTCGTCCCGGCGTCACCCCACGCAAAAAGCCAGAGAACTGAGTGGCAGCTTGCCTGGCCGGTTTTTGTTCCCAGCTCTGTTTTATTAAACTCGGTGCCAAGCGGTCTTTGGACGTCCATATAAATACAGCCTGAAAGAAGGAGAGAAAAAAATATTAAGACCACGATACTCTTTTTCATAATTGCCTGCATGTGATTTACCTCTTCAAGTGTCAAAGGGGATTATTTCTGGCGCAGCTTCTGCACTTCTTTGAGCATCCTGGGCAGAATCTGTCCGTTTCTCATTTAATTAGGGAGTATGAGGCAGTCCAATGGGTCAAAAGAGCTACCCCTGCATTCCATACGACGAGAAATCTATTTTTACGGTGTGAAGTATAGGTAAAGTCGCTCTTGAATGTCAAGTCAATTAGACCGCAAAATATATTGGCGCTATTTAATACATCAACCAAAAACAAAATACTATATCTTTATTGGTTATAGGATGAAATATTGAATCGATGCGCTGAATAAAAAAAACCACAAAGAAGGAGTGCTTGCTGAAAACACCTACTTATCCTCAATTTATTATGAGCCAAACATTTTTTCTCGATAACATTTGATATTCCCCTTTTTATATTTATCTTCTCGTTGTTTGTTGATGCAAGGAACACCCGATGTCGTTTTTTATTCATAATAATAACAAGATATAGCCGAGCAAATCAAGTCTCATATTTTACCCACTTCTGAGGGCTCCTATTATCTGTGAGCCCCGTTCTATTTATTTCTAATTGAAGTCTTGTATTTATCCAAGAAGGGGGGGTCTATTGACTACAGTGAGTTCTTATCGGGTCATCGATCACTATGGTTCTCACCAACTAAAAATAATAGAGTGTGACAGCTGTCTTGAGATCCAGCAACGGTTGTTGGACCATGGAATATTCAATATTTATCAGCCTTAATGAAAGGATATTAAAGATTTATTAGCGACTTGTAGAGTCTAGTTAATTAATTCTTAACAAGATATTTATATTGCCATTCTTATTTTTCAGTCTTGGGGATTGTATATGTCTTTTTCATACTCAACCGCCTGTCTCTTGACCGAGTTTGCGTATTTCTTATGACTTGGTTTTAAGCCATATCTTACAGACCCTATACCTTTAAAATACGCAGACAAAACGTAGTCCCACAAAACATCTTCTCTATATCCCATTGCCTCATACCTATCTTTCAGGTCTTGCAAAATAGCAGCAGATACTTCGATGTTTACGGAGGGATCATACATCGACTCTCTTGATACATTAAGATTCATCTTCTTAACATAATAATCCCATGTTGTTGGATGAATTTGCATTATTCCGGCGGCACCCTGCGAGGATACGGCTTGCGCTTTGAACAAACTCTCATATTTCATAAGAGAGAGAAAAATCGGAACAGGAATGTCGTGCTCTTGAGAGTTCTTCAAAAGTGAATGGACAATTTGATTGAGATATTCTGTGTCCACGCCTTCTGCAGAGAGCAAGTCGATGATTCTTTCACTTATGGTTTGTTCTAGACGAAACTTGTATATTTCAGCTTGTTTTACGAGACATTCATTTAAATCGCTATAGAAAGCAACGGGGAAAAGAAGCAACAGATATAAAGTTATGATTATCTGCCACCCATACTTATCTTTAATAAATTTCAACAACATTTTTTGATGTTTCATTTTTATTCTGTCTTCAGTCTTTTAATACGCTTATTAGTTGATCGGTTTTAAAGAAAAATGGAATAGATTATTCAAGATTGACATTGGACTGAACATATTCTAATGACTTTATATCAAAAAGTCAAGGCCGACTGTAGGCCCGAATTGCCTCACATTAAATGTTACCCAAGGGGGTGAATAAAAGGGACGTTAGAATCAAATAAAATAAGATATCCATTTGAACCCCCATGCCGACCAGTCGGCACAAAAAAGAATGAAAATTATGGTTGCATCCGAGGCCCCTGTTTGTTTATTAGATGGCATAGTTTGAATACCGTGAAACAAAGGTCGATCATTACTGGTGGTTTAAGA
>JBKQQP010000048.1:0-13668 GCA_052144335.1 Syntrophales bacterium
CCAATATTCGTTGGGGTTGGCTGTCGGGATTGCGGTGATGATACCATCGACATCCACCAAGCCAGGCGTCACGCTGTCATAGCTTAAGCTAAAGCTGACGGCCCCCGCGAAAACAGGGAAACAAAGAGCCAACAGCATTACTGCAAAAATTACCAGAAACTTTTTCACATCATCCTCCTTTCAAGATATTAAAAGTCATATTCCATTCTATGCAAAATCATCCAGTTCTCCACTTCCCGACCCCTGCCAGTCCTACCAACCCGAGTACGAGAAGGAACATAGTATAAGAACTAAGCAATTGGCGTACCACATTGTATTACATTTACCATCTGATCATCCAACATTATGCATTAGATAGCTAACTTGCCGTTACCACACATTTAACAGCGTTTAATTATAAATGCGTAAATTCTTTATTCAGCTAGCAGTCTATCCTAGTGAAAGAAAAACAACGAAGATTAGTGCATGATCTACAATTTTTGTAGCCATAAAACGTTCATTAGTGACCTTTGATGGGTGAATTCAATAGTGCGCCGTGAAAAGGCGCTGTTTTTCAACGGGTGCGAATCCCGTCAATCAATACCTATATGATGGGCTGGGATGATTAATCTGCCGAGGAGAACCCGTGACCTTCCGTGGGAGAAGGCATGACATCTTATCCGAGAGCCGGATGCGAGAAATCCGCCTGTCCGGTTCGATGAGCGGGGTGTGGAAACGGAACTATGGCAAGGCTAAACGGGCACCGTCAGACGAAAGGGACGAAAACAGACAAGCCAATACCTTCGGCGACCGCGCCACATCTCGACTCTACAATTTTAAAAACCATCTTTCGGTTTGCCGGCAACCCTACCGCGACTTGCGCAGGCTACTTCCTTGTAGTGTTGTTTTTCCAATTCTGTCCATCCATTCAACCTTTCAAACCGTTAATTGTTGCTACTGCAAACAAGAAGGCAGCGCCATTTCTGACGCTGCCTTTCGCGCCCGCAACAAGAATCCATGTTAAGGAAACACAGTGAACCGGCTTCACATCTTAAACTTTACCCGGACTCCTACAAGCCCCAACAGGCCATAGCTAAGAAGGAACATCGTCAATGGCTCGGGGACAGGTATATCCGGCGGATTATTGTTTTCATTACCAATGTAAAATTCCCCTCCGAGGTCAGGTTCGTCGCCTTCTCTCAGAAAGGCAATGTAGTCCACGGTGACAGCTTTACCGTAATAGTTGAGGGTATAGCCATTGATCCAGTTTACATATCTAAGGCCATTGGTCGCGTCGTCAGAGTCGGTGATTGCTAGCTGGGTTGCCGCAGCTTCCGTGCCAATATAACCCCACGCAGTTACGGCGTGAGCTATACCCACACCATGGAAGGCGATCCCTACCGGATCGTCAGCACCGTCAGAGGTGGGCTCGGCTAGGGAGTTTATCGATTATGGTCCGAGGCGAGTCAGCTAAGGGCCAAGGTTTGCGCCAGGAGTTGTAAATATCGATTTGCTCCGTAGCGCTCCTCAATCTATGTTTATTTTATGTTTTACTTCTGCTGCAATGTGTTATCGAGCGAAGATCTACAGGGTCATTGCCGACCTAAAAATCAGAATGGCTTTTCCAGAGCCTGCCAAAGTTCAGAAATTAAAATGGGCCTCGGCAAATATAAGTGAGCCTTTAAATCCCTATCTTGATTCTGGTTACGAGAATCTTTAATCTCAACTATGAAGATAGAAGAAGATTTTAACTGCATGTGTTGGTCAGGATTAAGTTCTTTATATCCACCATTGGTGAGAACAACGTCATACTTGTCGTTCCAGAGCATGTCAATAATCTCAGTGCCATCTTTCGCAAAGCCCGCTTTGTAACCACGCCTTAAAATAATTTCAAGTAAGAACTCCGGTACGTCTGGCCTTTCATCGTGAATGAGTACTTTTGTCGAGAGTAACATACGTATTACCTCCCGAATTTGCGTTACTGATAATAAATTCCTTATCTCAACAGTGGTCTAATACACGTGCACTATTGAGCTAATGCTCTCGCCTGATATTAAAATATCTGTCCATGGCAGATAGGATCAAAGACTCATCCTTCTTCAACGGAGGCGACCCTGATTTACCTTTAAAATATTTTGATATGCATGACTTGAGGGCTTCCACTTCATTCAGAGTCTTCAAGCCTGTGTTCACATCCGAATTATTTTCTCCCATAGTCTCTTTTCCCTCCTCAATGAATATAAGTTTGAATATGTTCAACAATTAGTAAGGAACAAACCCTAGGTGAAGGGGAACACGCTGCCGCACATCCCATCCAGATGGCAGAGTAAAACCTGTCCCGGCCGTTGCTGCACTTTTTAAAAAGTGACGTCTGCTCATTCTCGTATTATTTGTCCCCTCTTAAAAATTGTTATTAGCTGGCGTTAAAACCAATCCTTCGTCCCGTTTTGTTCATTTTTCCTTATCGATAAATTAATTGCAATCGGGAGGAATCAGATTTTTACCTGAAAAAAAACTGAATCAGGATCAGGAGGAGGATGGTTTGTGATAAGAATTAGGATGAGGTTACTTGTACTGCTCTTTATAAACGGTGCAAGATTTTATAGAAATGTTCTGTACCACACCCTCCACCTTCATCTCGTCCTGAACCGTTGGAAGATTTTCTATGAGCAATTTCTCATGTCAGAAGCGCGAAGCACTGATTACAATTAAATCAATAGGTGTCATTAGTTTTCAAGTCAGATAATCTTTTTATGTAAGTTATGCCGAATTGCTAAGATGTTTTCCACAATATTCAGAGAATTCATTGATTCATTTTCTTTGACAAGGTAAAGGATTCCCGTATAAGCTAGATATAATAAACTCGCAAAAGTAAAAGGAGAGATAAGTACGTGAAAGTGAAAATCAAATGGAAGCAGCCCTATGAACCTCCTCTGATTATTGACCTTGGCCTTGGGGTTGGGGATGCAAATGCTCGGGCATCTGGCTCATGCGGGTCAGGAGGATCTGCACTATTAGGGTGTAAATCTGGGGGAAACGCTGCCAAAGGGTCATGCGTAACGGGCAGCCTTCCATTGACCAACTGCAGGCTGGGACTACCTCTTAAGACAAGGGGCAGCTGTACACCGCAGCACTCAGTTTAAAGCATCTTAGAACTTCAAGTCGTAATCATCAGCATAATCCCACCACATAAATTTAGGACTAGGTGAACTAAACAACCTCCTTTTTATCACTTCCTTCCTTGTAAGTGAGCATTTGGGATTTTTCACGGATATACTTTTTTGTGCCGGCTGGTCGGCATGGAGGTTTCAAATGGTATTCCCTACTCATCATCTGTCTTTGTCCGCTCTTATTTACGGGAAAATAGCTTTTTTGAATATCTTACGACAATATCACAGCTTGCAATTTCCCACTCAGTGCTGATAGAGTAATACTAACTCTCAGAGAACGAGAACTCAAAGGATGGTGCGGGATACGGATATCGACGACGATATAAAACTGCTCCTTATGGAGGAACAAACCCTCCTCTCACGCGAGAGGACCATGCATTCATATATGCAGACAGGCCTGGCCTTCACGTCCGTCGGTCTTGCTATAATGAAGTTTCTGAGCGGTTTATTCTATTTTTGCGCGGGGGTGGTATTTATCATCATGGGCGTCCTTCTCATCGGCGAATCGGCGAAGCGGTTTGTGCACTTCAGGAAAGCAATCCGGAAACTCCGCGAGAAGGAAACAAAGCTAGGGTATGAGATTGGGATGGTACAATAGGAGAAATCGGGGACGGCTGTAATATCTCAATATTTCGGTAACTTTTGGGAACTCAACAAAAGGTGTTTAATAATTCAATCTTGCTGCAGGACGCAGTTATCTTGGCTGCGCTGTAAATATGGACTGTAAATCATCCTTCCTCTTGTTTTCTCAATCCTCACCTTCCATGCGACATTACAATTGGTAATTGCCATAAGTAGAGAAGTACGATTATCTCGATAGGGGAGACCCTGGATATATTTCCTCCAAAATCATCGGAACTGTACCCCAAAGTCTGTGGCAATTTGTTTGTCACGGTGATAAATCTTGCTACAATGGTAGCATTATGAAGAAGTCCGTAAATATATGAGAAAGGAGAATCCCAATGGATGATACCTTTACGAAGAGGGTGCGTGCAGCGGCGGCAGCGGGGTGGTGGACGTTCCTGATCGTCTACTGCTTTCTTATTTTACAGTGGCTCCTGTATCTTTTCATCATGTCCAGACAGCCAAGTTGGATGCTTAAGCTCATGGGAGAAGGACTCACTTGGCAGACCTACCAGACGTTGTGGCTCTGGGGCATGCTCGTGTTCAAGCTTGGCATACTGTTGATGGGAGTCATAGTCGTGTGGCTGACCATCTGGGGGCGAAGGCTGTCGCGTTTGAAAGAATAGCAATAGTTGAGCGTTAGACAGACCGGTTGAAAGTTAGCGTATTGAGAAGACTTGCTCGTAATTTCCAAGGTTAATAATTCTATGAAGAGGCTTTGATTCCCTAGAAGGCGAACCCGATGTTTCCTCTAAGAGACACAGTACCAAACAGAACATTTCCTTTAACCACATGGATGCTCATATTCCTGTGCGGGATTGTCTTCCTGTTTGAAACTACTCTGCCACTGGAACTCCTTCAGGAGTTTACTTATTATTTTGGGATTGTTCCTATTCAATATACGAAAAGGCACCGTCATGGTCTTCCCCTCATCTATTACCTGTCCTTCCTCACCACCATGTTCCTGCACGGGGGATGGTTGCATTTTCTTGGCAATATGTGGTTTCTTAAAATTTTTGGCAGTAAGGTGGAGGACCGGATGGGACATGGTCGATTCCTTGTGTTTTACTTAATCGTTGGCGTGCTTGCCAGTATGTTCTATATTTACTTCAGCCCGCGATCTTCAATGCCCGTCATCGGTGCATCAGGGGCAATTGCGGGTGTCATGGGGGCATACTTTGTGTTGTTTCCAAGGGCAAGAATCCTCACATTCATCCCGATCATTATTATCCCGTGGTTTATAGAGGTTCCTGCGGTCTTTTTTCTGTTGTGGTGGTTTTTGCTGCAGCTATTTTCAGGAACAGTTGCCCAGGTCTTGCCATCCTCTGGTGGAGGTGTGGCGTGGTGGGGGCATATTGGAGGTTTCATTGCCGGTGTTTTACTGATGATTTTTTTCAAGAAACCCTGATGGAGATACTGTTGAAGTAGCCAATTACTAAGAATGGCCGTTTATTTATTTAAAACCGTGAGCCGCAACATGATTGCAATTTGGGAAAGAATACCACCGGCTGTGTCAAGACCAATATCAAAAATAGAGCCAGTTCTGGAAGGAACAGATATTTGGTGAAACTCATCACTCATGGCATATAAAGCAATTACAATAACGGCGTATATTGCCCAACGCCGGTCCCACGGTTGCGGAGAGTCGCTGCGAAAAGCTCGAAAGAGAAGAAGTCCTAGAACGAAATACTCTACTACGTGCGCAGATTTTCTTATCAATCCATGTATTATGTCCAGAGTCTCCGCTGAGAACGAGGGGAAAATTAAATGGAGAACCGGTCCAATGACCTTGGAAGTATTTTCTGATGAGAACGTGTCAGTTGACATCCAGAATATAAAACACATCCAGATAATGACCGGTAGCCAGTATTTAACGAATTTCTGTTGGATCAAGGTTGTGGCGCCTCCTGCACAAGGTGATTACTTAGACCATTCTTGCTCCGGCATCAAGTAAAGATAACTGGAACCTTGGCATGAGTTTTGGCAGACGGGAGCAAGTGGTGACGTCCAAGAGTTTGACGAAACTAAGAAATGAGCTTTGATTAGGCAACCGGATTGCCCGATTTCCCTATGAAAAAATCATGGATTGTATATCTTCTCTGTTGTTCTGATGGGAAAATTTACACAGGTGTTACGAATGATTTAGAGAAGAGATTAGAAGCCCATAATAAAGGAAATGCTTCCAGGTTTACCCGTGCAAGATTACCCGTAACGCTGTTGGCCACAAGTCGAGTGATTGAAAAAGAAGATGCTTTTCAGTTGGAATACAGGATCAAGCGTCTACCCAGAGATAAGAAACTGAAGGCCATAAAAGATGGGTAAGGAGAAAATATGATCGTGAAAAGGTCTCTTACGTTTTACAGGGGAAGGATGATCTCAGATATCTTTTCTCCTCCGCCAGGCATCCTGATATAACCTGCCGATACAGAGAAATATGGCCAGGAAAAATAACCCCAACATAAAGTTGGGAGAAGTGCCCAGAAGCTCGTCCAGCTTATATCCCGCATAGAGGAAGAGGAAAGAGGCAATCACAATCACAAACCCCCACGAACTCAGCATAAAAATCGCTTTATATATTTTGTGGTCTTGCTGTGTCTTGTGATTCGCTATCATGGCCTTAACCTCCTTTCCCTCCAGGGTTGATCACCATACCGGCAATGAAAACCGATATGATGTTTTTCTTAGCTTACCAAGGTCTTAATGGCATTGAAAACCGGAGCCGTGAACAGGGCGATGAGAATTGTGTACATCGCGAATATGCCTACCAGCTCACCGGCATAAAACCTCGAATATTTGTGCTTCAGGGAGATGATCGTCATCCCGCCAACAATCAAGCATCCAAGTTGAAAATAAGGGAATTCGCTCACGCCTGTTACTGCATATTCGGCAAAACCGAATGTAGCTGTCGTCAGCACCACAAATATCGCCAGGACTAATGTTTTAAGTGTCTTCTTCATGAGTTTTCTCCTTTGTAATTAATTTGTTTTGACTTATATTATCGCATTATCCATGCCAACTCTGCGGGTTTGGATGATAACATTTGTAAGATCTTGATTATAAGAAGCTATTATGAATTGAAATGATTTTGGGGCAGAACTTCGGACCCCTGGAAGGCCGAGGTTTTTTAAAGAAGCGTTAAATGACATTTAATGAAATAGAAAGGGATGGTGAAGATTCGTTAGCTCTGATCAGTTCTAATTGTCAACACCACACCACATATATTGCGGACAGTATTGCCTTGACATGCAAAACGGAAAGTTCCTATACTTCCTTCGCAATACCTGATCAAAAAAAACTAAGACAATCTAAAGAACGGAGGCACAAACATGGCGGAAGAAAAAGGATTGAATAAACCGGTAAGATTGAAAGCGGAACTGGCGGAATTACTGGGTGCAAGCTCACTTCCCCGCACTGAGATAACCAAGAAGTTGTGGGATTACATCAAGGAAAACAAACTGCAAACCAGAACAGTCAATGGCAAACCGGAAAATGCCGGCAAGAATATTGTGGCTGATGCCAAATTAATCAAGATATTCAACAACACCAAGACCACCAGCAATACAGGCAAGTCAATCGATCTTACAAATTTAAAAGAGGGTCAGACTATCGATATGATGCAGATGGCATCTGTTGTCAGTGCCAATATCGAATAGACCAAAACATATAATTGTTTTTTCATTCTTTATGAAACATCTTGATGCAAGAAAATGGATGGCGAATCTTAGCATATTGTTTCTGCTAACCCTCTCCATATGTCTTGTATCCTGTCTGAGCTGGATCATGGAAAAACCCTCCTTCGTCCTCCGTGAAATCATCCTCAGACCCAGCTCCCTCACGGAGGCGAACCTTCTCATCGGTCTCGATATTCAAAATCAGAACCGTTTTAACCTTACGCTCAAGTCTTTTGAATATGTTGTTTTCCTTGACGATAAGGAAATCGGAACCGGCCACCTGGAAAAGGAGATTCTGGTCCCTTCATCGTCAACAACACCGGTGCAGGTATCTGTAGTTGCAAAGTTTAAGGACCTGGGCGGTATTCTGAAAACAATTATCTCCGGTCATAACCTGTCTTACAGGATAGAAGGAACGGCTTCTATTGGAACGGCCTTTGGCACCCGCGATTTTTCTTTATCTAAAGACGGACGTACTAATCAGATAAAATTATAATTACCTTCACAAGGAATACACCTGTCAGGCAGGTGATCCTGTATTTATTAAAAAACGCAGTCTCCTGCGTATTTAGTATTGAAGAGATTCCCGGAAAATCAAAATTAGGTTTTTAATCCATTCAGATCATTCCTCTATTGTGGCTGATTTTGACGGTTCATTGGTAATACCTAATGATGACATATGGATATTGATAACTGGGTGTAATCTTCATGGAAACCACTAAATCGGGGGAAGACCAATGCGTAATGATCATGTCCTTTAGGCGATCATTGATACAACATCCCACATCTTGTGTTAAGTCTTCATTGACTTATAAGAATAATTCCCCTAAACTTCCTTCCAGCAAAAGTAATCTCTTATCAAAATACTCTTTAACAACTGGTTACCAATAGACCAGGTAACGGAGAAAATCTATATTAAGGCGTA
Source organism: Syntrophales bacterium (assembly GCA_052144335.1). Lineage (GTDB taxonomy): Bacteria > Desulfobacterota > Syntrophia > Syntrophales > UBA2185 > Fen-1135. The sequence continues at coordinate 8,370 of JBKQQP010000048.1, forward strand.
GTGTCCAGAGATCATTCGCTATCTGACTAGAAACTAAGGAGGGATAGCATCAAAACAATTATTGCTGTTTTGATGTTATTGGGTGTGTACGCGGGCTTTGTATTTGCTGGAGAGAAAGCTAGGGACGGTCGTTTCATCGCATATGACGACGGAACGGTCTTAGACACGAGTACAAACCTGATGTGGGCAGCGAAGGACAACGGGCGCAATATAAACTGGGCGAAAGCCAAGTCCTATTGTGAGAATTATCGCGGGGGCGGTCATACGGACTGGTGGTTGCCGACGCAGTATGAGCTAGCGGGGATTTATGATGCAGACAAAATAAGTAAAAATCTGCCGACGGGAGATTGCCGTGGCGGATATCATATCACTGAATTAATCCACCTGACATGCTGTTGCCCCATGGCCTCGAAGAAGCGCGGCTCCAGCGCCACCCGCTTCAATTTCATCGATGGCCGCTTGTACTGGGCTCACCAGTCACACACGAGCGGCACCCGGGCACTTCCGGTGCGTTCTGCTAAATAGGGATATTTGGTTCTTTTATTATTTCCTTCATGGTAATGGGCAAAGCTGTATACCGTTCTCTTGTTGATCTGTGGTGCTAACAGCCAGAGCATAATATGGGTGAGTAGATGTTTATTTTAACTTTAATTGAGAAAAGGAAGAAATCATGAAAACAAAAGATAACGACGGAATAAAATGGGCTATTCTTTTTTTTGTTGCAGTGCTTTCTGTATCGATTGTCCTCGGTCTGTTGTGTAATATTGCTTATAAAATATTTTAGTCAAACGACCATGGCAGGCAAGTCATCCTCACAACAGGCTGACCCTCTCCCCTAAAAGAATTTAAGTTATTCTTAATTTCTAACGATATCACTAAGACTATATGTGCGACTAAATGGCTGAGAGTGGTATCGGGAGAAACGAGTCTACTCGAATCAAATGGTGTCTGATAAATGCAATGTATACTACCATTTCTTATTAAATACTCTTATCTGGGAATTTTTGCTGCATTGGGGCTTGGCATTCTGGGTTTACCCATACCTGATGAAACACTAATGTCACTAGCAGGATTTTTGGCTTTTAAGGGGACCCTCAGTTATCCGCAGGCTGTATTGGCGGCATTTGCAGGAACGATATGCGGTGTTTCAATTGGATATCTTCTGGGAAGGGCATTTGGGCATCCCTTCCTAGAGAAATACTCAGCCAAATTGAGAATTAATCGTAAACACCTTCACAAAACTGAAGGATGGTACAGCAAGTATGGGAAGTTCGCCATACTCATCGGCTATTTTATTCCGGGGGTTCGACATTTAACGGCAGTATTTGCAGGAATTGCTGAAATGCCTTACAGGGTATTCGCTACATACGCCTTTACCGGGGGTTTTCTGTGGACCGTGACATTTGTGACAATGGGGTATTATCTGGGTGAGAAATGGAAACGTGTTTATACTTATTCATACCAATACATCCTGCCCTTTGCCATCTTGGCCATAGTGATTTTCTTATTGATAAATTTTCTGAGAACAAACAGTGGTAAATAGAACATGGCCCTCAAATAAAAAACCGTAATCACACTTTATTTATTTTATTGAGAATTTGTTTATTCCTGAACTCTTTATTCGAAACATTTAGGAATGTTTGCAATATCACAAGCAGTAATTCGTAACAATCTGCAAGAAATGAAAGAGTGAACATGTATCTCCTTGACTGTCTCGCAAAAAAGCGCCGCAATTCATTTGGACTATCGCTCTTCTACTGAATCTGATCATCGGTATCATTGATTATTTAACAGATTACGAAATAAGATTAGAATTACTTTATTTAATGCCTATTGGTGTCTTACCTCGGCCGGAAACTGTTTACCCACAACCAGTCGTGGTTAAACCAGCACCCGCTCATGTTGTTCAAGAGCCTATTTATCTGCGCGTACCTCCTTGCCAAGCAAAGAATTGGAAGAAGCACTGCGCCAAATATAATGCTTGCGACCGACCCGTGTATTTCGTTCGCGACAAGTGGTACAAAAATGTCTATGTGCCGCATTATCGAGCACATCAAGAAGAATATGGCAGGGGAGGACGCTGTTCTAGAGATGGTCGGGATCGAGACGATAAGCGAGAATATGGCCACGGTCACTATAAAGACTGAACGCGATTTCTAGGCAATTCGTTGTAGCAGTTTCTAGAATGAGTTTAAAACAGGGGTCAGGTCATTCTCCGGCCTGACCCCATTTTTCTCTTTGTCCCAATGCCCCGTTCGGATTGGCTCATGCGAATCCTGAACAAATCATACACCATTGAATGCCAAAATATTTTACGACCTTTATACTTAAATGTCTCTCAATATCCTGTTCGCCGGCGATTTTGCGAGCTCATTTCTAAAAGTATTTAAGCTCTCTGCAAGAGTTTCTAGTTCTGGTGTAGCTTCAATGGGTATGTCAGCAATACCACATCTTTCCATGACATCCAGAACATAATTGATTGTTAAATGATCGGTGTCGAGAGCCGGCTGGTAACCCATTTCACGTTCCTGCTTGTTTTCTGACGTTTCGATTACGATGCCACATTGCGTGAGGTCACTAAGGATCTGCTTTGCCAGCATCTTGGGGATATCCGTCAAGTGTGAGATGTCCGACGTGGTTAGAGGCTTTAATCCTTGCGAAAAATTCTTCGCGAGCAGGCTCACGACACGTAAGGTAAGCAGTTTCCTGAAGTGGGCGCTCACACGTTCAATGTCCGGTTCAAACTCAAGCATATCCGACTGTTGATGAGCGTAAGAAAGTTCTGCACCTGCGAGAACAATGAGCCAACTAAGCTGCACCCAGACCAGGAATAGAGGCAGAGCTGTAAAACTACCATAGATCGCATTGTATTGCGCTACACCCACCTGGAAAGTCACATACAACCACTGTACCGTCTGATTGATTGTTCCGGCAATTATTCCCGAGAAAAGGCCCGATTTGAAATTAACTTTCGTATTGGGCATAAAAATATAGATAAAAGAAAAGAGTCCCCACATGATGCTGTAGGGGGCGAACTTGAGTATAAAAGAAACAACGGTGCCAAGGGCGCCGAGCACTGCAATCTTCTGGGTGATAAATGTGACCTGCGAGGCAATGAAAATTGTAGCGCTACCGGATACCACGAGGAGGATCGGGGAAATTAGCATCACGGAAAGATAATCTGTGGCCTTCCGGGCCAGGGACCGGGGTTTCTTGATACCCCAGATGTCATTCAAGGAGCTTTCGATATTCCCAAGGACTTTTATAATAGTCCAGAAGAGGACTGCCACACCGACGCCGGCGACCACCCCTCCACTTGTATTTGCCAGGAGCGTGTTGGCGAATTCGAAGACCTTGGTCAAAACCTCTTCCTGCCCTTCAAACTTCTCCAGCAGCCTTTCCTGTAAGATAGTTTGCATATCAAATCCCTTAGCAATGCCGAAGGCCATTGCGGCTATGGGGACGATAGAAAGAAGTGAGTAGAAGGTCAGGGCGGAAGCCCTCAATTGGCATTGGTGGTTGTTAAACCCTCTCCATGCAGCAAGAAGGATCCTGAGATATTCGATGAAGATGGCTTTTGCAACAGAAAGGTTTTTCAAACGAATACGCCAGATATCGCGCTCCATAAATTGGACGATTTTGGCGAGCATGTACTTGTCTCCTTTCCCCTCTATAAAGCTACGCTCTTGCGACTACTTGTGAAAAAAAATTTGTATGGTGACTCAGTGAAGAATCCCTTTCCTATCTTATAGATAATCCTCTGTTGGTTAAAATTCAAGATGTTATTAATGCGCTCCCTTCCTTCCTTGCTTATTGTTTTTGGCAATTTCCATCAGAATACATTTCCCCTGAAAATCAGCAATGGGGATGGAATTTGCCCCTTTGACTGTCCATCAGCATATGAGAGTACAATTTAGCCATAGTATTTTCTACTTGGCCTTAATTAATCTATCAACGTAACAACTAACCTTTCGGAGTAAGGAACATTGTGATGACAGCGAAAATCAAGCTGTTGCTTTTCAGTGTTACCGTATTTATGGCTGTTATAATATTCTTCAGTATCCCGATCAATCTTGGGATATTCACAGCCGGCGCGGATGCATACGCACAGGGGGGGTCGCCCACTGGAGAACCTTCTCTGCATGCCGTTGTATCTCTTGTTGGGACATATATTGCTGTTAAAAAGATGAAGAAATAAAGGATACTGGTTTGCCATCTTTCGGTTTGCTGGTTACCCTGCCGCCCTTGTGCGACTAGCTTCCTAATGTTGTTTTTCTAATTCAGTCCGCCAATACAACATTACAATCCACAATCGTTATCGCAGAAAAAAAGGCAGAGCCATCTGACCCTGCCTTTCTGCCATAAACCGATTATGTGTTTCGTTATTTCAGAATCTTTCTCCTGAGTCCTACCAAGCCAATCAAGCCGAGGCCGAGAAACAGCATAGTTCACTTTAGCCTGTAGCTCGTCGCGCTGGCCCTACCGGGGATAGACGTAGACATAGCCTCTTGGCGGTACTGATGGGGCCGGTTGAACATAAACTGGAGGAGCTGTATAATAGGGTGCGTAATACGGTGAATAGTAATTAGGAGCCGGAGCTACTGAATTTGCCACAAGAGCTACTGAATTTGCCACAAGAGCTACTGCACCTCCTACTATCGCCAAAGGCGCCCACCAAAGCCCATAGCCGCCTCCATGACCTCCTCCCCTATAGACGCTGTAGCCGCCGCCGCCGCCGTAACCGCCACCACCATAGTAGCCTCCTGCGTCACTGGACAATGGGTTTATGAGAAAGATGATCATTGTGAATATAAGAACCGCGCAAGCAACTTTTTTCATATTCCACCTCCTTGCTTGATTCTGCAAATGTGTTCTCAATCTTTATACTCCCCTTTTCAAGGTGCTTTTTTAATAAATAATAAGCATAAAGTAGGCCTAAAAGAGAACAGCATCATAAGTATCAGATATCAAATCATATATAGCAATTATGCATTTTTTTTGATTGGATTCTTGTAACTAAAGATGGATAAGAAGTACACAGTGATTAGTATCCAGTTGGATAATAAGTATCCAGAGAAGCAGTCGGTTATTTTATTTCACAAGTCATTACCAACGCCGGCTGTATTCTTCCTTGTAGGTGGCGTCAATAAATGCTTTGTTCCTTCCTCCTATGTAAAAAAGCAAGTCTCTTTTTTACTCATAGGCGAAGGAAGTTTTTGTTCTCTTAACTTTTATGTGTAAGAGCTCAATCTTTAAAATCAATCTCCTATGAGCAGACAGATCGATAATGAATCGCTGC
>JBKQQP010000049.1:0-4474 GCA_052144335.1 Syntrophales bacterium
AACAAACTTGATTTCACGGGTCAACACATTTACGTCGGTATGGATATTCACAAAAAGAGCTGGAGCGTGAGCATTTATACAGAACATTTTGAACATAAAACCTTTACCCAACCGCCCGAGGTTAAGAAGCTGGCATATTATTTACAAAGATTACGGGAAATAAGGTTCAACTTTTCATGAAACCTCAGCGAGAGTTTTTTCCATCCTTCCCACCCAGCCGTCTGCACCGCATTCCCGGAAGATATCGATGGCATTTGTCAGTTGCTCCTTGGTCCCTGATAGATAATAGATCACCTTTTTTCTTGAACCATTCGGCATATATGGCATGGTCATTTGCCAGTTCCCAGCGGGTGCCATTTCTTATGTCTGCATCGATGGCCTTTTTGATCCAGTCTTCCGCATCCGCAAGGTTCCCACCTTAGAATGAATCTTAGCTTGTATATTTCCAAGAATGCAATATGGGGAAAATACCGGCTTAATATGGAGTAAAACCTGATATTGCAAAACATATAACGACCAAAATGGACGTACCGAAGGCAGCGGTCGTTTAGTGGCCCCTATGGGCCGAACGCAAGACCGATTTGATATTCTGATAAAACCGACGAGTATTCATTTCCGGCAACGTCTACGGATTAAAGATTGGTGATATATGCAAGAAGGCAGAGCCATTCCCGACCCTGCCTTTCAGTAATAAACCGATTATGTGTGTCGAGAAAGTGCGGAAGTTCAGACGACTTGAAATGTATCTTAGCTTGAATTTCTAAGAATGCAATACGGGAAAAATACTGGGCTTATACGGGGGGGAGCCCAGTATTGCAAAATAAATTAACGACCTGTTCTAGGAAGAGGCCTGCTTCGTCTCCCTTGAAGAACCGGATGGGTTGGCTCCGACGTATTGAGTGGCGAATTGCCTTTATAAGTTATTGGCCCTTTTTGTCGAGGCACCATTTCACGCCGCCTCGACAGGCAAGACAGAGGAAAACGAAACTGTAGAGGGCGGCCAGCTCGCCCTTGTTGATTGCCGGAAAGAGATTGGGTCCCATTTGGAGCTTCCAATGGAATTGGAAATAAGCCACGGCCATCGTGCCGCTGCAGAGAAAAGCCGCCGCGCGTGTTTGAAACCCCAGCATCACGGCCAACCCGCACAAGAGTTCGATGATTCCGCCGAACCAGAGCTGGGAGCCCACCGGTGGCTGAAATTCAGCAAGCACCCCGAGAATTTTCTGGGCGCCGTGGAACGAGAACATGAATCCCGTCATGATGCGTAACAGAGCGTAAGAATAGTCCGCGTACTTTTCGAGCCATTTCATAAGCGCACCCTCCAATCAAGTAATTTTGCGTCTAGACGCCCTTATCTTTATTAGTCTCCTCGTTTTTCTTTTTTCTTAAGCCCTGCCACCAGAAGGTTGGCGTGACATGACGTCCTAATATCGCGATGAGCAATAAAGCGACGGCTGCGGCTACGACGTATATGTATCCATAATTATCCCAAAGACCCAGGGTATAAGGAACGACCAGGATCACAACGAAAATAAGTCCCCAAAGAGCTTTCATGCGTTCTTTCATTCGGTATTCGCTTTATCGCTCCTTCTATATTTTCGGTTGAAATATTGCATAGAGGTTGGCAGCAATTCAGTTGGACTCCAGAATATTCCTTTCCGAGTACGTGTCAGGAACTCGCATTGGAAACTGCAGAGTTCTCTATCCAGCATGGGCAGGCAGAAGCAACTTATTGGACCGGCCCGCGCATGGATACCGGGCGACCAGGCAGTCTATTATGGTTCATGACTGTCTCCTTTCCTTTCTTGATAAAGACTCGCTTTACGGTCAGATAAGAATACGAAAAACGGTGTTCAATGTCAAAACAAAAAGGTCGCAACTTATGTACGAATGCTTGAGATCGGTATTGGAGCTGCCCTATTTGATTGTCTTTGGATATGAAAAACCTGCGATTAGATAAATGGGAATGGCGAATATAAGCAACATATTGATTCCCCACGTCATGGAAATTGCTATACCGATGATCGGCGCTACGACTGAAAATACTCCATTAATACCCCATGCCCAGGGAACGAAACCATATGCCGCGGACTTCAGCTTTTCAAGGGCTGCAGGAACAAACATGCCCATGCAGAATCCCACGGGGAAAATCATACCTGATACAAGCAGCACTTTGACAGAGAAGGGCATGCTAGTCAACCTTGCCAACGCCGGCAACAGCATGTAGTCAATCAGCATCAAGCATACAAAAATATAGCTCACCCATTTTAATCCGCCAATGGCATCAACAATTTTATCTGACCATAGAGATCCGAGACCGGATGAGAAAAGAACTACAGCCAGTACTACCGAGAGGGAGTAGTTTGGATGTCCGAGGAATAAGCCAAACTTTTGCATGAACGCGATTTCCACAACCATGTACCCAACACCGACCGCAGCAAACAGAAGACCGAAACGCCATTTGTGAGGCGCATTCAAGCCACGTCGAGCAAGAAATAACAGCGGAAAAAGCACACAGACAAGCGCCACGGTTCCGACTACTGTGACTTGGGTAATTATTACGTACTCCATCAATGGGGGTGATATTAACCTCTTCATCTGCGGATCGATGAGGAGGTGCCACCAGTAAGAGAATTTAAAAAAGAAAAGCCGATTGTCGTCGGTAGGACGTATGTCGTAGACGTAATTGTCCAAAAATACAGACTCGCTTTCCGGGCTGTCCAACATGAGGAAATGCTGGTAGGTGTTTCTACCGATATTCAGACCGGGGGCGGCTGACAGTATAAACAAGGGGTTTTTCCCCGTCCATCCTTTGAGCCGTTCAATCTCCTCGTCTGAAAACGGCGCTTTCTTCATAAGCATGGCCGTAAATTTGCCATCCTGGGCAGTCAGAGTCACAATGTGATGAGCAGGATGTGAAATACCGGCTTTCCTGAGCGTTGCTACCGCAGTTGTCAGTGCCCGGAGCATTTCACGCGGCGGTTTGTGTTCGAGACGCATCATGCAAAGGATGCCGTCCTTGCTAAGACGCGAGAAGTACAGATCGAACGCTTCCGCTGTATATAGATAATTTTCCGAAAATACGTGAGCGAGACCTGGGGTGCCGCTATAAGAATCAACGCCGGACAGTTGGATTATATCAAAACTCTGATCCGTTGTTGACAGATAGTGACGCCCTTCATCGTTTATCAGGATAACGCGCGGATCGTTGACCCAATGCTGGAAGTAGTCGGCATATTTGCGGGTGAGTATCCCAATTGTGGCTTTGTTTATTTCAACTGCCGTAACGCTGCCGGGATCGAAATACAAGGCTGTCAGCACATCGATCCCGCCACCGACCCCTACGATTGCTATACGCGGATGACTGATCGATGTCGCCTGGTACGCCGAGGCGTAGATTGTTTCTTCTATGCCTTTGAGGGAATCCTTGCTCCCGTCGTAGTCAACCGCGTAGGTGAATGCAAAATTATTTTGGGTTATCATGCGCTTGATGTGTGCGTGGAATGATAGATTGCCGCCGATGAGAAGCGGATATGCAGTCTTATCAACGGCAGGAGGCTTGATGCGACTTACTTCAATACGCGAAAGTGGATCCCATGCAACATATTCGATGCCATATCCCGGCCCCAGTTTCTGACAATCGTCAAGCATCGAACCTTCAGGATAGCGCATCAAAAATGCAGTACCTGGGAATGTGGCTGCGATTAATATCGCAATCAGCGATAATGCGGAAATTGCGTAGACTGGCAACTTCCGCGCGCACTTGGCGATGATAGCTGTAACTGTGACGAAAAGACCGCTGACAATTAGTAAACTGTATTCGACTCCAACGGCACTGATAGAAGGAATAACCAAGAAAGCGCCAAGCGACGATCCGATGAGGTCAAAGAAATAGATGCGTCCTGTACGTAGATCAGGCGATGAAAGCAGGACGCCTAGAATTAGTCCGCAGAATACAAAGGGGATGGCGTACAGAAGTGAAAGTGGAACCCACCGCAAAAAATCGAAGGTCCCGTAACCGGAATATACGAATTGTGAACCTGCATCAACGCGATAGAAGACGGCAGTAACTGCGAGGAGGCTTATGGCGAAGATGGCCGCACATGCCATAACTACGTCGTCCCGCAATTCGATAAATTTCTTTATCCAGCCTGTCAGTATGGTGCCCGAGAGGGCAAAGCCAAGCATTGTTAAGGAAATGATGATGAAGGCATAATTGTTGAGAAGCTTGGCAGAGACAATTCGATGAATCAGCACTTGCGTGAACAGGGTCGTAAACGCTGTTATAAAAGCCAGTATCGATGCACGTGACGTCTGATCAAGCCGCATTGAATTCCATCTTTTTGATCAATTTCTGCAATACCCTGCCGGCAGTCATATCCTTCCTTTTTAGCAAATGGGATCCCTGACCTGCCCAAAGAACTTCTCCATTTTGCATATTCAATAATTTAAAAGAGATGGAAGCATGGCAAAG
>JBKQQP010000050.1:0-15586 GCA_052144335.1 Syntrophales bacterium
TTAAAAGAGATGGAAGCATGGCAAAGATTCTTCTTTGTTGCCATTTCCATCCCGCTTGCAAAAAATGCAGACGTACTTTGTTTGCAATCATATCTTGTTACCGAGCCCACGACTACAGCCTCAATACCTCCGAGCTGCAATGCGGACCTGGTTGTTTCAGTTAAACCGACCTCGAAAGGGGAAAAGGATGCAGATAAGAGATAAAATTACAAGACCATGATAGTTCTTTTTATATTTCCAATACCCCTTCACATCCTTCCATTACGCAGCTTAAAAAGGCCCATTTCACTTATTGCTTTAAAGATGTAACCAGTACTTCATAATGGTTACGCCATAGCATATTGATGAATTCCGATACTTTTTCCCCGCGGACCCTCAGCATGACCAGATGGCTATGTTCTTCCGGAAGGGGGTGGATGAGAATGGTCAAGATCTCAAGCTCATTCTGTTCGCACAGAGATACGATTTTGTAAAAGGTGTTTATTCTTTCTATGACAGGTATGCGGAAAAATATGCGCCTGCTGTCGGATCCAGTCTGGGTAATATTCGACAATGCCTCCAGAATGTCGGATTCCGTGATAATGCCGACTACTTTGGTTCCTTCAACGACAGGAACAGCTCCGATCTTCTTACGTCGCATTATCAACCCGATTTCGTCGACCGTCGCATGGCGATCACAGGTGATCGGTGACTTGGTCATTACCGACGCTACCTGGATATTGCGCAATTGCTTAGTAACTTCGGGAGAAAAAAGGGCTTTCGTCATCGCGTGCGGACCGACATAGGGATAGATATCCGACATCGCGATCATTCCGCAAAGATCGTTTTCCCCACGGACGACAGGCAGCCGCCTGATCTTGCATTTCTGCATTAAATACAAGGCTTCTTCAAGGCTCATTTCTTCAGTCGCCGTGACGGGTGGCTTTGCCATCCAGAAGTGTACAAACATGGTCTATTCTTTCTTTAGAAAAAGAATGGGAAGATTGTGATCATGATTAAAGCGCGTTGATGTTTATTTTATTACTATGGCGGCGAACTTTAATAATCAGCCCGCGTGGCCGGCGGGTTGACGACCGCCTCTAATTTTGTAGCGAGCGCATGCCCCGTGGCCTGCTGCAGAGAGCTTCAATTTGATCATCGCGTTTGGATGTAGGACTGTACGGTGACGTGTGCCTTTTCTATTTCTTTTACAAGGCGGGGTGTAACATTCTCCTCAAGGTCAGGCCGCATCTTAAACATTTCATAGTATTCATTCCTGATGGGAATTTTTTCATCATCATTTGCGCTGTAACCCAATGCTTTACAGATCAGGTCAGAGAGACAAATTACAAACGCATGTTTTATATAAGGTTCGGGGATGGATTCGATTGGGAAGAATGCGGGGTAGTGATGGTATTCGATGGCCTTCACGATGCTGTCCGAGAGTTGCCAGTTCTTTGCCACGAGGCTGCCTAAACACGCATGGTTTATCCCGTACTGTTGCTCCTCTCTTATCAGGAGGGGAGATTCCGTCGATATCTCTCCCACGGGTTTCAGCATGTGGATAAAATACTTGCCTATGTCGTGGAGAAGTCCCATCGTGCCCAGTTCATATTCAGAGATTTGAAATATGTTCTTGCCGAGATGTCCCGAGCAGACGGAAACCACGGCAGAGTGGGCCCAGGTCTTGCTGTATGCGTCAGTATCACCGTATCGTTCGTGGGGCAGTACGTTATTAAGAGTCTCCTCGAGGACCAATGCCCTAACGCTGTTATATCCCAAAAGGCTTATTGCCCTGCCTACTGACGTGATCTTTTCAGGGCGGTTGAAATATGCAGAGTTCACCGCGCGCAGGATCCTGGCAGAAAAAACGGGGTTTGTTACGGTAACTGACGTAATCTCTCCTGGGTTAGATTCTGGATTCCGCAGCAGGGTCATCAATTTAAAATAATTTACCGGGATAGGCTTAATGGCGGAGATTCTTTCTTTGACCGCTTCTATGACTTCCGGACTGAGGTCCTGTATCGATTTTGGCGCCACACCTGGGGCGATAGGGAAATAGGACAGTTCCTTTAGCACGGGATAAGATTCGAAGAAGGTCTTTCGCTGCTCTTCCCCGCCGTGAGTCTTGGCATGAGACTGAGCCGGCGCTTTTTCTTTATGACGTTTTACCGTATGAGCAGCTCGGTGAGGTTGTTTCCGGCTGGATTTCTTTCTCTGCGATGATATATTAAAAAGAGTTATAACCAGAGCAATAAGGATTAGGATCAAGAAGATGTTCATTTTAGCCTCTTCCCACACCTCTTTACATGAGAAAACATTTAAGGTTCATATCCCTTTTCGGCCCGATTATGAGGCCGAGGCCTTTCCCACACGCAGTTTATCTCATAAAAACATGAAAAATTGCAATCTTTAAATGCAGTTGGACGGAGTGTTATGATCACACATCTCGAGGCATGGTTCCACCATTTCGGTCCTCGGATTGACAAGAAATCGGCAAGTGCAACAGGTAATGGAAAATTGGCGGGAAGTTTTGACCGCAAGGGTCGATGCCCATTTGAGAATGGAAATTTATGGATAGAAATAGTGAGCCGTTTCATATGGGCACGAAACGGCTCATTATGGTATGCGACATCACGGAGGTGTGACTACTGGCCCTTGAAGGTCGGTTTCCTTTTTCCTATGAAAGCGGAGATGCCTTCTTTTGCATCCGCGGTTTTACTCACCCAGATCATGCCACGGCGTTCCAGTTCGAGCTGTCGCTCCAAGAGTCCGAAGAAGGCGTTATTGAAGTTCTCCTTCACGATGGAATAAGACACTATCGGGCCTGAAGCAAGTTTCAGTGCAATGTCCATAGTGGTCTTTTCAAGTTCGCTGTCATCGACAACTTTATTGACGAGACCCATCTGGAGGGCTTCACGGGCATCGAATATGGGATCCAGGTAAACCAGCTCCGATGCCTTGCCAAATCCGATCAGTAGTGGAACCATGAGGGTCCACGCGCCGTCCGGGATCATCCCAATTGCCGTGTATGCCTGTCGAAACTTCACGGATGAAGCGCAAATTCTCAGGTCGCACGCAGCGGCAATGCTCACGCCTGCCCCGGCAGCCGTCCCATTGATCATGGCAATCACGGGCTTGGAGGTGCGGCGGATACCTACGATCGTAAAGTGCAGGAACTTCGTCAGTTGTCGGATCGTCTCGCTCACATCGGGTGAGCTCTCAAACAGCGCCACGTCTCCTCCCGCGCAGAAAGCCTTGCCTTCTCCCGTAAGCACGATCACCTTCACATCCCTGTCGTCCGTGCAGATTTCGAGGGCTTTGATGATGTCGGCAAACAATTCAACATTAACCGCATTAAACGCCTTGGGACGATTGAATCTGATCACCGCAACCTGATTGGCCTTTTGGAAAATAATGTTGTCGAACTGCATGTGCTTCCTCCTCGTCTGTTTTGTTTGGATATTCAATCCTGATTGTTAATAGCTTCAGCGCAAACTCCATTGCAAAAAAATTAGAGATTCGCATTAAGTTTATTCAGCAGACTGACCAATGTTTCCCTTTCATGGTCCGAGATTCCCTTGTATGAATGAGAGCGTAATTTCTGAGCGATGAGAAGGAAGTCGGGCTTCAGCGCCGTCCCCTTCCGGGTCAGGGCGATGAGGCTGATGCGACTATCGGCGGGATCTCTCCCCTTTTCCACGTAACCGAGCTTAATCAACTTGTTCACCAGGGCTGTAATTGTGGACTTGTCCTTGTCGATAATCCTCCCGATTTCGGACATGGGCAAAGGCCCGCGAGCCATTAAATAGCCCAGGATCTCGCCGTGCGACGGTGCCAGTCCCCTGATGCCATGGGCCTTCATTTCCTGGGAGAGAAACCGACTGGCCTTGTACTGGATGCGCCCGATCAGAAAAATGATGTGATCCTTTTTCATGGGGTAATATAGTTTGATATCAAACTATTGTCAAGATAATTTATGGCTCGAATCTGTTATGGACGGATAGAATCGTGAAGACAATATTGGGTGAAGGAGACGATGAAGATGGGTATGAGAAAAAGCAATGATCTCTGCTATAAGAAATGATTGAATTCACTGCCGTGGAAGGCCCTGATGCATTTGAAAGCAAAAGCCTTTGCGTGGGAGATAAGGAGTTGAGGAGGAATGCCGATCGAAAATCAGCATTCCTCTTTTCTGTATGCGACCACATGACGGTGGAACGCCCGCTGAATAGAGGCGACTAACGCATGTCGTGGGACCGGCGCGATCTCATTTGGGGCGAACCAGCGAGAGAGGGGAACTGGGAAAGATCCCTTCGTCTTCTCCTCGCGCCCGAAGCAGACGAGGAAGGGCGGGCATTCGGCTCCAAGGTTTCTTTGGTGACTCTTGTCAAGCCCGATCGTTTCCTGGAATTCCGCGAGCGGCCGGATCCCTTGGCGGCGTCCGGCGCCGGTACCGTGTAATCGAAATTTGCGAGTATCCGCCTTTCTAGCTTTTCACCAAGAATATTTTCGATGGTCCACACAAAAGCCCTGTCCGGACGTGTCACAAAGGTGAACGCATCGCCGGTTCTCGCGGCCCTGCCGGTGCGTCCGATGCGATGCGTGTAGGCATCGACCGTGTCGGGCATGTCATAATTGATCACATGTGATATCTTGGAAACATCGATGCCACGTGCGGCAATGTCGGTGGCCACGAGCACCTGATACTTGCCGCTGCGAAATCCATTGAGCGCTTCCTGTCGTTTGTTCTGGGGCAGATCGCCCTGTAGCGAGGTCACAAGAAATCCTGATCTTTTCATCTGCTTTGCCAGGCGCGTCGCGCGGTCCTTGGTGCGAGTAAAGACGAGCACGGACGCTGTGTCTGTGCTGTCCAGGATCTTCATCAGGAGAGGCGTCTTTAGGTGCGGATCTACAGGATAGATGGCGTGTGAGACCGTGGATACGGGGACCGCATCGCCAACCTGAACATGGACTGGGTTGCGGAGCACGCTCTCTGCCAGGTCCCGGACGTCATCCGGCATGGTTGCCGAGAAAAGAAGAGTCTGCCGCTCAACCGGCAGGCGCTTCAAGATATTGCGGACATCCGGCAGAAATCCCATGTCGAACATTCGGTCCGCCTCATCCAGGACAAGCACTTCAATGCGCCTTAAATCGACCAGACCCTTATCCATAAGATCGATCAGGCGTCCGGGGCAGGCCACAACTACATCCGCGCCGCTGCGGAGCTTGCTCATTTGGAGATTCTGGTTTACGCCTCCATAGATTGTGACGCTCTTCAGTTTCGTATAGCGGCCCAGCTGACCGATGGCCTCATGCGTCTGTTCTGCCAGCTCTCTCGTCGGTGCAATGATTAGCGCCCTGATACGCTTCCGTGGTCCGTCCATCAGGCGCTGCAAGATAGGAAGGACGAAGGCAGCGGTTTTTCCCGTTCCTGTCTGCGCCTGTCCCATGAGATCCCTGTTCTGTAGAATGGGAGGTATGGCTTGTATTTGAATCGGTGTGGGCTCCGTATAGCCGACAGCCCTGACACCTGATTCTATGTGGGGGTGTAAATTAAACGACTCAAAATTCATTGTTGTTTCTTTTTCCTTTTTGTTGCCAAGTACAACCTTGGGACAGATGATTGATTGCTGATGCTCAATTGTTCGAGGCTTCCCTGGGCTGTTCGAATATATGGGATCCGTCGGACGCCGTCGTTTTATTCTGCTCACCCTGCCTCTCGCATTTCACATGCGCACGAGAGTCCTCTTGTGCGCGATAAACTAGTTTTGAATTTGCTTTACTCCTCCTGTCTTCGACAGGAGCCGTTCATACCTCTTATTAAGCAAATCTTCTTTACGTTAAAAAAAATCCCCAAAAGCCTTCGTCAGGCCCTGGGGACATGAACCGAAACTATAGATGTTTATAAGCTTCTCTGATGCCAATGTCAAGGGATAAAATCGGGAGAAATCGGGAAGGTTACTTTTTGCGACTGAATTCCTGCTTATTACGGATAATCCGATGACCAATAGATATTAAAGTTTTTGGCAACACAAGAATCCGGTTTTTCTTATATTAAGCACAGCAAGAGTATGTTATTATTAAATATAAAAACAGGCAAAGTAAAATGGCGTAGAAATATTGTCGAGTAAAGGAGAAGGGGAATATGAAAAAAAATACTATTATTATCTTGCTGTTGCTTCTACTATATATTGTGGGATGCTCTCCATACGCAACAATTTACGGTGTAGCCGTAGACGAGAGGAAGGCAACTACAATTGCCTCGGATAAGAAGATCACAGCTACGATCCAAGAAAAATTCCTTGAGGATAGTGCCGTCAAGGTCATTGATATTTCATCTTATTGTTACGACGGCAAAGTATTTCTGGTGGGAGAATATGATACTATACAGCAGAAAGAAAAGGCCGAAAGAATAGCAAAGAATGTGGAGGGCGTAAAATCTGTGCGGACTTATCTTCTTCCCAAGAAGAAAGGCGATACGTGCGGCACAAGCGACAACGTGGTCATAACAGGAAAGGTTGATGCTGAACTAACCGCAGATAAGGATATCCGATCAACGAACATTGATGTTAAAGTAGTCCAATGTAATGTCGCGCTTCTTGGCATTGTCGGGTCCGCCGAGGAAATCGCTAAAGCCACCGCTCACGCAAAGAGTGTGGAGGGTGTCCGAAAAGTTACCTCTTTCTTGATGTCAACGAGGTGATGTGCGAGTAAGATTTGGACTTCAAGCATAAAGGCAGAGTCATGGGCGGCTCTGCCTTTCCAACAATATGACTATTCAGGCTCGTACGTGCCTCCCCTCCGGTATAAGCAATTTAATCTTTTAAAACATATCGTTATTTGATATTTATAACGGTTGATTATCTCATGGCAGTCGCGAACATCCTCACCATTTGGAGATTTATGTCTGTTCTAAGCGCGTATTATGCGACAAGGATATATGGGACCTTAAAATTGTTATGAATTTTATAACAGTTTTATTGACATTGGTTTCTAATATGCTAAAGGTACACTAAAGCCTCCTGCGTTGCTACCTCCAAGTTTGCATACGTCTGGAACGCTTCTGAGGTCTGGGTTAGGCTTCGGCTTGGCCCGGGCCTCGCCTCCTTCCTCCGATCTCTGAGTTGAGAATTGATCTTTTCCCCTCTATTTCTGTCAAAATCTTCGACAGCAAGAGCCGTGCGTTCCAGGACAAGAAGGGATATGCAAGATTTTTTTGTTTGTGATTTAAGAACGGAACAGAGAGCGAGGATATCCAGACAATTTGGCAAGGGATACTATTTAAGGTTTCTCAGGTAGAAGCCAAGTTCTGAATCAATGTAACCTGGAAGCTCAGAAAATCTACAGCCGACCGAACTTCCGACAACTTCAGAAATGATGGCCTTCTTTTTGATAATCGATTTTCTCGGATTGTCCAGCGTAAATTGGATCTTTATTTCTTCTCCAGCTGCCAAGGGGTCTTTCCTGATCATTTCAAACCTGCACCCCGGCATGGAGAGATTTGTTACGATCATTTTACCCCAATGGCCCTCGGGAGTGGTTCTGTAGTATATTCCTTCAAGGTGCGTATCTCTTCGGAAGAATTTTCTGAATTCTAGTTTCACTTCAGAGTCATATCCGCAGACACAATTCAATCTTACAGATCCTACATGGTCTCTATACTTTACCACGGACTGCTTCCGTGAACTGCCGCACTTCGAACAAAGGAAGGTCACCATGCCGGCTTCGTCGACGTACAGTTTCTTTATGCTATTGTTTGACACATTTTCTCCTGCGTTCATATTATTCTTTTAATATACTATTTCCACAATTGCAACACTAGAAAAATATTGTTAATACACGCATAAAACTATCATTCCACAAAATAGCAAATGCTGAGCCGGTTCTTCTTCTCAAATTGGCATATCCCTTCCATTGCAATGATGGTCTTTTACTGGGAAGCCGTTAAGCTGTCAAAAGCAACAACTTTATTGCGCCCCTGCTGCTTCGCCACGTAGAGGGCTTTATCGGCTCGATGGATAAAAGCCTGATGATCAATAGCCTTCTTGTCCAATCCTGCCACACCTATGCTGACAGTTATGGTTATTTCCTGTCTTTTTTCGTATTCATTGGCTGGGACCATTATTGTTTTTTCCACGGATCGACGCAAGCGCTCAGCCAATTCAATCGCGCTCCCGACTGACGTGTGCGGTGCAAGTACGGCAATCTCTTCTCCCCCGTAACGGGCGACGATATCCGTATCCCGAACCTCTCTGAAAAGCAGCTGACCTAGGCTCATTAATACACGATCGCCAATCTGATGACCATAATTATCGTTGACGATTTTGAAGTGGTCAATGTCAAGCAGCAGCAGGGAGAGCTGCACGTCATATCTGCGAGCCCTTGAAATCTCTTCGTCTAACCTCCTGTCCAGATACCTGCGGTTGTGAATGCCGATCAAATGGTCGGTGACGCTTTCATACTGAAGGGCGGACATGCTTTTTATTTCGATGGCCGTTTGCAGAGCGAGTGTGCCGACAAAAAGTATTAGAACGGCGCCGAGAAAGAATACTGCAGGTACAACGAGATTAAACGCGTTATCGTATTCCATCCAATAGAGGAAAGTGAAACACACGTACCCCATAATGAAAAAGAGAATCAGCGCCCTTAGGTCATTCCATCTTTTTTTTAGCGGCCCCTGAGGCAGTTGTCCAATGAGACGCTGTATTGGGAAAAAGGAAATGCAAAGTAGACACGCGCCCAGCAATAAGACTCCATTTATGATATAAATGGTTATACCGTGCATATAGATTTCCTCGATGGCTCCAGTCTGTCAGCCATAGTTAAACGAGACCCGATAAGATGGCCACAAACGCGCCTGGATGTCTGCCATTCCCTGTTAAACATAAAAATGTGCAACGACGTATCGACTCCCTTTCGAACCGCAAGGTGCATTCCATTATCATATTATCGGTGATCTGCCCAGCTAACTTTATGACAGATTTAGAGTTTTTTGTTTTTGCCCTTGATGCCACGATGCCTGCTAACAACTTTTGTGCCCGGTCTTAGCTTGAAAGGGGGAATTGAGGTTTCAGATGATAGTCTCTTCAATATATGTAGCAATTTAAATCTCTGTTTCACACTTGATTCGGAATGCTATTGTTGATATGCAAAAAATTCTCGCCTTGTCCGCTTTTAAATAAAAACAATGCAGATATAGAACTTCTGTGTAACGGGCAGCCGCAAATCCCTAGAGTTGCGGATCAGCCCACACTGCACTTGTATGTCAGAAGTTTTTGAAGGAAGTGCCCCGAGTGATCCGTATCAGAAGCACGATTCCGGCAATAATTACGATAATCATGATGCCGGAGAAGATATAAACGATACCGAGGTGCCATGTATCCTTCACCCAGCTGACGAGATAAATCGAGAGAGAGCCGACTCCGAAAATTAAGACGGAAGCAAAGCCATAGCCGGTGCTGCGCCAGCGCTGCGGCGTAAATTTGGCAATGAGGCTGTTTTCGATGGGTTGGATGCCTAAGGCAAAAAAGACGTAGATAGCGGAGGCAGCGAAGAGGAGCTGCTCCGTGCCATACGCCATCATGATAACGAAGGGCAGGCTGATCGCATTGAATGTGAGGTACAACCAGCGCAGTTCAAAGCGGTCCGCCATTTTCCCGCCGAATAGTTGACCGCTTATCCCGACAATATAGATGACAGAAGTCAGTATACCCGCAGCCATCGTGATTGCCGACGGCGCTCGAAAATGGAGGAACTCCGAAAGAAAGGATGCCTTCCATTCGAGGTAGGCGGGCAGGACGACGATATTTATTCGATAGGCTAGACCTCCCAGGGTCACGATCGTGAAAAAAAGGATGATAGAGGGGAGGTAAGCTCGATAGCCTTTCTTGAAAGTTGGATTCTTTTCGTGGGCGAGGACGAGTGGGGTTTCATCGATTTTGGTAAACAACATCGCAATACCCCAGAAGAGCGCAAATACAGCGGCGGCGAGGTACGTCGCTTTCCATCCGGAAACCCAGTTCAGGAACCCTGCAAGAAAGGGGGCTGCCGTGAGACCGATACTCCCGGCAATGGCATTGATCCCTAAGGCCATCCCACGATTTTTCACGCCCAGGGAGATGAGACCCATGCCTGCGGGATGACAAATGCCAGCGAAGATGCCGATTACAGCCAAAGACAGCATGATTTGCAAAGGAGAGCTGGCAAGAACCGTCATAATGGCACCGATGCCGGTACCGAAGAAACAGATTATTAGAGCGATTCTGTTGCTGAAGCGGTCGGCAAAAAAACCCCAGGGCAGGGCGAAGAGGCCAAAGCCGAGGTACATGGGGAAACCCAGCTTCAGAACATCTTCAAGATTCAAGTTCAAAGAAAGGACAAGGGGAATCGCCAGGGCGGGGAAGGCCAGTTCGTAAAAATGGAACAGGAAGTGTGATGTAAATGTAAATAGGACAATTTTCTTTTCGTTGCTGATTGCAAGAGTGTTCACGTATCGGATCCTGCCACAGGAGCGAGCTCAAGGAATTTCTGATCTACTGCCACTATATGTATCAAATTTCAAGCTAAAGTTCGGCTGCACTATTCTATCCGGCATCTCAATCAGCTCACATTAGGTATTTTCTTTTCTGGAGAATATCGATATACTGCTACCAATAAAGAGACGCCTGAACTTCGTACATCTGCAATAGCTCTTGAGCATCTTTTCCCTGAGCAGGTATTACAGCATTACGCACATGTAAATCAGTCTTTTCATGAGTCTTTTCATGAGTTGCATAATGGCCATAAGCGGAATATCATTTATCAAGTATAGTAGCGCAGGGATGTTCCCACTTTGTTAATTTATTAAAAACTGGAGGGACTAAAATGAAGATAAGAACGACCACCAATATTGTGTTTGCCATGTTTATGTTATTAATCTTAGCATTTATTCCGGTCCATACCTCTTTTGCTGCCACAGCCAAGGAGATAGATGTCAGTGTCGATGTGGCACTTGACCGCTTCGAGAGGGAAGTGAACGGTGCTCAGGAGTTTCTCAATGCGGCCAAGGGTGTTCTTGTCATTGCTAATGTCGTTCAGGCCGGTTTTATCGTCGGCGGTGAATATGGCGAAGGCGCTCTGAGAATTGACGGGAAGACCGTCGATTACTATAACATAGTGTCAGGTTCTTTCGGGCTTCAGATAGGGGCCCAGCGAAAGGACATTATTCTGCTGTTCATAGATGAGGCAGCCCTGAAGAAATTCCGTAGCAGCGACAACTGGCAAGCCGGCGTCGATGGCACGGTGACTGTGATCAATGTGGGCGCCGAGGGTTCCGTGGACACGACTAAGATCAATCAACCTATCGTCGGGTTTGTGTTCGGCCAGAAAGGGCTCATGGCTGGCGCAACGATAGCAGGTTCGAAGATCACCAAACTGAAAAAATAGTACCGACGCGGGTGTGTATATAACCCACGGGGAAGCCCCAAAAACTGAAAAGAGGCTGTCCAGTGATGTGCTGAAACGGCGCATGTCCGTATCGTTTGTGGTGCTGAGGTCAAACATCGTGATACGGGCTTCAAAAAAATATTAGATTAGATGCTATTTAATGTTGCTTTTTCGGCGTTCAAAATTTATATATACGTCCATAAAAGGTCATATCGATCCCGAAGGATCGATTTTGCCGCCTACGGCGGATTGAGAATAACACTAAAAGGGAGGATGAAGAATGAATAAAGAAGATCTCGTCAATGTAGTTGCAAAAACTACCTGCAGCAAGGCAGAGGCAGTCAATGTAGTAAATGCCGTCCTTGATGCAATCAAGAAAGGGCTGAAGAAGGGAGGCAAGGTTACTCTCGTCGGTTTCGGTACTTTCTCAGTTTCTAAAAGAGCTGCCAGAACAGGAAGAAATCCTCAGACCGGCAAGCCGATCAAGATTGCCGCTAAAAAGGTCCCCAAGTTTACGGCGGGCAAGGCATTGAAAGATGCCGTGAAGTGATTCATTGCAATGGTGAAAAAGCAGTAGATACTTAGTCATATTTTATGAGACATGAGAGGGTGGGAACTGTTCCCCACCCTTTCCTGTTTATGGTGGAAGTGTTATTTAGAATGTGGTACATATATTACATTTAAGGTGTATTCGTGCTGCATGAGCATGTGGGAAAGGAGCCCGACAAATGATAGTGCCCGCGAAAGATTCGTTGGATCTTGGTATAATAGTCAGTGACATCAAGGCCAGTCTCAACTTCTACCAGGATATTCTGGGATTGGAGTTTGTGGGAATCACGCCTGTATGGTTTGGAACCATGCACCGGCTAAGATTCGGCACCAGCGACTTCAAATTGATCCATCCGAAGACTGTTCCTCCCCGGGGAAGCATCGGCCTGGAAAATCAATTAGGATTCCGCTATGTGACCTTCGTCGTAAAGAACATTGCCCAAGTATGTTCCGAACTTAAAGATAAGGGTATTGAGTTTACATTGCCGGAAACAGAGATTCGGCAGGGCATGCGTATTGCCATGGTAAAAGACCCGGACGGAAATATTGTGGAATTTGTCGAGCGGAACTGAAAGACCCCATTGAATTGCAGTTCTTATTGTTATAGAATTGTGCGGAATGCAAAATTACTGGTAACCGGAAAGATAGAACGCGTTGGAAGGTCTCGTGGTGCTTCATTCTCACTGAATTCTATTTATTACTTCAAGTCAGTAACAGAAGGAGGCTACAATGAAATCTCTCATCTGGAAATCTATACTGCCGCTTCTCCTGGGAATCATCATCGCATTGCTTCCTGTGCCCGAGGGTTTGACTCTGACTGCCTGGTATTATTTTGCCATTTTCGCAGCTGTTATTCTTGCCTTGATCCTCGAACCTATGCCGGCTGCCGCCATAGGGTTTATAGGCGTATTCCTGGTGGCGGTTCTCGGTCTCGCAGGGCCTAAACCGTCAGATTCAATCAGATGGGCATTATCCGGGTTTTCGAATACGACGGTCTGGCTCATATTCGGGGCATTCATGTTCGCTCTCGGCTATGAAAAGACAGGACTTGGCAAACGCATTGCTTTGGTTCTAGTGGGGTTTCTAGGCAAGAGGACCCTGGGTTTGGGGTATGCGATAGCCTTTGCTGATATTATTATCGCCCCCTTCACTCCCTCCAACACCGCCCGGAGTGCGGGCACGATTTTCCCCATCATCCGCAACATCCCGGACCTTTACGGTTCCGCTCCGGGAGAGACTAGCCGCAAGATTGGAGCGTATATCATGTGGACCGCTTTTGCGACTACCTGTGTGACCAGTTCGATGTTCATCACGTCTTTGGCTCCGAACCTGCTGGCTCTTGAGTTAGTCAATAAGACGGCGAAAGTGAACATTTCCTGGGCTGAATGGTTTATCGGATTCCTCCCTGTTGGCATCGTCCTCTTTTCTGTTCTGCCGTACCTCATTTATAAGATTTATCCACCGGAAATCAAATCGAGCGGAGATGTCCAATCCTGGGCCTCTCAGGAGCTTGGCAAAATGGGCAAGTTCACCCGTAAGGAGCTGGTGATGGCTCTCTTGGCCCTTCTCGCCCTGACTCTGTGGATCTTCGGAGGAAGGATCGTGGATGCCACAACTGCCGCAGGAGTGGTCATATCTTTGATGGTGATTACAGGAGTCGTTACGTGGGACGATGTTCTGAGCAACAAAGCGGCATGGAATGTCCTTGTCTGGTTCGCCACACTCGTGGCCATGGCAGACGGCCTCAATAAGGTGGGCTTTGTAACCTGGTTCGCCAAGAGCGCATCGGTGCTCCTGACGGGGATGTCGCCCATAGTTATCATGGTCAGCCTCGTAGCAATATTTTTCTTAGTTCATTACATGTTTGCGAGCATTACCGCGCACGTCACGGCAGTGCTGCCCGTAATGCTAGCGGCAGGGGCGCTTGTGCCGGGCATTCCCGTCAAGGCTTTTGCCCTTCTTCTTTGCTACAGCTTGGGGATCATGGGTGTCATCTCTCCGTATGCTACCGGTCCCGGTCCGGTCTATTTCGGAAGTGCCTACGTCAACCGCAAAGATTTCTGGACCCTGGGACTCATTTTCGGATTGATCTTTCTTGTTGTGCTCTTAGCCGTTGGCACACCGTATCTACTCGCTATCGAATCATGACAACGGTGAGGGAAATAGATGGTATCTCAAAGCCGCAGGAGATGATTGAACCTGCCCGAGCATGGAAGGAATAATTTAGATTGAGAGGGGAGTACATGTCGTCCTATCGAGTTGCGATCATCCCGGGAGATGGAGTTGGAGATGAGGTTGCATCAGAAGCCGCGAAGACTCTTCATGCTGTTGCGGACAAACACGGGTTCAGAGTCGAGACGGAAGATTTTGACTGGGGGTGTGACTATTACTTGAGGAATGGAATCATGATGCCTGCAAACGCCCTCGACATATTGCAGAAATTTAATGCAATTTTTCTGGGCTGCATCGGTGATGCCAATAAGGTTCCTGACCATATATCTCTCACTCTGCTTCTTGCAATTCGCAAAGGTTTCGATCAATACATTAATCTGCGGCCGATCAAACTTTATCCCGGTGTTGAATCACCGGTGAAAACTGCCACGCCTGAAACCGTTGATATGGTGGTAATCCGCGAGAATACGGAAGGGGAATATTCGTCGGCTGGAGGGTTTTTTAAACTGGGCACTCCTGATGCCTTTGCAATTCAGACCGGTATTTTCACCCAGAAAGGCTGCGAGAGGGCAATTCGCTATGCCTTTGAGCTTGCCCGAAAGCGGAAGAAGTTTGGTGATAAAGTCCCAGTCGGCATGGTCACTAACTGCACGAAATCCAATGCACTCAACTATTCCATGGTGTTTTGGGATTCAGTGTATAAGAAGGTGGCAGCAGAATACCCGGACATAAAGACCGACATGGCATTGGTCGATGCCCTTACCATGTGGTTTGTGAAGAACCCCGACTGCTTCGACGTGATCGTCGCCTCCAATCTGTTCGGTGACATCATTACCGACCTGGGAGCCATGCTTCAGGGAGGGATGGGGTTCGCAGCCGGTGGTAACATCAACCCGGAAAAGATCTATCCATCCATGTTTGAACCGATTCATGGCTCAGCGCCAAAATATGCGGGAAAAGCGATCGTCAATCCTATTGCAGCGATTGAATCGATTCGAATGATGCTGGATCATCTCGGAGAGGAGCAGGCGGCCCTGGATATACAAGAAGCAGTTGTGAAAACCCTAACCCAGGGAAAGGTGAAGACCGCCGACATGGGCGGGACAAGCAAGACCCATGAAATGGGTGATGAAATCAGGAAGGCCATCCTAAAAAGGTAAGTCAATCAAAAAATACCTCTGACAACTTCAGCGGGGGTCGGACGATGCGTGAACTCCGTTTGTCGCATTTGACCCACCTAAATATCATATTGCCCTTCATGCAGCGAAAGATATCCCTTCATATTCATACCTCAGGTCGATTTGAAGAAGAGGGTCAGTTGTAAATCTGTAGCAAATCTTCGCCCGCAGCATAGTGTGTCGCCGCTTCTGCCTTCCTGTAATCGTAAACAGAGCGAATATAATTTGCCTCCGCAGTCGTCAGCAGGGTGACGGCATCAAGAACCTCCGTGGCCGTTCCC
>JBKQQP010000051.1:0-22210 GCA_052144335.1 Syntrophales bacterium
GATGACTACGCGGATATTCTTTTCTGATGCGATCTGACTCAGCAGACTTCTCAATTCCTCATATAGCTCGGGACTCAGAGCATTGAGGACCTCCGGCCTGTTGAGGGTGATGCGGGCAATATAGTCCTTTTCCTCGAATAGCAGAGTTCTCAATTCAATTCTCCTTTAAGCACTGAATAATGAGCTAAGCGGTTAATCCACCCTGATGACGGCGGCATCGCCCTGCGCCAAGCCTCCGCAAATGGCGCAGACACCCTTTCCGCCTCCCCGTCGCCGCAGCTCATACATCATGGTCATCAGTATGCGGGCCCCGCTCGCTCCTACAGGATGACCGATAGCGATGGCGCCTCCGTTGACGTTCGTTTTATCCTGAAGTTCTTTCCATTTCGCATCATCCCCTTCGGAAAGGATCCTTGTCGCCACCAGAGGCATGGCGGCAAATGCCTCGTTGATTTCGATAAGGTTCATATCCTTCAACTGCAGGCCTGATTTGGCCAGGGCTTTCCGGATAGCGGGTGCCGGCGCTTCTGCAATTCCGTCCGGTTGCACAGCAATGCTTTGCACTGTGAGGAGTGTTGCCAGGGGTTTTATGCCACGTCTTTCCGCTTCCGACCTCTTCATGATAATCAACGCGGAAGCACCTGCATCCAGTCCGGGCGCATTCCCGGCCGTGACCGTAGGGCTTCCATAGACGGGTTTTAATTTTGCCAATCCATCCATGGTGGTATCGGCTTTCGGAAATTCATCCCGGTCAAAGATGACGGGGCCCTTCTTTCCGCCGGGCAATTCCATCGCCATCATCTCATCGGAAAACTTCCCGTTCTTCAAGGCTTCCTGATACCTCTGTTGGGATCTAAGGGCCCAGGCATCCTGCATTTCACGAGTGATACCATGCCTGATAGCCACATCCCCGGCATCTTTTGCCAGAAAATTGAAACCGGTATAGGTAATCGGGTTCAAATGATCCTTTATGACGGGCGGGAGCAGACCGCGTCCCCAGCGCAGGCCATTGACTACCAGCGGCGTATTGCTCATGTTTTCCGCTCCGATCGCCATGCATATTCTTGCTTCATCGAGAAGAATGGATCGGAATCCAAGCTGTACGGCGCTCAGCGAAGAACAGCATGCTCTGTCAATAGTCAGAGAAACAAGACTGGGGGGGAGACCGGCCCGAAGTAATGCCTGTCTCGCATTGACGTTACTCTCCAATGCGGCTTCGGACTGGATGCACATCCCGTAATACAGTTCATCGAGATCTTCCCCCCTCAGCTTCGAACGTTTCAAACATTCCTTGATCGCAAATACCGCAATATCCATACTATGCATATTCCGCAGGACGCCTCCAAATCTGCTGAAGGGGGTCCTGACGGTGCTTATGATAACTACTTCATTTTTCTTATCCACGGTTATGCCTCCTGATCATTCATTTTGTATACTTATACCAACCCTTGCCAGACTTTCGGCCATAGCTTCCGGATTTCACGAGGTGCAGGATATTTTGGGGCGGCCTGAAACGGTCGCCGTATATTTTTGCAAGACCCTCAAAAATCGGCGGTTCTATATCGAGTCCGGAAAAATCCGCAAGCTCGAACTGTCCCATGGGATGGCCGAAAGCGAGCTTGAGCGTCTTGTCGATATCCTCCATCGAAGCAACCCCTTCCTCCAGCAGTCTGTAGCACTCAAGCCGGAGAGCAACCAGCACCCGGGTGCTGATAAACCCCTGGGAATCCCTGCATACGACCGTTTCTTTTCCCAGCATCGAGATGAAATCTCTGACGGTCTTCAAGGTATCATCAGACGTTGAAAGCCCCCGGATGACTTCCACAAGTTTCATTGCGACAGGGGGATTAAAAAAATGCGTTCCGATAACTCTTGAGGGATCCTTTACCACTGATGCGATTTCAGTGACGCTATATTGCGACGTATTTGTCGAGAGGATACAGTTGGCTCCGGTCAATTCATCGAGCTTCCTGAAAGTTTCCTTTTTCAGATCCAGATTTTCAGGGACGGCCTCCACAACAAGGTCCGCATCACAGGCAGTTTCCCTGAATTCAGTGGTGCATTGGATACGCGAAAGGATGTCGGTCCTGACCTGTCCGCTGATTTTTCCTTTTGCCTTCATTTTTTCGAGGGAGGCCTTAATGCTTGAATGAGCCTGTTCCAGAAACTCCGTCTTGATGTCGTTCAAGGACACTCTTATGCCAGCGTGCGCTACGACTTGTGCTATACCGTGTCCCATGGTTCCTGCACCGATCACCGCAACTTTCTTTATTTCTGTCATTATCGATCTCCTACCAAATGGAATACCCGCCATCTATGAACACGGTTTCGCCAGTAATATAATCCGAAGCGGGGGAAGAAAGGAAAATCGCTAAGCCGATAATATCCTCCGGTTTTCCGAACCGCTTAAAGGGAATCTTTCTCAAGAGGAATTTTCTTTCTATTTCATTCTCGAACTGGGCCTTCGTCATTTCCGTCGAAAAAAAACCGGGAGCGATGCAATTCACATTAATGTTGAAAGGAGCCCACTCCAGTGCGAGAGATCTCGTCATCTGCATAATCGCCGCTTTTGATGCAGAATAGTGCACGCATTGGAGCAAGGCCCCTTTCCCGAGCACGGAACCGATATTGATAACCTTCCCTTGCTTTTGGTTCAGCATTTTCTTGCCGATAATCTTCGCCGTCAGAAATATCGATTTTAGATTCGTATCCATGACATTGTTCCATTCCTCCAAAGGAATATCAACCGCGTCGTTTGTCGGGGCGATGCCGGCGTTATTTACAAGAATGTCAATACGGCCGAATTTCTTCCCAACAGCTTGAGCCATTCGTTCAATATCGATGTCACTTCTTACGTTCACCGGAATCGCGATAGCCTCACCTCCCGCTTTGACGATTTCCTGCGCAGTTTCCTCGATCAGATTCTTCGATCGGCTGACGACCACTGTCTTAGCCCCAGCACCCGCAAGACCTATTGCCATGGCCCGGCCGAGACCCTTGCTTCCTCCTGTGACGATAGCTACTTTATCCGTGAGGTTGAATTGATCTAAATAGTTCATAGCAGCTTTCCTTTCCTACTAAATAAGGCAACCGTCATTCACGCAGTCTCGTTTTGCAATAAGCTTGCCATAAAAGGTCCCGTTCCATGTGAAGCGACTCAAGGCGGCGTAGCAAGGATTTTTTCATCCGTCCTTGCAATATTCATGAAATGATAGTGTTATTAAGGATTCCTGTTTACGGTTCCTGCCTAAGATAAACGAGAGCCCATCAATCCGATGAAAGAAACTATTAGGTTTGCGAACAGGGTGATAGCATGCCCCTCGTTGTTGCGAAGTGAAACAGTCTTGAAGGCAGGATCTTCTTTTCATTTGTTAACTGGAGGCACTGTCGCTGCAACATGCTTTTTCGGTCCATGCGTAGGCAAAGGCGCATTCTAGACTACAAGAGGTCGTATGGATAATCTTGATTGTTGCGGATAAAAAAGCGCACTTTCCCAAATCTGCCTTCAAAAAAAGAGATTATAGACGACGCTATTCCTATCAGCAGCAAGTTGCTATATTTATTCGGCTTTATGAATAATTTACCAGCCTTTCAACGGCACAATGCCATAAAATTATGTTTCATAAGAGAACACTGTTTCATCATAATACAAACATTTCCTGTGATTTCACCCGTGGAAAAAGGCTGTTTGCCGGGCGCAGCGATCTCCCCGAAAGTCATGCTTCTACAATCATTACGTAGTGATCCATCGACTGGCACGATCAGCCGCGAATCATTATTCTTGTTTGGGCATATATATTGCTCAATATCGTCATCATTCTGTCATCTGAAGCAACTGCAAATGCATGCGAAGGAGGTGGTTATTAAGTGCCGCCTCTCACGCATCCATCAGTCTGGGCGAGCGGAGGTTTAACATGCTTGATTCGATAGGAGACAGCCTGACTCTCACTGCGGGGAAGTATCCCCGCAAGACGGCCCTCAAGAACTACGGGGGCGAGAGTTTAACTTACAGCCATCTCAACGAACGGGTCAATAGATTGGCGAACGCCATGCGGGATCTCGGCATCAAGAAGGGCGACAAGGTCGCCTATCTCCTCTTCAATTGCAGCCAGTTTGTCGAGATCCATTACGCTGTTGCCAAAGCGGGTGCCGTAGGGGTGCCGCTGAACTTCCGGCTGACCGGAAGAGAACTTTCATATCAGTTAAAGAATTCTGATTCGGTAATTCTATTCTGCGGACCAGAATTACTGGAGACCGTGAATGCAATCCGCGGCGACACGGAGGTGAAGCACTATATCTGCACCGAGGGCGGTCTGGGATACATGGACTATGAAAAGTTACTCGCAAAAGGTTCTTCCAAGGAACTCGGGATGGACATCAATCTCTACGATAACTGCGTCATCATGTACACTTCCGGGACGACTGGATTCCCGAAAGGCGCAATTCTGACTCACCGAAATTGTCTGTTCAACGCAATGAACAACGTCATGAGTTTCGGATACCTCCACAGCGACATCATGCAGATCATCCCGCCTCTCTTCCACGCGGGCTCCCTTAACGGTGCCATGATCCATACCGTCCTGCTGGGCATGACGGCAATTATCCACAAGCAGTTCAGCGCCAAAGAGGCGCTCCAGGCGATCCAAGAAGAAAAAATCACGATTACCTGGGGGCCAGCGACGATCTTCCGGGCTCTGCTGATGGAGCAGGAGGCTGGGGGGTTCGACGTCTCGACTATTCGTCTCCTGATCAACGGTGGGATGGCGATGCCGGCGGAGATGAAGATGAAGGTTCTGCAGTGCTTCCCCGGGGCGACCCTCAGCGACACCTACGGCCTCACCGAGGCTTGTCCCAACTGCACCAACCTGCAGGGAGAGGACGTCTTGCGGAAAACGGGTTCCGTGGGACTTCCGCTGCCTCTCTCGGATGTAAAGATCTTCGATCACAACGGGCGTGAACTTGCAGCCGGTCAAGTCGGCGAGATTGTAACCCGCGGCAACTTTATGAAGGGCTACTATAATAATGATCAGGCGACGTTGGAATCTGTGAAAAACGGGTGGCTCCATACCGGCGACCTCGGGATGAAGGATGATGAGGGTTTCGTCTCGCTGGTAGACAGGAAGAAGGACATGATCTCTCCGGGAGGAGAGAACGTCTATTCCCGCGAAGTAGAAGAAATTATCGCATTGCATCCGGACGTATATGAGGTTGCTGTGATTGGTTTGCCGGATGAAAAATGGGGAGAATCCGTGGCGGCGGTCATCGTTCCCAAACCCGGCAAACAGATCGATGAAAAGGAACTTATACAATTTTGCAGAAAAAGTCTGGCCGGATATAAATGCCCGAGGACAATCAAATACGAAGGCGATCTTCCGAAAACTCCGTCGGGAAAGATTCTGAAAAGGGTTCTGATAGAGAAATACAAGTCTCAAAAACAATGAGATGAAAGCCTGATGAAGACCCGCATTACCGAACTCTTTAATATCAAGTATCCCATCTTGCTTTCCGGAATGAGCTGGATCAGCACGCCCCCGATGGTTGCCGCCGTTTCGAACGCGGGCGGCCTCGGTATTCTCGCCACTGGACCCTACAGCGCAGACGGCACAAGGAATGCGATCTGGGAAATACGATCGTTGACGGACAGACCTTTCGGAGCAAACGCCTCTCTTCTTCTTCCGAGCGCCACCGAAAATGCCGCTGTGCTGGTCGAGGAGGAAGTCCCGGTGATCAACTTCTCCCTGGGCAAGGGCGATTGGCTGGTAAAGGCGGCGCACCGATACGGCGGGAAGGTTATCGCCACAGTGGTTAATGGGACCCACGCGAAAAGGGCTGAGGAATATGGTTCGGATGGATTGATTGTGACCGGACATGAGGCCGCGGCTCATGGAGGAGATGTGACCAGCCTGGTGCTGATTCCGAGCATTGCTGACAGCATAAATATTCCCGTAATTGCAGCCGGAGGCTTTGCCGATGGCAGAGGGCTCGCAGCCGCCTTGGCCCTCGGCGCCGAGGGGATCGCCATGGGGACTCGCTTCATGATGACCCAAGAAAGTCCATTGCATTTTGCTTATAAGGAATTATCCATCAAGAAAAGTGTTTATGACACTTTGTATTCGGACCAAATTGACGGCCTGCCATGCCGGATCTTGGACACAGAAGCAGCAAGAACGGCAGTAACAAGAGGGTTGGATGTTCTTGCCGCCTTAAAAAATTCACGGAGAATCGCAAATCAATTGGAGCTGCCTTACATGAAGCTTTTGGTTGCCGTGATCAGTTCAGGAATTAAGAAATCTATCCAGCTTGCCAGACTGGCAAACGGCTCCGAGAGGATTCGTCTTGCTACAGAGGATGGCGACAGCCAGAGAGGAGTTCTCCCAGCGGGACAGGTTACCGGTCTTATTAATGATATCCCGTTTGTTTCGGAGCTGATGGAGAAAATGGTGGACCAGGCAGAAATCATTCAGAAGAAAATGACCGCGCAGTTGAGCCGGAATTGAAAGGTCGTTATTCGTACAAGAAAAGATGAACATCAATTCGAGAAAGAGGCACGATATGAAAATTGATGATGTAAAAAATATTTGTGTCGTGGGAGCGGGCAATATGGGGCAACAAATATCGCTGCTCTGCGCCCTCTCGGGCTACAAGACGACATGCACGGATATTAGCCCGGAAGTTCTCTCTAGAGCGGAGAAATTTGCCGATGACTATCTTTTGGCCAGAGTGAAAAAGGGGAAGATGACCACAGAAGAATCGAACACAGTTAGGACAGCTCTTTCCTTTACTGCCGATTTGAAAAAGGCGGCCCAGAATGCCGATTTTGTCATTGAGGCAGTTCTGGAGCAACGAGATCTGAAGCGAAAGATCTTTGCGGATCTGGACCGGATCGCTCCGGCTCATGCCATTCTCGCTACTAACAGTTCCATGATCGTGAGCTCCACTATTGCCGATGCAACTGAAAGGCCATCCAGGGTGATCAACATGCACTTTTTCAATCCGGCGCTGGTGATGAAGCTCGTAGAAGTCGTGAAGGGGCACCACGTGTCGGATGAAACGGCGGAGATCGTGAAGAAGCTCTGTGAAAGGCTCTCCAAAATTCCCATCATGATTTACAAGGAGGTCGATGGATTCGTTCTTAATCGGATACTGGTATCCGTAACGAAAGAAGCATTATGGATGCTGGAGATGGGTGTCGCGTCCGCAGAGGATATTGATAAGGCATGCATATATGGCGCCGGCTATCCCATGGGGCCTTTTCAACTACTGGATCTGACGGGAAACGACGTTAACTACGACATCCTGATGTCCCAATTCAGAGAATCAGGCAATACGGCGGATTACCCGGCGCCAAGCCTTGTCGAAAAATACGTGACTGGACAATACGGGAAGAAAACCGGTCGGGGCTGGTACAAGTATGACAAGTAGGCGCGATTCGGCCTGCTCATAACTCAACAAGGAAACAGGCTCATCGGAAACACGCCCGATAGTTCACATGCAAACGGGCTAAGAGGGTTCCAAGAATGATGGATGTGTTCATAGTCAGCGCTGTAAGAACTCCAATAGGTAGAAGCAACGGTTATCTGCGCAGCTGGACAGCCGCGGAACTGCTGGGCGCTGTACTGGATGAAGCCGTCCGAAGGATCGGTCTTGATCCGGTGGAGATTGAGGACGTCATAAACGGTACAGTGTATCAGGTCGGAGAACAGGGCTTTACCCTGGCGCGCATGGCTGTGCTCGCATCGAAGTTCCCCATGACCATCCCGGGTGTTTCAGTCAACCGTCAATGCGGCAGCAGTCTCACGGCCATACAATTTGCCTGCGGAATGATAGCCTCGGGAACCATGGACGCGGTGATTGCCACCGGCTGCGAACTAATGTCCAAGTATACCATCCAGGCGGACTTAAACGGAACATTATCCAACGGAAAGCAAATGGGAAATCCATTCGGGAGCTATTACACGAGCAGATACGGTCCTGCCGATCAGATGGCTGCCGCCCAGGCGATTGCCGATCAGTGGAACATCACGCTGGAAGAATGTCATGCCTTTGCCATCGCCAGTCACAAAAAGGCACATGAGGCAACAGTCAAAGGATATTTCCATGACGAAATCATGCCGGTTACGGGTCTTGATAAAGAGGGCAACGAGATATCGAGGATAACGGATGAGACGATCAGACCTGAAACGAGCAACAATACGCTCAATTCACTCAAGGTGCTACCAAATACGAAATGGATCACGGCAGGAATATCGAGCACGATTTCCGATGGAGCTTCAGCGGTAGTTCTCATGAACGAGAAGAAAATAAACGAATTGAAGCTGAAACCCATGGCCCTCATCGTTGCCAATGCCGTTGTTGGTTCCGATCCTAAGCTAATGCTTACAGGCCCTCTTTACGCTACCCCCAAGGTGCTGAAAAAAGCGAACCTCTCCATGGGAGATATCGATATTTTCGAAATTAACGAAGCCTTTGCTCCGATTCCGCTTGCCTGGACTAGAGAACTTAATGCCGATGAAAGCAAGCTCAATGTAAATGGAGGAGCCATAGCCCTTGGCCATCCAGTAGGTAATTCAGGTTGCCGTCTGACCGTTACCGCCATAAACGAGCTTCGGCGAAGGAAGGGACGCTACGCCCTTGTTTCCCTTTGTACAGGTGGAGGCATGGCGCCGGCAACTATTATTGAGGCAGTGTAACCAAAGGAAAGACTGAATATTACAGGGTGAGCATGATGTCTGATCAATACGTTTTGGTTAAGAGAGATGAGCATATTGCCGTCATAATTATAAATAGGCCGGAGTCAATGAACGCTTTGAATATAGAGATTGAGAATGAATTGCTGGATGTCTTTGGTCGTCTTACCACCGATGAACACGTGAGGGCTATCATTCTTGAAGGCGCGGGCGGCAATTTTTCCGTCGGTGGTGACCTTGCCGTTTTGAGCGGAGACGTAGGTGCACCCCAATGGCTTAAATGGTTGAGGGATGTATCTTTCAAATTAATACAGACGATGCGGTCAATGCCCCAGCCAATCATATGTAAAGTGAGAGGGAATGCTTTCGGCTACGGTATGAGTGTGGCCCTTGCAGGAGATTTTGTCATAGCTTCGGAAAACGCAAGGTTCTGCCTGCCCTTTGTCAACATCGGACTGACTCTTGATGGCGGGGCGGGATTCTTTCTTCCGCGTCTGGTTGGCATGGTCAAGGCAAGACGACTTGCATTCCTCGGCGAGGTCATCAGCGGTAAGGATGCCGCTGAAATGGGGCTTATTCACATGGCTATGGGGGATGACGATCTTGACGGCGAAGCTGATCGCCTAGCGCGCACACTCGCCGGGAAGCCTTCCGCCATGGCTGTTTCCGCCATAAAAGAGGCCCTGGAAGAAAGTTTCCAGAAATCATTAGGGGACACAGTTGAATGGGAAGCCATGCACCAGGCTGTGCTCCTGCAGAGCGAGGAGTTCAAGATGACAATCAAGAAATTAATGAATCCTCGTCGCAAGACTTGAAGGTCAGTGTCCTGGCAATGTTCAGGCAGGCAAATAGTTGATCCGGCGATAGGACGCACGTTTTTCAGATCAACTGGAATAAATGATTTATAGGAGGAACGCATGTTAGTGGGAGATTTGTTGGTAAGGGCTGCGAAATGGTACCCCGATAAGACTGCCTCTATATATGAAAATGCGAGACTGACCTATGACGAATTCAATCGTCGTACCAATGCGATCGCGAACGCGCTCATTGCCTCCGGCATCAAGCCGCAGGATAGGGTGGCCATCATCTGTCAGAATTCAAATCATTATCTCGAATTTGTATTTGCGTGCGCAAAGATAGGGGCTGTGGCGACAAGTTTGAATTGGCGTCTTTCGGCAAAGGAGTTAGGCGTTCTTCTCAATCACAGCGACGCCAAAATCGTTTTCTTCTCGAAAAAGTTTGAGCGCTTGCTCACTCCTCTGAAACAGGAGCTGACGACTGATCTCCGGTTTATATCTATCGGCGGACCTATAGAAGGAGCAATTGATTATGAAAAACTGATGAAAGAGAATGCCGCCGTCGAACCCAATGTCATGATCAACGAAGAAGACGTCGTCCTCCAAATGTATACGAGCGGTACTACAGGTATGCCGAAAGGAGTCATGCTGACGCATAAGAACGTCATATCCCATGCGGTGAACACCATTATTGAGCTGCAGTTGAGAAGAGATCTCGTATATCTGAATATTCTGCCGCTCTTTCATGTTGCCATATATCTCAGCATAAATTGCGTATATCTGGGCGGCACCAACGTGCTTCTTCCGGAGTTTGAACCGGGGGCTGTCCTCGCCTCCATCGAAAGGGATAAGGCTACGTGTATAGGATGCGCACCGTCCATCGTGAAATTCCTGATCGACCATCCGGACCTGAGTAAGTACGATCTGAGCAGTCTTAACCTGGTCATCTACGCCGCCGCCCCCATGCCCGTGCCGTTGCTCAGAAAAGCACTAAATGCATTCAAATGCGACTTCGCACAGGTCTTCGGCATGACGGAAACGAGTCCCGTAACACATATATTAATTCCCGAAGAGCATGTCACGGAAGGACCCGACTACAAAGTCAGACGACTTGGTTCGGTGGGAAGACCGGTGATTAATGTCAGGTCTAGAGTCGTGGATGAGCGTGGGGAAGATTGTCCGATTGGGGTCGTGGGCGAAATTGTCGACGCCGGTGAAACCATAATGAAGGGCTATTATAAAATGCCAGAAGTCACCACAGAAACGATCAAGAATGGATGGCTGTACACTGGCGACATGGGCTATCTCGATGAATACGGATACTTGTATCTAGCCGACCGCAAGAAGGACATGATCATCTCTGGAGGAGAAAATATTTATCCCACGGAAGTGGAAATGTGCATTTTGCAAATCAGCCGCGTCGCGGATGTCGCCGTTATAGGGGTGCCGGACGAGAAGTGGGGCGAATCGATAAAGGCCCTCGTGGTGCGGAAGCCTGGGGTCGGCTTGTCAGCCGAGGAAGTAATAGATCACTGCAAGGCCAATATTGCAGGTTATAAGAAGCCCAAGAGTGTGGAATTTGTAAGCGCTTTGCCGAGAAATGCCATGGGAAAGATCCAGAAGGCCATACTGAGGGAGCCATACTGGGCGGGGCGAGATAAGAAGATTTGATATTTCCAGAGAGGTTTATGAATCCGGTAAACATGTTGGAAAACGAAAAATGGGAGTTGCCATGGAAAAGAAGTATGACGCGATAATCATCGGGTCTGGTATTGGGGGAACCGCAGCCGGGGCTCTGTTGGCCCATGCAGGATGGAAAATTATCATCTTGGAAAAGAATAAGATTATCGGCGGCAGATGTACCTCTTACCGGCACAAGGGATTCACCCTCGACTTGGGAAATCACCTTTTCTCACTAGGCGATCGAGGACCGATCGGTGAGGTCTGCCGCCTGGGAGGAGTGCCCGATGCCATTGAGTGGGTTACCATCAAAAATGCTGCCATGCGTATAGGGCAAACATTGAAAAGATACAACCGCAAAACAATGATGGAAGTCATTCCGCCGAGCGAAAAAGAAAAGATGGATAGGCTGTTCCTCGAGGCGGCCACAATGACGGACCGTGGAATCGACGATTTATGGTACCTGCCTCTTGACGAATGGGTTGGCAGGTTCACCGATGACCCCATGGCGCACACACTTATTGAATCCATCTCCTCGCAGTATTTCTGCATACCCCTTGCGGAAACCAGTACTGGAGAATTCATCAAATGCTTCCGGGACACGGTCAAGAGCCAAAGCAGCGCCTATCCGAGGGGCGGATGCATATCCATACCGGGCGCGTTTGTCTCTATCCTCGAAAAAAACAAAGGGGAGATAAGGCTTCACACCCGCGTTCGTAAGGTCATCATTGAAAACGGGGCTGCAGCCGGGGTTTTGATTGAAGGTGGGGAGAAGTTGCTTGCTCCCGTTATCATCAGCAATGCAGACATCAAGGCCACGGTAAAAACACTTGTTGGAGATGGATACTTCCCCTCTGAATATGTGAAAAAGATACATTCGCTCACATACTCTTATCAGGCCGCCATGCTCAAAGTGGCCTTGAAAGAAAAAATCACAGAGGACCAGCTCCTCATGTTCATGCCGGGAAAGTTCTCCCCCATCCTACAGATCACGGAGGGAATGAGTGAAGGCATTGTTTCCGACATCGTAGGAGGCATGCTGGTATCGCCCACAAATTACGATCCTGATCTCGGACCTTCCGGGCAGCAGCTGATTTCTTTCGGATCCGCATGCACGTTGAAACAGGATTGGGCGAGATGGAGAAGGGTGATGCTTAATTCTTTTTACGCGGCATATCCGGAGGCGAAGGGTAAGGTCCTGTGGCATAAGCTCGACACCCCCATGCTTATTCGAGC
Source organism: Syntrophales bacterium (assembly GCA_052144335.1). Taxonomy (GTDB): domain Bacteria; phylum Desulfobacterota; class Syntrophia; order Syntrophales; family UBA2185; genus Fen-1135. The sequence goes on from JBKQQP010000051.1 coordinate 12,401, forward strand.
GTATGCCGGTGAGGAAGGAAACATTATAGGCGCCGGGCAGACGATCGATCAAATTCAAGAAAGAAGACCGTCCGTGGAAAGCCCGATCAAAGGGCTATATTTCAGTTCGGCGGAAGCAGGTGGCCATGGAATCGGGGTAGAACTCGCTGCTAGCAGTGCAACGGAGCTCTTTAGAAGATTATCAGCAGAAGCGTAAGTTCTGCACACGTAGGAAAAGATAATTATTTAATAAAGGGGGCGGGAAATGTTGAATGATAAATTGCGTTGGAAAATTATTATGTGGTTCTTTCTCGTTGTTATGATCTCTTACATGGATCGAATTAATCTGGCCGTGGCAGCGCCACTTATCCTGAAAGAGTTTAAACTGAGCCCTTCGGAATTAGGGATTGTTTTGAGCGGCTTTCAGATCGGATACATGGTGCTCATGTTTTTTGGAGGCTTCATCGCCCAGAGATTTTCCGCCCGTAAGGTCGTGACCGTCATTTTGATTCTTTGGTCTATAACAACTTTTCTGACAGGCTTCTCGTTTAACTTCCTCACCATCTTCCTGGCGAGACTCATATTCGGGATGGCGGAAGGTCCTATGTTTCCATCCATCAATTACGTGGTCAATAACTGGACCCTCAACAAAGAGAAAGGCTTCGCCGGCTCGGCCTATACCTCGGCGCTCCCTATTGGCGTCGTGCTCGGGACACTAGCTAGCGCTTATCTCGTCACGGAATTCGGCTGGCGCTCAGTGTTTTACGTGTTCGGTGGAGCAGGAATCGTGATCGGTATTATCAGTTGGTTCGTCGTGCGGGATACCCCTCGGGAACATCCTTCTGTCACGCCAGCGGAGCTGAAGCTCATCGAGGCCGACTACCACGTCTCCACCACCGGGTCCGCCAAAGGGATGACCATGGGTCAGATGCTGAAGGATCCCACCCTCTTGCTATTCGGCGCCCTCGACCTTTTCTACAGCTTCCTTTTCTGGGCCGACCTTAACTGGCTTCCCACCTACTTCGTAATGGCAAGAAAGGTCACACTCCTGAAATCCGGCCTTCTCTCTGCTATTCCCTGGTTCGCAGCCTTCCTGGGCATGGTCATCATCGGAAGACTGTCCGATACCGGCAAGAGATACAAGGCGAACTGGTGCGCCGGCGTGCTCATCGTATGCGCCCCCTTCACCGCCTATGCCGTCATCACTCCTGACACCTATGTGAGCCTCGCCTGCTTCTCCGTATCCCTCTTCTGCATCGGGGCGGTCATGTCAGTGAGTTCGGTCCTGGTGTGGGAACTCTGGGACCGGGCCGACGTTGCCAAGGCCTTCGGGATGATCGTGACGATGCTCTCGCTCGGCGGTATCCTCGGACCCTCCATGGTGGGATACATCTTGGAGACGACCAATTCATTCAATGTGGCCTATTACATCATGGCCGTCTTTGCCCTGATATCAGCCACATTCTTCTTGATCCTCTATGGCAGAGAGAAGAAAGTTCGCGCCCTCCGGGAAAGTCTGAAACAGAAGGCCGTCCCCGATCCGGTAATCGCCGTGGCCGAGGACGCGGTATAACATCTGTTATCTGAAATACAGATGAACACGAATCGAGGTAACAATTATTGTGATTGGAGATGTATCTAATTCCAGCCGATGATGGAAAGTTATTATCGCTCACGGCCGGGGGTCTGAAATCTGGAAAATCGACAAGAAATATTGGAGTAATGGAGAATGATCAAGACTAAAGCAGATTATGTCAAGAGCTTGAAGCAACAGAAACTGAATGTTTATTACAACGGGAAGAAAGTTGAGGATGTGACGACACATTCGGCCTTCATTCCTCATATCAATTCCGCCTCGAAGACCTATGAGTTAGCCCTGAGACCTGAAAATGAAGATCTGATGACTGCAACCAGTCATATCAGTGGCAACAAAATTAACCGCTTCACCCACATCCATCAGTCCATCGATGACCTTATAAAAAAAGTGCAGATGCTGCGGCTCATTTCGCACGAAACGGGAAGTTGTTATCAGCGCTGCGTCGGGTTTGATGCCATGAATGCGCTGTATATGACTACGTACGAAATAGATGAGGCGCATGGAACAAAGTATTTCAGCCGTTTCATCGAATATCTGAAGATGATCCAAGAGAAGAACCTGATGGTCGTCGGCGGCATGACCGATCCTAAGGGAGACCGATCCAAGCGTCCCAGTCAACAAAGCGATCCCGACCTTTTCACGCATGTCACGGAAAAAAGAGAAGACGGCATTGTCATCCGCGGTGCCAAGGCACACCAAACAGGGGCGATCAATAGCCACGAGGTCATCATTATGCCCACACAGAACATGGCAAAGGGCGATGAGGCCTATGCGGTAGCAGCGGCGATCCCATTGACGGCAAAGGGCATCACAATGATATTCGGTCGCCAGTCCAATGAAGAAAGGAAACTTGAAAAAGGTATCGACGCAGGCAATACCGAGTTTGGCGTGGTCGGTGGTGAAGCCTTGGTTATATTTGACGACGTCTTTGTTCCTTGGGAGAGGGTATTCATGTGCGGCGAGATTGAGTTCAGCGGTTTGCTCGTTGAGCGTTTTGCCACAATGCACCGACAAAACTACGGGGGATGCAAAGGAGGGGTATCGGATATCATCATCGGGGCAAGTGCCTTAGCGGCCCAGTACCAGGGAACGATAAACGCTTCCCACGTTAAAGATAAACTAGTCGAGATGACTCACCTTGCCGAAACCGTCTATGCCGGATCGGTAGCGTGCTCCGCCATGGGTTCGAAAACCAAAAGTGGTTCATATTATCCCGATCCGCTTTTGGCCAACTGTACCAAACACAATATTACACGGCACATCTATGAGATTTCCCGGCTTGCCCATGACATCGCAGGCGGCATCATGGCCACGCTTCCCTTTGATAAAGACCTGAGGAGTCCGCAGATAGGTATGTACGTTAAGAAATATATGGCTGGTGTCGATAATGTCCCCGCTGAAACGCGCATGAAAATCCTCAGACTCCTCGAAAATATGACGGGGGGGACCTGCTTGGTGGAAAGCATGCACGGTGCAGGACCTCCTCAAAGCCAGAGGGTTATGTACCAGCGGCTTGGCAAGTTGAACCAGAAGATGGCGCTCGCAAAGAAACTCGCAAAGATCAGCGAATGAATAAGGAACAAGAAGATAAAGGGCAGCTCTCAAGGAGAGGAATATATTAGATGCTAACCGAATTCTCTGCATCTTTTAAGAGTTCGCCATGGCCCATTTCGATAGCCAAATTCCAGTAACTGGAGCCATGGGATGATCATCTGCCCGTAATGCAGAAAGAACATCATAAAGTTATAGAGGGTAATAAGCTGCCAAAAGGAGGATGAAAAAGATGGATTGGAAAGAACATTATAAGAGAAAAGTGATTTCATTTGAAGAGGCAGCAAAAAAGATAAAGTCGGGGGATTTTGTGGGTACGGGACTAGCTCTTGGCTCTTGCTCGCCGGACATGTTTCACGCCATCCTCGACAGGTGGGCGGATCTAGAGGGGGTACAGATCGGGGATTCACTACCGATCGCAGCTTCGAAACTCTATGACCAAGGCTATATGTCTAAGATTGATGGACACATTAATTACAACCCCTGTTTCGGATCGACGTTCAGCAGAAAGATTAATGAAAGCAGATTAGCCGACTTTTATCCCACTGCAGCCTGTGATTCCGGAGAAAAAATGGCCGCCTGGTCTGATGTCTATATTAGCATGGTGACCCCTCCCAACAGCAGGGGATTTGTTAGCCTTGGCTTAAATAATTTTTATACTATGGACGCGATCAGAAAGGGAAGGGCTTCAGGGAAGCTGCGTGTAGTTATCGGAGAGGTAAACGACCAAATGCCCATGACCTTCGGCAACAACTGGATGCACATTTCCGAATTCGATTTCTTCGTGGAGAAATCATCGAAGATCGCCGTATTGGGAAGGCCGGCCCCCGGTGAGAAGGAAAAGAAGATTGCCGAATATGTGCTTGGGCTGATCAAGGATGGCGATACGATTCAGATGGGGATTGGCCCCATTCCGGAAGCCGTAATCTCAGGACTCGATGGTAAGCATGATCTGGGCGTTCATACAGAGATGTTCCCCATCGGGCTACCCCAACTTGAGGAAAAAGGAATAGTGACGAATGCCCGAAAGCCTTACCATAAAGGCGTCACAGTCGCCACTTTCTGTTTGGGAGATCCCGGCATGTACGACCACGTCACCGATAATCCCAACTGTGAATTCCATCCCGTATCCTACACAAACAGCCCTTTATTTATCGCTCAACACCCAAACCTGGTCGCTATGAATATGGCGCTTCTGGTAGATTTTTCAGGCCAGATTTGTTCCGAGGGTCTCGGTCACAGGATGATTACAGGCTCCGGCGGGCAGCTCGACTTTATGATCGGATCTTATTACTCTAAGGGAGGAAGGGGCATTACCTTGATCTACTCCTCACGGACACTCAAGAACGGTTCGCTAGCTTCGGCCATTGTACCGGAATTCCCTCCCGGAACACCCATCACCGTTCCCAGAACCTTTGCCCAGTATGTCGTGACTGAATATGGGATCGCGGACCTAAGATTTAAATCGAGAAGACAACGTGCCGAAGCCTTGATCAATATCGCACATCCAGATCTTCGCGGTGAACTTAGAAGCGCGATGCGCAAGAATTTCTATTCTTCTGACAGGTGTTAAATAATTTCTTATTATATAAAAGGAGGAAGTGACAATGTTTAAAGGTAAATATCGATGGCTTGTTGTTATAATTAGCTTTATCCTATTCCTGGTCGGCTATATGGATAGAGTCAATCTGGCGATCTGCGGCGTAACGGTCATGAAAGAATTTGGTCTATCACCTTCCCAACTGGGTCTCATATTCAGTGGTTTTACTATTGGCTATACAATGCTTAATTTCCCTGCGGGTTGGATCGCTCAGAAAATGTCTAATCGAGTTCTTCTGTCGGGGATAATGGTTTTATGGTCCCTTGCAACGTGGGCTACAGGAATGGCGGGTGGATTCATTTCTTTGATGTTAATCAGAGTATTATTTGGAATGTTTGAGGGGCCTATGCCTCCTAGTTGTGCACAGGTCGTCAGTAACTGGATGACCCCTAAAGAAAAAGGCACCGCAACTGGATTGTATGCTTCAGCTATTCCAATAGGCATCGTTGTGGGCAACCTCGTTAGCGGTTCCCTTCTGGCAGCTTATGGATGGCGGTGGGTGTTCTATATCTTCGGTTTCGGTGGCGTTATTATCGGTGTCGTGGTCTGGATCATCGTAAGGGATAAGCCCTCACAGCATCCGTCTGTCACACCTGAAGAGGCCGCATACATAGAATCTCATTATCATATACCTTCCGGTCAGGCAGAAACCGGCTCGACATTTACGGAAATGATGAAGAATCCATGGGTTTGGGTTTTGTCTGCAAGCTGGTTTTTCTACATTATGAGCTTTTGGGCAACTTTGAACTGGCTTCCCACGTACCTAGTCATGGCAAGAGGATCGTCGATCCTAAAATCCGGGTTCCTTTCGTCCGTTCCTTGGATTCTCGGAGCTGCAGGAATGATCATAGTGGGGTGGGTCACCGATAAGGGAAAGGGATATAAAGCAAACTGGTATGCTTTCTGCTGCTTCATTGCTGCTCCCTTTATGACCATGGCCGTTATCACATCTTCGCTTGAATTATGCCTACTCTTCTTCTCGGTTGCCCTATTTTTTATCATGCCTTGCCTCGGTATTGCTACGGTTGTGGCCATGAACCTCTTTCACCAGAATGATGCTGGAAAGGCTCATGGTGTCGCACTGACCTTCTCTTCTGCAGGAGGCATTCTGGCTCCCTATATCGTGGGATATATCGTCGAACAGACCCATTCTTTTAATCTTGCATATTACATTTTCTCCATCTGCAGCATAATTGGTGGACTGTGTGCCGTGGCTCTGCATATGAGAGAGAGACAATTAAGAAAGGAACGGTCGGGAGCAACTGTATCCGCTGCGGTCGGTGTGAAACCTGCATGAATGAAAGAGAGTAAATTTACTCAGCGTAGAATATGAGACTATATACCTCTCTAATTGATGTTAGAGGCAGGCATTTCGCCTGCCTCTACTAATATTACAAAGTGCATTATCGTAGATTAGATGTAATATTCCATTTAAGTCATCGCATATGCCCTGTCTGCTAATGGAAAAGAAAAGCTAACCAACAGCAAAACTATAAGTGAAATCTTTGAAGCTGTCTTCATAATAACTTTCCTAAATTGATAATTAGCATTGAGGAATAATAGCAAATGCGACTGTTGATTACCAAATCAAATGTTGCATGAAGTGGAAAAAGTAAAAAATCAACAAGGAAGAAAGAGATAAAAACGATAGTATTGTTACACTTACAAAGTGAGTAGGTTATGCAGGCATGAAAACTGATGATTACCCAAAGAAAGTAACTGGCAAAAAGTTATTTATGATTTTATGAATGTCCATGCCAATCATTTTACGCTGCGCAGTATATCACGTGCTACAATCATTCTCTAAATCTGGTTTGTACCTTCATAAATGGAGATTATCAGGACATCCCTGAAGTATCTTTCTATGGGGAATTCTCTGGTGTAACCATATCCATCCTGCAATTAGATAGACAGTAACTTTATCGACTGGTTCCGAGGCTGATAACAAATCGCTGGGTTCAGTGACCACATGATTTTATTGATAATGGATAGAAAGGCGCAATAAACACAATTTACCCTTGATGACGAACGCCGACACCCGAGCACACAATTTACGGTATTATCCCATTGACACACAATATCCTTTTCCTTATGCTTTCAAGGTAAAATTTAACCAGAACACTGACAGGGATATACTTGTTCTAACAGAGGACAAAAACAATGAAGAACGAGAAAGGTATCTCGAAATTAGTTTTGTTTGTGATAATCGTGATACTCATCGCTGCTGCGATTTATTTGGCGAAGTACTTCGCCAAACCAATAGCTGCAGTCATGATGGGCGGTGCAGAGCAAGCTCAGCCGGCTATAGAAAAAGCCAAACAGGCCACTGACGCTATCAACCGAGCTACTAAATCCGCCGAAGAAATGGCGAAAAAAGTAAGCGAAGGGACGGCGAAGTAGGTAGATTTCCCCTCCATATTTCCCGGATGTCAAAAAAGCTCTGCTTCTTCCTCCACAAACTGCCATCTTTGATTGTCATTGTAGATTTCAAATGGGATTCATGATACTAAAAAGGAGAATATAAACGGAATGTGGTTTTCTCTGGAAATCATCCTGACCTGTAGGTAAAATATGGAGGTGAACGATGAAGCGACGAGTGAGTCCCTCGATTCTTTCATGGAAGGCATTTTTGATCTTATCGATTCTTTGTTGTCTTTGTCCACAGATGTCTTTTGCAACATCGCCAGAGGACGTGAAACTTGAATATGATGCAAGCACGCAGATGCTGACAGTCACGATCACGCACCCGTCTTCTTTTCCCAATTATCACTACATAAAATATGTTGAAATCAAGAAGAACGGAGTCGACGTGATGAAGAATACTTATAAGAATCAACCTGACCAAGCAACATTCACATACACATATAATGTGCACGCTGCCGAGTATGAAGAGCTGGAGGTGACAGCCACGTGCAGCATGTATGGATACAAGACGGTGAATCTGACTGTCCGCAAGAAGTAGCCTAGGCATTCAGGTCTGCCTGCAGAAGCGGGACCAAAGTTCTACGAAGGCCCAAGAGTTAGGCGAGGTGGTCTAGTTCGAGAAAGGAGATTGCAATGACCAATGTTATCGTCGTCATCGGTGCCGGATCGATCGGTCAGGCGATTGCGCGGCGCGTCAGCGCAGGCAAGCACATCCTACTGGCTGATCTGCGCCAAGATAACGTCAATGCGGCCGCGAAAGTCCTCAGCGATGCCGGGTTCGAGGTGAGCACCGCAATCGTCGATGTCTCCTCGCGCAAGTCGGTCCACGCGCTCGTCGAGACAGCCACGGCGATCGGCACCATAACCGGCCTCATCCATGCGGCCGGCGTCTCTCCCACGCAGGCATCGCCGGCCGCGATTCTAACCGTTGATCTGTATGGTACCGCGCTCGTGCTCGAGGAATTCGGCAACGTCATCGCGCGCGGCGGAGCGGGCATCGTTATCGCCTCGCAATCGGGGCACCGCCTCCCGGCACTGACGCCCGAGCAAAGCAAGGCGCTGGCGACCACGCCCACCGATGAGTTGCTCGCTCTTCCGATGCTCCAGCCGGACCAAGTGACGGACCCGCTCTACGCCTACCAGGTCTCCAAGCGCGGGAACTCGCTGCGGGTAATGGCCGAGGCGGTGCGGTGGGGCAAGCGCGGCGCACGGGTCAACACGATAAGCCCCGGCATCATCTTCACGCCTCTCGCTAAGGACGAGCTCACCGGTCCGCGCGGCGAGGGATACCGGCGCATGATCGAGTTGTCCGCTGCCGGGCGCGGCGGCACCCCAGATGAGGTGGGGGCCGTTGGCGCTCTTCTGATGGGGCCGGACGGCGCGTTCATCACCGGCAGCGACTTCCTCATGGACGGCGGTGTCACGGCTGCCTACTGGTTCGGCGAACTCGCTCCGAAGTGATAGAAAGGCTCGCGCTTCTGGCCAAAGCCAGACGTCAGTGAGGTGATCAATCTTAGCGCGCTGATATCACTATGCGTCGGTTCGGTGATGCAAGGTGTCAGGCACCAACAAACGCGGCGGTAGGCCTAACAATTCATTCAAGCCGACGCCGCTTCGCGGCGAGTCTTAATTCTGTGTCGAACCTTTCAAGTCGTAATTCACAACATCAGGACTTTTCAAATTCATTTAGTTGTAGGTGTTTTCAGCAAATACACCTTCCGTTGTAATTTTTGCTACAGGCTCGTCCGCCTTTGCGAAAATGAGGGAGGACGAGCCTGTAATCTCCTTAGTCGATTTTAACTTTCACTTCCTTTTTTTTGGCTTCCTCACTCTTGGGCATTATTACCTCGAGAACTCCATCCTTGAACGTTGACTTCACTTTGTCGGCCTTAACTTCCGCGGGAAGACTGAAGGTGCGGCAGAAGGAACCATAGGATCTCTCGTACTTGTAATAGTCTTTCTTCTTAGCTTCATCTTCCTTCTTTTTCTCTCCGGAAATGGTGATGGTGCCAGCCTTTAAAGTCACTTCGATGTCCTCCTTTTTCATGCCTGGAAGCTCCGCCTTCAACACCACGTCTTTGTCAGTCTGAAATATGTCCACATCGGGCATAATCTCTTCTGTGGCGACTCTTAGCCTGGGAAAACTGAATGGAGTAAACGGTCTGACAAAAATATCCTCAAACCATTTGTCAAGATCCCTGAACGGCGTGAGTGGCCGTGATTCTGATTTTACAATTTCCTTCTTTTCTTCTTCCTTTGCCATGATACACCTCCTCTACGGTATGGTAGTTAATTGTCTCCTTTGGTTTACTCTTCCACCGAAACCTGTTATTTAATATCAGAATATGGAGTTGGTGCATCTATTCGCAATCGGGCATATACTGATTTGCGCATCCGTAAAATGTTATTATTGACTTCGAAAAATCTGAGTGGCGATGGTAAGACATCCCTTGTAAGCGTCGAATACTTTTCTGCCCGTATCTTTCAAGTAAAGCTAACCATGATCTCTAAGGATTTATAGGTGTTGTCGATAATCGTGTTTTCATCTCTTCCTTCCTCCTATGTAAAAAAGCAAGTCTCTTGTTTACTCATATGGTGATGGAAGTTTTTGTTCTTTATTTTATGTGTATCATCACAATCTTTAAAATCAATCTCCTAT
>JBKQQP010000052.1:0-3877 GCA_052144335.1 Syntrophales bacterium
CCTGTCGCTGAAACATAGAGAACTCGCGCATGAGGCAACTCGTGTTGCAGGTTGATTCCGGCAATCGCTTGCTGCGATGGTTTTCTGACGCCGCGTTTTCCTTTAATGGCAATGGCGTTACCCATGCTGTGCGCTTCATCAAACGCGATCACGCCATCAAAATCTTTGCCCAGCCACTCTATGATCTGCTCAGCCCGCGTCTTGCCCGCCTTTTGGCCTTGGTCATTGGCCTGTTTTTTTTCACCACCACGCAGCGTTGAATAGGTGGTGAACAAGATGCCCTCCTTTTGAGTGATTTCACCTCCGGCCTTTGTTTTCCCCTGGAAAAATATCTTCCCGGGATCGCCGCCTACACCTGCAAAGTCCCTCCTCGCATCTTCAATCAGGCCTTCGTTAAAAGATATCCAGACGGCTTTGTTGCGGCCATGCATCATGTTGTCGAGGATGATGCCGGATATTTCCCGACCCTTCCCCACGCCGGTCCCATCGCCAATGAAAAAACCCTTGCGTGTTCCGTTCGGCAAAAAACCTGAATGCGCTTGCCCGGCGTAGACAACGGCCTCCAGTTGGGCTAACGAGAGCAAACCGTCTCGTATGAGATTCTCTGGCAATGTGGGTGAATAGGTCGGTGCTGGTGGTTCTACGGCTGACATCGCCGCGGCCTGCACCAGTCTTCCCGGATGCTGCCATGCGCCTGGAATGGTTAGACGCTGGGGGGTGTAATGCGCAAATACGGAATCGGAAAACTCGCTTACTTCACCGCTCTTGGTCTCTATTGTAACGGTGCTAACGTTGCTCCCTTTATTGACGCCATTATTTCCTCCAGGATCTCTGCCGCCGCTTCTTCCAATGTATCTGACAGCTCCATTTCGAACTCCACTCCCGGCTCCGATTCCGTCATTAACGACATGGCTAATTCCGGATTCACCGAGAGTTTTGCTATCAGTAGCAGAGGCTCCTGTATCTCCCCCGTCTCCAGGAGGCCTCGTTCCAGTGCTTCTCGGATCAGAGCCAGGCCCGCCAGTTCCGTCGATGGATCGAACGGTATCTGATACTGTTCGAGAATCCTTGTTGACTGTTGATTTAACGACGCTTCGTTGAATAGGCTTACGTTCATTTCTTATGCCCTCCAATAATATGGGTAAATCTGCAACCGATTCGACCCTGCCTGTTAATACGCCTTGAATGGTGCTTCCAGTTTTGTCGATAATCAGAATTTGATTATCGAAGGTCGTGCCATACTTCCCATACTCCTTGCCGGATATGCCAATGTTGGCACGGACATTATATCGCCCCTCTATCTCTTTCCACCATTTGCTGAATGCCGGTCGGTCCAAGGCCATGCCCTTCCCGACAACAGCAACCAACCGGCCGTTATCCTGAAGCCGTTTCAAAGCCTGCTCGATGTGACGGGCGCCAATCGACGTGTCGCGTTGACCCTGCACACGTCCTGCCGATGATGAAAACGGCGGATTCATCACAATAACGGTGGGAGCGACATCGAGAGGCAATACATTGTCTAGCTGTTCCGCGTTTTCTTTAAAAAGCGTTGCTTCCGGGAACAAATCGGCGAGCAAATCCTGCCGCCTTTGAGATAGTTCATTTAGAACAACCTCAGCTCCAGCGATTTTCGGCCATATTGCCAAATCACCGGTACCGGCAGACGGCTCCATCATCACATCCGTGGGCTGGATATTTGCCACCCAATTCGCCACGAACGATAAAGCAGGAGGGGTGCTGAATTGTTGAAACTCCTCCATCTCTTCATCACGCCTGGATTGCGTGGGCAGCTTTGAGACGCGCTGAGTTAATTCTTGGGCTTTGTTCCTCGCCCAATCCGCACCACTTCTATTCCAATCGGTTCTCTCCGTTTTGCTCAGATGAATGTTAAAGGCCACTTCCATCGCGTCGTATGCGTCTTTTGAAGAATAGACGCCTTCCGCCTGAGTGCCGCCGAAAACACGGTTGGCCTCAACAGTTAAGAACCTGGAAGTGATTTCTCCATCCTTGTCGAGCTTTTCAGCCAAACGCTCTGCGAGAACATAGCGGGACTTGTCAGGCGATATTGTTGTATCCCTGACAACCAACCAGTCATCGAACAGGTTCAGTTGTCTAAGAGATTGTTTCGGGTTAAATCCTTTCGCCATGTTCAATTATCCAGATTTCCCAATGAATCTGGACTGCTGTCTAGCGCGTCCTGCTCACTCAACGCGTCCTCAACGAAGGCCCCCGCGAGTTCGGCTTCCTCCGGATCAAACTCCACCTCAAAGCCGGGCGTCTCCATATCAGCCAGTTTCTCGCGTAGCGCTTCGGCCGCATCTTCCTTGGCGTCAAAAAGCACTTCTTTAGTTAGTTCCTTCATCTTGTCACTCCTCTTCTGGAATGTAGACCCCCTGCCCTACCAGGTTAGAACCGGACGGATAACGCTCCGGATCTGGGCCGAGTTAATCGGCCCGAAATACCTGCCATCAAACGAAAGCGGGTTATAGTCCGACATGAGCAGCACCTGGTTGTTTTTAAGCGTACAGTCAGTCTCATAATGCGGCATCGGCCGCCCTGCCCTGTCCTCGGTGGATGGCATGCTGTCAAAGATCGGCACACCATTTACGGCCACGCCCTTTTCAGAAATGGTCACTCGGTCTCCCTCTGTAGCGACTATCTTCTTAATCATTTCCCTATACCCGCCCGGACAAAATCCTGCCCCGATATAGCCCCGTTCTTTGGCTTCAGCAAAAACAGGGGTTTTTGGCGGACAGAAGATCACGAGATCACCTTTTTTAAATGGCGCATTGATTTTCCAATACAGACCGCGCGGGAAGCTCGCCGTACTGTTGACACGAGCTCCGTTCAAGATGAAGACGGCCACCAGAGCGAAAACACCCCAGGCCGTTAAGACAAACCCTTTGACCAGGCTCACAAAACAATCCTTTGGCCGGGCTGCGTTAAAGACAATAGCCTATCGGTCTCTTTGGGCGGAGGGACCTCTGCTCTGGCCTGGAAAACGGGATCCTGAAAATATAGAGGCTGCCGGCCATAAATCGCCGGAAATCCGGAGCAGTAAACAACCATGTCGCAGCCGCAAACGATGCGGTCGTGCGCGTCCTTTTTGGGTCCCGGCATCCGAAGCGCTTCATCAACCGTCAGGAGTGGACGCTGGACTTCCTGGATGGTCCTCGATACTTGGCCAAGAAGTGCGCTCATTCTCCGACCGCTGGTCGTGATCTGCTCTTTTACGATTGTGGTCTGCCCGGTGAGTTTTGATAGATGCTCGGCGGTCTCTAAACGGTTGGGAGCAAAAGAGTTTTGGATACCACAGGCGGATGTGATTGTTTCGTCTTTGCCGTAACCAGTCTCCCGGTTTTGGAGCTGGTTTATATCCTGGATGATGATGTAGCACTTTATGCCGTAGCCAGCGACGAAGGCCAAAGACTCCTGCATGATTTCAAGTTTTCCAAGACTTGCGAACTCATCGAGCATCATAAGCAAGCGGTGCTTGTATTCGGGCTTTGGCCGCCCCTTTTCAAACTTGATCTTATCGGCCAGAAGTCTCACGATCATGTTGACCAGAACACGGACCAGGGGGCGCAGGCGCGTCTTGTCATTGGGCTGAGTGACGATATAAAGGCTCACCGGGTCATCAAAGTTCATGAGGTCCCTGATTCGGAACTCGGATTTAGAGACGTGTTTCGCAACTACCGGATCACGGTATAAAGAGAGGTATGATTTGGCCGTTGATAAGACAGAGCCTGCCTCCTCGATGGGTCTATCCATCATGTCGCGGCCTGCCGCGCCGACTACCGGATGATTCTCGCCGTTTTTGTGACCATATACGGTCATTTCCTCCCATAGTTCGCTCACGGGCTTCTTGGGGTCGGCG